>JBEPZM010000069.1:0-12768 GCA_041640835.1 Blastococcus sp.
TCGTCGATCGGCACGTCCGCCCCGGCCGCCGGCAGCGGCCGGACGGTCGCCCGCAGCAGCGCCAGCTCGGCCAGCACCCAGGCCGCCGCGGGGACGGCCACCGCCGTCCAGCCGACGGCCGTGCTGATCTCGTCGCCCGACCACAACCAGGCCGCGACGGCGAGCGCCGCGACGGACACCAGGCGGGTCGCCCACACCAGCCCGCCCGAGACCAGTTCCGACTGCCGGGGCCGGCGGGGCGGCTGCGCCGCCGTCCAGCGCGGCCGGGGACGGGTGACCTCGGCGAGCAGCACGCCGGCCAGCAGGCCCAGCGCCAGGGCCGGCACCCAGAGGAAGACCGACGACTCGCCCTGCAGCACGACGAGGACGACGATCCCGGCGATGCCCAGCAGCAGGCCGACCCGGCGCCAGCGGCGGCCGTGCAGCGCCTGCGACGTCAGCGCGGCCGAGCCCTCGGCGGTCGGTTCGGCCAGCTCGACCGATCCACCGGCCACCGCCCGCCGGTCGGCAGCCCGGGCCCAGGCGCGCGCCAGGAGGACGCCCGGCACGAGGAGGGCGATGAACAGCACGACAGCGATGAGACGGCCCACGCTGCTGATTGTCGCCCTTCGAGCGACACCGCGGCCACGAACCGTGCGTGCCTAGGGCTCCCAGGGGCCGAAGACCCGCTCCGCGTTCGCGGTCAGGGCGTCGCACAGCTCGGTCAGGTCCGTGCCGGTGACCTCGGCGAGGGCCCGCACGGTGTGCGGGACCAGCCGGGAGGCGTTGGGCCGGCCCCGGTGCGGCATCGGCGTCAGGAAGGGCGAATCGGTCTCCACCAGCAGCTGGTCCGGCGGGGTGAGCGCCGCGGCCTCGCGGAGGTAGCCGGCGTTGCCGAACGTCAGCGTGCCGGCGAAGGAGAGCACGAAGCCACGGGCGACGCAGGCCTTGGCGAACGCGGCGTCGCCCGAGAAGCAGTGGAAGACGGTGTGCTCGGGCGCGCCCTCGTCGTCGAGCACACGGAGGATCTCCTCGTGCGCGTCCCGGTCGTGGATGACCAGCGCGATGCCGTGCTGCTTGGCGATCCGGATGTGCGCCCGGAACGACGCCTCCTGCTCGGCCCAGCCCTCGGGTCCGGTGCGGAAGCGGTCCAGGCCGGTCTCCCCCACGGCCCGCACCCGCGGGAGCGCGGCCAGCCGGTCGATCTCGGCCAGCGCCTCGTCGGTCGCCTTCCCCGCACCCGCCTCGTTGGGGTGCAGCGCGACGGCGGCCAGCACGCCCGGGTGGCGGGCGGCCAGCGCGGCCGACCAGCGGGACGAGGCGACGTCGACACCGACCTGGACCAGCCGGGGAACGTTCACCGCCGCCGCGGCGGCGATCTCGGCGTCGACGGCGGCCTCGGAGGCCCACTCGCCGTGCCCGTCGTCGGCCGGCCGCTCCCCCAGGACGATGTCGAGGTGGGTGTGGCTGTCCAGCGCGGGTGCCGGCAGCGGTTCCGGCGACGGCGGCGGCTCTCCCCGCTTGTTCGCGCGCGACGAGGCCGACCGGCTCACGCCCGTCCCCCCAGGGCAGAAATGGCCATTTCTGCCCTCACGCGGTGCCCTCTTCGAGACGGGCCAGCTCCTCCTCGACCACCGAGTCGTCGAGCTTCTTGAAGATCGGCGTGGGCGCGCTCAGCGGGCTCCCCGACGGCAGCGGCCGCGAACCCCACGTCGCCGACGCACCGGCGTAGTCGCCGGTGATGATCGGGTACGGCGAGCCGTCGTCGAGGTCCGTGGTCTCCTGGATCTGCGGAGCCGGCGACCACACCCCCTCGCCGCCGAGCAGCTCGTGCACCTTCTGCGCCGAGTGCGGGAGGAACGGGGTGAGCAGCGCGTTGCAGTCGCTGATCGCCTGCAGCGCCGTGTGCAGCACGGTGTCCCGGCGGGCCGGGTCCTCCTTGAGCTTCCACGGCGCCTGGTCGGAGAGGTACTTGTTGGCCTCGCTGACGACCCGCATCGCCTCGCCCGCCGCAGCCTTCTGCCGGTTGCGCCCCAGCAGGTCACCGATCGGCCCGAACGCGCCCGCCGTCGAGGCCAGCAGCGCGCGGTCGGCGTCGGTCAGCTCGCCGGGGGTGGGGATGGCGCCGACGTTCTTCGCCGCCATCGACACCGTGCGGTTGACCAGGTTGCCCCAGCCGGCGACCAGCTCGTCGTTGTTGCGGCGGACGAACTCCGCCCAGGTGAAGTCGGTGTCCTGGTTCTCCGGGCCCGCGGCGGCGATGAAGTAGCGCAGCGCGTCGGCGTCGTAGCGGGCCAGGAAGTCGCGCACGTAGATGACGACGTTCCGCGAGGAGGAGAACTTGCGGCCCTCCATGGTCAGGAACTCGCTGGAGACCACCTCGGTCGGCAGGTTCAGATGCCCGAGCGAGCCGGGCGAGCCGCCCTTGTCGCCCTCGCCGTTGTAACCGAGCAGCTGGGCCGGCCAGATCTCGGAGTGGAAGACGATGTTGTCCTTGCCCATGAAGTAGTAGGCGTCGGAGTCCGGCGACTGCCACCACTGGCGCCAGGCCTCGGGGTCACCGGAGCGGCGGGCCCACTCGATCGACGCCGACAGGTACCCCACGACGGCGTCGAACCAGACGTAGATCCGCTTGTCCGGGCGGTCGATCCAGCCCTCCAGCGGCACCCGCACACCCCAGTCGATGTCGCGGGTGTAGCTGCGCGGCTTGAGGTCCTCGAGCAGGTTGACGCTGAAGTTGAGGACGTTGGAGCGCCAGTTGGTCCGGGTGCCGAGCCAGTCACCCAGCGCCCGGGCGAAGGCCGGCAGGTCGAGGAAGTAGTGCTCGCTCTCGACGAACTTCGGCGTCTCGCCGTTGATCTTGCTGACCGGGTTGATCAGGTCGACCGGGTCCAGCTGGTTGCCGCAGTTGTCGCACTGGTCGCCGCGGGCGCCGTCGTAGCCGCAGATCGGGCAGGTGCCCTCGATGTAGCGGTCGGGCAGCGTGCGGCCGGTCGACGGGCTGATCGCGCCGAGCGTCGTCTTCGGGAAGACGTACCCGTTCTTCAGCAGGCCGAGGAAGATCTCCTGGCTGATCGAGGCGTGGTTCTGCGTCGTCGTCCGCGTGAAGAGGTCGTAGCTCAGCCCGAGCGACTGCAGGTCACCGACGATGATGCGGTTGTTCCGGTCGGCGATCTGCCGGGGCGTGACGCCCTCGGCGTCCGCGGCGACGGTGATGGGTGTCCCGTGCTCGTCGGTGCCGCTCACCATCAGCACCCGGTTGCCGTTCATCCGCTGGAAGCGGCTGAAGACGTCGGAAGGAACTCCGAAGCCGGAGACGTGGCCGATGTGCCGCGGGCCGTTGGCGTAGGGCCAGGCGACCGCGGTCAGGATGTGGCGATCACTCACGGGTTCAACAGTACGGAGGCCCGTCCACCCGTTACCGGGGCCGTCGGGTCAGGGCTGGTAGACGGTCGTGGCCGCGGTCTCGCCGGTGCGCACCTGCTGGTCCGCCGGGCCGAGCAGCGCGACCGCGCCGAGGGCCAGCCCGATGACGCCGAGGGTCGCCGTCGCCAGCACGCGGTGCGCCGCCGCAGGGTCGGGGCGGCACTCGACGGCGCGGGGGCCGCCCGCCAGCCAGGCGGTGACCGAGGGCGACCCGGCCAGCAGCAGCTTGCCCACCGGGACCGCCGCGGCCAGCAGGAGCAGCCCCGGGAGGGACGGGCCGGCCGGTGCGGACAGGGAGGTCAGGGTGACGGCGACGCCGGTCAGGCCGACCAGGACCAGCTCGCCGACGGCGACCGCGACCAGGAGCCGGCGACCGGAGCCGTCGATCACCGCGGCGCCGCTGCCGGCCGAGAGGACGATCCAGGCCGCCAGGACGAGGAGGGCGACCGCCAGCACCGGGCCGGCGGGGCGGGAGGGCGAGCCGAGCAGGCCGTCCAGGCCGTGCAGGGCGACGGCGAGCAGACCGACCGCCTCGACCACGGCGACCAGGCCGGTGAGCACGGCTGTCACCGGCGGCCGGCGTCGCGTCGACCCCGGTGCCGCGGTCCGGCGCACGGGGAGCACCAGTCGCGGCCGCGCGAACGGATCGCGGACGTCGTAGACGCTGATCGCCACTGCGGGCCTCCCCTGACCGGAACGTGCTGTCCCCGTCAGCTCGACGCGCGGCCGGGCCGGCTGTAGGAGCGGGCGCGCGGGTCCACCCGGACGGGTGAGCAGGTTCAGCCGACGGTGTCCGCCGTCTCCACCACCCGGCTGTGCCTGCGTCCGTAGACGGCGTAGACGACCAGGCCCAGCGCCATCCAGGCCAGGAAGCGCAGCCAGGTGTCGCCGGGCAGGTTCAGCATCAGGTAGAGACAGGCCAGCGCGGACACGACCGGCAGCACCGGCACGAGCGGCACGCGGAACGCCCGGGGCAGGTCGGGCCGGGTGCGACGCAGCACCAGGACGCCGATCGAGACCAGCAGGAACGCCGCCAGCGTGCCGATGTTGACCAGCTCGGCGAGCTCACCCAGCGGCACCAGCCCGGCCAGCACCGTCACCACCAGCCCGGTGGCCAGCGTGATGCGGTACGGCGTCCCGTACCGGGGGTGGACGACGGCGAACCAGCCCGGCAGCAGCCGGTCCCGGCTCATCGCGAACAGCACCCGGGACTGACCGAGCAGCAGGATCATGACCACCGAGGTGAGCCCGACCAGGGCGCCGATGGAGATGATCGTGGCGAAGACCGGGAGCCCGACCGCCGAGAACGCCCCGGCGAGCGGTGCGTCGGGGTTCAGCTCGGTGTAGTTCTGCATCCCGACCACGACCAGCGACACAGCGATGTAGAGCACGGTGCAGATCGCCAGCGCGCCCAGGATGCCGCGGGGCACGTCGCGCTCGGGGTTGCGCGTCTCCTCGGCGGCGGTGGCCACGATGTCGAAGCCGATGAAGGCGAAGAAGACGATGGATGCCCCGGCGACCACCCCGCCCCAGCCGAAGGTGCTGGGCACGAAGCCGAACAGCGTCTGGATCAGCGGCGCGTGCAGCCCCGACGACGCCGCCTCGGTCGGCTCGGCCGGAGGGACGAAGGGCGTGTAGTTGTCCGCCTGCAGGTGGAAGACGCCGACGCCGATGACGAGCAGCACCACCGCGACCTTGATCGCCACCACGACGGCGTTGTACCGGCTGGAGATCTTGATGCCCAGCACCAGCACTCCGGTCATCGCCAGCGCGAGGGCCATGGCCGGTACGTTGACCGGGCCCTCGCCGCTGATCCAGTCCGGCGCCGTCCAGCCGATGTCGTCGAGCAGCTGCGCCAGGTAGCCCGACCAGCTGGAGGAGACCGCGGCGGCGCCGATGGAGAACTCGAGGACGAGGTCCCAGCCGATGATCCAGGCGGCCAGTTCGCCGAACGTCGCGTACGAGAACGTGTAGGCCGAGCCCGCGACCGGCACCGTCGAGGCGAACTCGGCGTAGCAGAGCGCGGCCAGGGCGCAGACGACACCGGCGATCAGGAACGAGATCGCCACGGCCGGGCCCGCCTGGTCCTGCGCGACCACCCCGGTGACCACGAAGATCCCGGCGCCGATGACCACGCCGACGCCGAAGACGGTGAGGTCGGTGGCGGAGAGGTTCTTCCTGAGCCGGTGCTCCGGTTCGTCGGTGTCCCGGATCGACTCCTCGACTGACTTGACGCGGCGAGTCGTTGCCATGCGGTGCTCCTCGGAGGCCGGCCGGCCGGGCCCGCCTACGCTGCTGTCGCCCGGTCCCGAGGAGATGCCCTGATGAGCAGCGCCGACACGTCGTCCACGCCCTCGACCCCGCCGCTGCCCGACCGCGCCGCCGCACCCCCCGTCGCGCCGGACGGCCCGCCCGGCCCGCGGCCCCGCCCGGCAGGCCGGGAGCCGCGGATGGCGACGCGCCAGGACGGGATGCCCGCCGTCGTCGACTGCGCCGTCTACGTGGACGGCGACCGGCAGGCTCCGGTGGAGCCGGAGGACGCGCTCCGGATCGCCCAGGAGAGCGGCGGCTTCGTGTGGCTGGGGCTCTACGAGCCGACCGAGGACGAGGTGGGCGCGCTGGCCCGGCGCTACGACCTGCACCCGCTCGCGGTCGAGGACGCCGTCTTCGCCCACCAGCGGCCCAAGCTCGAGCGCTACGACGACGCGCTGTTCATGGTGCTGAAGACGGCGACCTACGTGGCGCACGAGGAGCTGACCGCCACCAGCGAGGTGGTCGACACCGGCGAGGTCATGGTCTTCGTCGGCCCGAACTACGTGATCACCGTCCGGCACGGGCACCACGGCGAGCTCGGCGAGCTGCGACACCGGCTGGAGGAGCAGCGCGACCTGCTGTGCCTGGGCCCGGCCGCGGTCCTCTACGCCGTCGCCGACCTGGTGGTGGACAGCTTCGTCGATGTCGCAGAAGCCGTCGAGGACGACGTCGAGGAGCTCGAGGCCTCGGTCTTCAGCCCCGACCGCACCGACGACATCGGCCGGCTCTACCAGCTCAAGCGGGAACTGATGTCGCTGCGCCGGGCGGTGTCACCGCTGGAGGTGCCGCTGCAGAAGCTGGCCGAGCGGGAGATCGACGTCGTCCCCGAGGCGATGCGCTCGTACTTCCGCGACGTGCTCGACCACGCGATCCGGGTGCGCGACCAAGTGGCCGCGCAGGACGAACTGCTCACCTCGATCCTCCAGGCCTCGCTGGCGCGCACCCAGATGGCCGACAACGAGGACATGCGGAAGATCTCGGCCTGGGCCGGCATCATCGCCGTCCCCACCGCGATCGCCGGCATCTACGGGATGAACTTCCAGCACATGCCCGAGCTGGGGACGCGCTACGGCTACCCGGCGGTCCTGCTGGTGATCCTCGGCTCCTGCCTGCTGCTCTACCGCGGCTTCAAGCGGAACGGCTGGCTGTAGACCCGGGGGCGAGCCTCACTTGATCAACCCCTGGGCGCGGGCACGGGCCAGCTCCGCCTGCAGGGACGCCTTGTCCGGGAACGGCGGCGCGAAGGGCAGGAGGTGCGACGTCCACCGGCCGTCGGGGCGCCGCTCGATCATGTCGCCGGTCATCCCCGGCGGCCCGTGCTCGTGGCCCGGGGCGTTCGGCGGGGCCTGCTGCGGCGCCGGGCCCCCGCCGGGCAGCTCCCGGACGGGGGCGTAGGTGCCGCCTTGACCGGGAGCTCGCTCCGGCACGGCGGCCAGCGCGATCCCGCCGGCGGCCGCGATCGCGGCCGCGCCGAGGGCCGAGAGCAGGAACTTTCGTCTGGCGATGGTCATGCCGGTCTCTCAGGGGAGGAGGTCGTACGGAGGCAAGGGGAACACCTGCGCCGGCGTGACGCCACCGGCCAAGGGCATCGGGACGTTCGGCCCCTGCCCGGTGGGAGCCGCGTAGTTCGTGACGCCCCGGCGGGTCTGCCACCCCGCCCAGATCCGGTCCACGTTGCAGTGGTGGAACCAGAAGATCGGGTCGTTCGGGGACGTCGCGAGCCGCATGTCGCCGCCGGTCCACTCGTGGACCCGGTTGTGCAGCGCCGGACCCGGGTTGCCGGTCCACCCCTCCGACCAGTTCCGGAATCCGGTGGTGGAGCTCTGGTTCCACGGAGCGACGTCGTAGACCTGCTGGTTGAGGGCCCCGGCCACCTGGGCCGCCGTCGGCAGGTTCGGCGCGGCGCTGCCGAACTGCCGGATGATTCCGGGGCGCTGCAGGAAGGTGCCCGTCCTCGTGTCGTAGACGACCGAGACCCAGTTGGCGAACGGTCCGGTGGTGACCCGCCAGTTCTGCGCCGGGTTCCCGTTGTCGCCGAGCCCCGGGGGGAAGGGCTGGGCGGTCCAGTCCCAGTACGGCATGGCCACGCCCATCGCGGCCTCGAGCCGGGCCAGGTACCACCGGTGGACGGGCAGGAAGATCGATCTGCGGTGCCACTCGTTGCCGTCGCCCAGCATCGCCCGCTGGTGCAGTCGCGTGAGCTCGTCGTAGGCGCCCGAGGTCTTGGCCCGCTGCAGCCCGTCGATGACCGCCTGCCGATCGGTGGCGCTCATCGACGCCCAGTTGCGCCGGGTGCCCGCCGGCGGCGGCGGAGGCGGGGGCGGCGGCGGTGGGGTGCCCGGCGCCGTGACGGCCAGGTCGTCGACCAGCACCGTCTGCGTGGCACCCACCGGCCCGCCGAACCCGGCGGCGACGGCGAGGCTCAGCCGGCCACCGGCGGTGGAGGCGCCGGGATCGGTGAAGTCCAGCGCCCACGTCGTCGGTTCGGCCGCCGCGGCAGCCCACACCCGGACGCGCGTCCTCGTGCCGGTCTGCTGGATGCGGATCCGGCGGGGGCCGAACCCGACCCAGGCACCGACGTTGACCGGGGCGGGCGTGACGAGCGTGAGAGCTCCGTTGGTGTGCCGGTACAGGTGGACGTCGCCGTTGGTGTCGAGGCGGCAGCTCTGGCCGGTGAGCGGGAACATCCGGGAACCGGGCGGTGCAGCCGGGTCCGACGTGCCGTCCGCCCGCCACACGATCCCCATCGAGAAGGACGCCTGCCCGGCCGGGACGGTGAGGGTGGCCAGGACGTCGAGGTCGCCCGCGGGGAGCGACGCCACCGTCTGCTGGCGGGCTGCGGTCGCGGAGTTGGCCGCGGCGACGAGCTGCCCGGCGTTGGCCTGAATCGTGGCCGTACCCGCCGACTCGGCCTGCCGCTGCCAGGCGGCGGGCCAGGCAGCGCCGTTGGCGCCGGTCCACGACTCGGTGAAGGGGAGCGTCATCCGTCAGCCGATCGCCGGGCCGGAGCGCTGATGGACGCCGGCGTGCGATCCGGCTGCCCGAGGGCTGGCGGCATGACGCCTCCTCGTGGGATTCCCGGTGGTGCCCGGAAGGTCGAGGAGGTCGTTGTGGCACAGGGCACCGGGAAGCACAAGGCAATCCGGCGCTGTCCCGGAGGACGCGGACCACGCGCGGGCGGGGCCGTCACCTGCTGCTGTCCTGCGGCTCCGGAGAAGGGTCGGGCAGGGCCTCCGGGGTCAGGGGGCCTTGGCGGCGACGACGGCGTCGTAGACGACCCGCCGGGGCATGCCGGTGCGCTCGACCACGGCGCGGATCGCGTCCTTGCGGGTCGCGCCGGACGCCTCCTCGGCAGCCACCTCCGCGGCGAGCTCGGCCGGCGTGAGCTGCTCCGTCCGCTCGGGAGCGCCACCCACCACGAGCGTGATCTCGCCCTTGACGCCCTCGGCGGCCCACGCGGCGAGCTCGGCCAGGGAGCCCCGGCGGATCTCCTCGTAGGTCTTGGTGAGCTCGCGGCACACCGCGGCGGGGCGGTCCTCCCCGAGGACGGCGGCGGCGTCGGCCAGGGCGTCGGCGAGGCGGTGCGGCGACTCGAAGAACACCATCGTGCGCTGCTCGTCGGCCAGCCCGGAGAACCGCGACCGCCGCTCCCCCGCCTTGCGCGGCAGGAACCCCTCGAAGCAGAACCGGTCGACCGGCAGCCCGGAGACCGCCAGCGCGGTCGTCACCGCGGACGGTCCCGGCACCGAGGTGACGAGGATCCCGGCGTCGATCGCGGCGCGCACCAGCGTGTACCCGGGGTCGGACACCGAGGGCATGCCGGCGTCGGTGAGCAGCAGGACGGTCGCGCCATCGGCCAGCGCGCTCATCAGGCCGGGCAGCCGCTGCTGCTCCACCGACTCGTGGAACGTGACCACCCGTCCGGTGAAGGTGACCCCGAGGTCGGAGGCGAGCCGGTGGAGACGGCGGGTGTCCTCGACGGCGAGGACGTCGGCGGTCGCCATCACCTCGCGCAGCCGCGGGCCGACGTCGCCGGGCTGTCCCAGGGGCGCCCCACCCAGCACCAGCCGTCCAGTCACCGATGCAGCCTGTCACGGCGGTCACGAGGACCGGGCCACCTACCCTGACCCGCATGGCGGTGACGGCACCCGAGCGGGCGGAGCAGGAGCCGGCCCTGTCGCCGCTGGACCCGGCCGGCCGCACCCCGGTGCCCCGTCCGCGACGCGACCGCACCCCTCCCCTGCCCCGCGACACACGGCTGTCCTGGCTGCTCACCGCCGTGCTCGGGGTGCTGACGCTGACCAGCCGGCTCGTGGGCATCGGCTATCCCAGCCAGCTGATCTTCGACGAGGCCTACTACCCGCCGGAGGCCGCGGAGCTGCTGCGCTGGGGGCACGAGTACAACCGCGGCTACACCTTCATCGTCCATCCGCCGCTCGGGAAATGGCTGATCGCGACCGGCCAGGCGCTCTTCGGCAACGACTCGTTCGGCTGGCGGTTCCCGGGCGCGGTCGCGGGCGCGATCGCCGTCGTCGTCCTCGTCCGGCTGACGCGGCGGCTGACCGGCTCGACGCTCCTCGGGCTGGTCGCCGGACTGCTCCTGGCGCTGGACGGCTTCTCCTTCGTCCTGTCGCGCACCGGCCTGCTCGACATCTACCTGCAGGTCCTCGTGGTCGCGGCGGTGGCCTGCCTCGTGGTCGACCGCGACCGGGTGCGGGCCCGCATCCGCGACGCCGGGGAGCGGGCGGCCGACGGCTTCCGGCTGGGCCCCCGCGGCTGGCGGATCGCGGCCGGCCTCCTCTTCGGCTGCGCCTGCGCGGTGAAGTGGAGCGGCGTCTACTTCCTGGCGTTCTTCGCCGTCGCGTCGCTGCTCTGGGACCGCGCGGCCTGGCGGGACGCCGGCGCGCCGCGGCCCACGCGGACCGCCGCCCGGTACGGCCTCCCCGGGGCGCTCTGGGCGCTGGCCGCGGTGCCGGTGCTGACCTACCTGGCCAGCTTCACCGGCTGGTTCCTCGGCGAGACCTCGCAGGGCAAGGCGTGGGCGCAGCAGAACCCCGACACAGCCTTCCCGTTCGTCCCGGACGCGCTGCGCTCGCTGTGGCACCAGCACGCCGAGTGGCTCCGGTTCCACGGCGGCCTGTCGACGCCGCACCCGTGGGAGTCGGGCCCGTGGTCGTGGGTGGTCAACGGCCGCCCGATCCTGCTGTGGAACCCGCAGGGGCTGACCGACGACGCCGGCGAGCCGGTGGTGCGCTACATCCTGATGGTCGGCACCCCGACGCTGTGGCTGGTCTTCGTCCCGGCCATGGTCTGGCTCGTCTGGCGCTGGGCGGCCCGGCGCGACCCGGCCGCCGGGGTCGCCGGCACGGCGATCGTCGCGGGCTGGCTGACCTGGCTGGTCAACACCGACCGGACGATGTTCATCTTCTACCTGGCACCGGTCGTGCCCTTCCTCGTGCTGGCGGTGACGCTGCTGCTCCAGGACGTGCTCGGGCCGCGCACCCAGGGGCCGCGGCGCACCGTCGGGCTGGCTGCGGTCTGCCTGTACGTGGCCGTCGTGGCGGTCACGTTCGTCTTCTTCCTGCCGGTCCTCACCGGGGACCCGCTCAGCAACGCCGAGTGGCTGCGGCGGATGTGGTTCCCCTCCTGGTTCTGACCCGGACCGGCCGCGCCCGCTCCTGAGGCACCGGCCGCCGCGCCCGCCTACGGTGACGGTGGCCACCCCGGGAGAGGACGACGATGACCGACGCGCCCGACCGCCCCTCCGTCCTGACCCGTGCCGACGGCGACGTCTGGCGGATCACCCTGGACCGGCCGGAGACGGGCAACGCCGTCACGCCCGCGCTCGCCGCCGAGCTGACGGCCGCCCTCGCCGCCCGGCCGGAGCAGACCCGGGCGGTGCTGCTGCTGGCCAACGGCCCGCGGTTCTGCGTGGGCGGCGACATCGACTCCTTCGCCGGGGCGAGCGACCCCGGCGCCTTCGTCGGCCGGCTCGCCTCCGACTGGCACCAGGTCGTCCGCGCGCTGCTCTACTGCCCCGTACCGGTCGTCGCGGGTGTGCAGGGTGCCGTCGCCGGGGCCGGCGTCGGGCTGATCGGCGCCTGCGACCTCGTCGTCTGTGCGCGGACGACGAAGATCCGGCCCGCCTACGGGGCCATCGGCTTCACGCCGGACGGCGGGACGTCGTGGGCGCTGAGCCGGGCCCTCGGCGCTCCCCGCGCCCTGGACCTGCTGCTCAGCAACGGCTCGCTCACCGCCGCCGAAGCGCACCTCAACGGGCTGGTGGCCCGCCTCGTCGAGGACGAGGACCTGCGCGCGACCGCCGAGCAGCTGGCGGCCCGGATCGCGGCCGGCCCGATCCGCACCATGGTCCGCACCCGGGCGCTGGTGCGGCAGGCGGCCGTCCGGACCCTCGAGGAGCAGCTGGACGACGAGGCGCAGCTGATCGCCGAGTCCGCCGCCGACCCGGAGGGGCGCGAGGGGGTGCGGGCGTTCGTCGAGAAGCGCGCGCCCGACTTCCGGAACTCCCGCTGAACGCACGAACGCCGCCGGGCTGGTGCCCGACGGCGTTCGTGGCGTACTGGGGTGGAGCTGAGGGGAGTTGAACCCCTGACCCCCTCGATGCGAACGAGGTGCGCTACCGGACTGCGCCACAGCCCCTTGCCGACCCGACTTTACCGTGTCGCCCTGCTGATGCCACCACCGGGTGGCCCTCCTGCAGGGGCCCGCCGCGAGCCTGCGAGCGGTGGGGGGCAGGAGGGTCCTCTTTCAAGCGTTCGCGACGCGGCGCGGCTGGTACTCGTCGATGTCGGCGAAACCGAGGTCGTCGTCGTCGAGCCCGACGACGGCGCTGTTCTGCCAGCCGGCCGGAGCCGGCACGCGGGCGGCGACCACGCGGCCACGGAACTGGGCGACCGGCGCGAGCGGGACGCTGGGGTGCGACAGGCTCGGCAGGGCCCCGGTGGTGACGGTGGCGACGGTCTCGTGCACCTCGGGGGCGGTGCGCGGTGCCGGCGCGGCGACGGGAGCGGGCTGCGCCGTGGTGCGCAT
>JBEPZM010000070.1:0-12573 GCA_041640835.1 Blastococcus sp.
TTTCGGGCCTCGAAGCGTGCGAGACCGCCGATCTCGCCGGGGGTTGCTCAGCGGGGGATGTAGTTGAACGTGTCCGGGTCGGGGCCGGTGCGCTCGCCGCGGTCCAGGCCGGTCAGCGCCGCCATGTCGGAGGTGTCGAGCTCGAAGTCGAACAGGGCGAAGTTCTCCTCCATGCGCTTCCGGGACATCGACTTCGGGAAGACGACGTCGCCGCGCTGGACGTGCCAGCGCAGCACCACCTGGGCGGGCGTGCGGTCCAGCCGGTCGGCGATCGCGGTGATGGCCGGGTCGCCGAGCACCTTGCCCTGGGCGATCGGGGACCACGCCTCGGTGACGATCTCGTGCTCGGCGTCGAAGGCCCGCAGCTCGTCCTGCGCGAGGTAGGGGTGCACCTCGATCTGGTTCACCGCCGGCCGCACCTCCGTCTCGGCGAAGAGCCGGCGCAGGTGGTGGGCGTTGAAGTTGGAGACGCCGACGGCCCTGGCACGGCCCCCGGCGTAGATCTCCTCCATGGCCTTCCAGGTCTCGACGAAGTCCACGTCGATGCCCGGCAGCGGCCAGTGGATGAGGAACAGGTCGAGGTGGTCGGTGCCGAGGTCGGCCAGCGTCTGGTCGAACGCGCGCAGGGCGTCGTCGCGGCGGTGGAAGCCGTTGTTCAGCTTGCTGGTCACGAAGATCTCGCCGCGGTCGATGCCAGAGCGGGCGATGGCCTCGCCGACGCCCTTCTCGTTGCCGTACATCTCGGCGGTGTCGATGTGCCGGTAGCCGACCTCGAGGGCCTGGCCGACGACGTCGGCGGTCTCCTCCGGCGGAACCTGGTAGACGCCGAAGCCCAGCTGGGGGATCTCGACGCCGTTATTCAGGGCGATGGTGGGCACAGCAGCAGCCACAGGGTGTCCTCTCGACGGATGGGCCCCCGCGCGACGGGTCGTGCGCGATCGGGCCTGACCCCGCCTACCCCTGCGCCGGCGAGTTCACCCGCTCCTCCTGGGTCGCGGGGGCCACACCCGCCCGCGCGCGCAGCAGCGGCGCGGACACGAGCGCCAGCACGCCGGCCACCGCCGCCGCCAGCGCCGGCACGGCGAACGCCTGCTGCGCTCCCCAGGAGTCGACGGCCGCACCGGCCAGCGCGGAGCCGACCGTGACCCCGAGCGTGAGACCGGTGATCGTCCAGGCCAGCGACTCGGTGAGCACGCTCCGGCCGACCCGCGACTCGACCAGCGAGGTGCCCGACACGAGCACCGGCGCGATGGTCAGCCCGGCCAGGAAGCCGCACAGGATCAGCACGGGGAGCGAGCCGACGGCCCACAGCAGCTGGGCGGCCAGGGCGAAGGCCACCGCCGTCCCCACGAACCGGACGGCCAGCGACCGGGCCGGCCGGGCGAGGCCGTAGACCAGCCCCGCGACCAGGCTGCCGCCGGCGAAGACGGCGAGCGCCAGGCCGGAGAAGGCCTTGGCGCCCTCGGCCTCGGCGAAGCCGATGACGACGACGTCGATGGCGCCGAACACCGTGCCCACCGCCAGGTAGGTGAGCGCGACGACCATCAGCGTGGGCGTGAGCACCGATCGGCGGCGGCCCGTGGCGGAGCGCTCCTGCGGGTGCAACGGCGGCTCGGTGCCGCGCTGGGCGGCCAGGGAGAAGCCGCCGACGACGCCGAGCAGGATGCCGGTGAGGAAGCCGACGGGGGGCGCGACCAGCGTGGCCAGCAGGGTGACCAGCGGCGGGCCGAGGATGAACACCACCTCGTCGACGACCGCCTCGAACGCGAACGCGGTCTGCCGTCCCGAGGAGTCCAGCGCCGCGGACCACCGCGCGCGCACCATCGAGCCGACGTTCGGCGCCGAGGCGCCGGTCAGCGCGGCGAGCAGGAACCAGCTCCACCGGGGCGCGTCCAGCTGCACTGCCACGGCGAAGGCGACGCCGGTGACGGCCATCGCGACCATCGCGAGGCGCAGCACCGCGCCCTGGCCGCGGCGGTCCATGGCCCGGGCCCACTGCGGCCCGGCCACCGCGAAGCTCAGCGCCAGGGTGCCGGAGACGGCGCCGGCCAGCCCGTAGCTGCCGGACGCCTCCTCCACCAGCAGGACGGCGCCCAGCCCCAGCATCGGGGCGGGCAGCCGGGCGACCCAGCCGGCGAAGGCGAACGCCCGCGAGCCGGGGACGGCGAACAGGCGGACGTAGGGATCGAAGACTGTGCGGGGTGACACGGGCTCTCGCGCTTCCTGGCCACGGGCGAGTGCGGGCCCAGAGCTCCGCCGGTCCCTCGGGTGGCTCCGGGAGCCTAGCCGGGGGCCGGGAGGCGACGGCACCGCATTTCGGCGGAGTCGCGGCTACATTCGGGCCATGACCAGCGCCGAGCTGCCCGACCCCGTGGTCCGGCGCGCCGCGCCGGCCCCGGCCCCGACACCGGGCTCCGGCGGGCTCGTCGACCGGCACGGGCGGGTCGCCACGGACCTCCGGGTCTCGCTGACCGACCGCTGCAACCTGCGCTGCACCTACTGCATGCCGCCCGAGGGGCTGGACTGGCTGCCGAAGGTCGAGGTGCTCACCGACGAGGAGATCGTCCGGCTGGTGCGCATCGGCGTCGAGCACCTCGGCATCGAGGAGGTCCGCTTCACCGGCGGCGAGCCGCTGCTGCGGCCCGGCCTCGTGGGCATCGTGGCCGGCGCGACGGCGCTGACCCCGCGCCCGGAGGTCAGCCTCACCACCAACGCCATCGGACTGGCCCGGGTCGCGCCCGCGCTGGCCGCGGCGGGCCTGGACCGGATCAACGTCAGCCTGGACACGGTCGACCGCGACCGGTTCAAGCAGCTCACGCACCGCGACAGGTTCGACGACGTCCTCGCCGGGCTGGCCGCCGCGCAGCGCGCCGGGCTCACCCCGGTCAAGGTCAACGCCGTCCTGCTGCGCGGCATGAACGAGGAGGACGCCGTCCCGCTGCTCGACTTCTGCCTCGAGCACGGCTACCAGCTGCGCTTCATCGAGCAGATGCCGCTGGACGCCCACCACGCCTGGACCCGCGGCGAGATGGTCACCGCCGAGGACATCCTCGACCGGCTGTCGGCGGCGCACGTGCTCACCCCGGACACCGAGGCCCGCGGCTCGGCACCCGCCGAGCGCTGGCTGGTCGACGGCGGGCCCGCGACGGTCGGCGTCATCGCGTCGGTGACCCGCTCCTTCTGCGGCAGCTGCGACCGCACGCGGCTGACCGCCGACGGGCAGATCCGCAACTGCCTGTTCGCGCGCGAGGAGTCCGACCTGCGGACGCCGCTGCGCGAGGGCGCCACCGACCAGGAGATCGCCGACCGCTGGCGGATCGCCACCCTCGGCAAGCTGCCCGGGCACGGCATCGACGACCCGAGCTTCCTGCAGCCGACGCGCCCCATGTCGGCCATCGGGGGCTGAGGGTGCCCGTCACGGTGCGCTACTTCGCGGGGGCCCGGGCGGCCTCCGGCGTCGACACCGAGACCAGGGAGGCCGCCTCCCTCGACCAGCTCGTCGGCCAGATCGTCGACGCACACGGGGCACGGATGGCGAAGGTGCTCACCGCCTGCTCCTTCCTCGTCGACGGAACGCAGACCCGCGACCGCGCGTTGGAGCTCTCACCAGGAGCCGTCGTGGACGTGCTGCCTCCGTTCGCCGGAGGGTGACAGGGAGGATGGGCGCATGAGCATCTTCGGGAAGGCCAAGGCCAAGGCGGAAGAACTGCTGGGCCGCGCCGAGCAGGTGTACGGGGAGTCGCACGGCGACGCGGCCGCCACGGTCGCCGGCGAGGCGCACCTCATGGAGGCCCAGGCCGAGGAGGAGGCCCTCGACCGCGCGGAGAAGCCGGACGACGACGGCCTCGCCGGCGTCCGCTGACCGGCGCACGGAGCGGTTGACGCCGAGCACGACACGGCGGAACGTGCCGATATGGTTCCGGCTTCCGTCAGCGACGTCGCCCCGTGGCGTGACTGGTGCTCGGCCGCGGAGGGGGCCCTGGCCTTCCTGGCCGGGTACGTGGGCTGGGACGTCTGGCTCGTCACCCAGGTCGTCGACGAGCGGCAGGTGATCCTGATGGCGCACCCCGCGGGCGCCGCCGCACCGGGCATGGAACTGCCCTGGGATCGCAGCTTCTGCCGCGAGATGTCCGAGGGCCGCGCGCCGCGGCTGGCCACCGTCACCGCGGCCGTCCCTGCGTACGCCTCCCGCACCACCGGCTCGATCGCCGATGTGGCGGCCTACGTGGGGGTGCCGCTGGTGCGCGCCGACGGCAGCCTGTTCGGCACGCTGTGCGGGGTGGCGTTCCGCGCCAAACCGCGCAGTGCGGTGCGCGAGCTACGCGTGGTCGAGGCCGCTGCGCGCATGCTGAGCACGCTCATGGCGGCGGGGATGGACCCGCCGCCGCTGCCCGACCGCCGCGCGGGCGATGCCGGCGTCCGCTAGTCCCGGCGCGCGCGCAGCCGGATGGCGACCAGCGCGACGTCGTCCTCCGCCCGGCCGTCCACCATCCGCTCGATGATCTCGTCGCAGAGGTCGCCCAGCGACCGGCCGGCCAGCTCGCCGGCGACCTCGCGCAACCGCGCCATCCCGGTGTCCAGGTCGCGGGACCGTCGCTCGATCAGGCCGTCGGTGAACATCAGCACCGTCGAGCCCTCGGCCAGCCGGACGAGGGAGTCCGAGCGGAGCGCCGACGGGTCGACGCCGAGCATGAGATCTCCCTGCCACTCCCCCAGCTCGGCGAGCGTCCCGTCGGGGTGCATGACCAGCAGCGGCAGGTGCCCGGCGTTGGACCAGCGCATCCGGACCGCGCCGTCGCGCCCGTCGGGCTCGAAGCAGGCGACCGCCGCGGTGGCGTAGGTGTCCACCCGGAGCTGCGCCATCGCGCCGTCGAGCCCGCGGAGCACCTCCGCCGGCGACCCGTCGCTGTAGCTCGCGATGCCGCGGAGCAGCGACCGCAGCTGTCCCATCGACGCGGCCGCCTCGGTGTCGTGCCCGACCACGTCGCCGATGACCAGCATCGACGCCCCCGAGGGCTGCACGAACGCGTCGTACCAGTCCCCGCCGACCCGCGCGGCCTCGGCGGCCGGGGTGTAGCGCACGACGATCTCGGCGTGCGCGGGCTGCACCGGCGCGGTGAGCAGGCTGCGCTGCAGCCCCTCCGCCAGCTGGCGCTGCTGGTCGAACATGCGGGCGTTGTCCAGCGCGAGCCCGATGCGGTCGGCGACCTGGCGCGCGGTGGCCACGTGCCGGTCACCCGGCGCCTCCGCGCCGGGGAGCAGCAGCGTCAGCCCGCCGACGACCCGGCCGTGGCCCCGCAGCGGGAGGGTCAGCCCGTACCCGATGCCGAGCTTCTCCAGCAGCGCCCGCGGCTCGCCCTCGGGCAGCGTCTCCAGCGCCCGGGCCCCGGAGAAGCCGACCGGCTCGCCGTCGCGGAGGGCCCGCAGCAGCGGCGCGGTGGGCGGCAGGTCCGCGAGCCGGACCCGCGCGTACCGCTCGACCAGGGCGCGCGCTTCCGGGTCGACGTGCCACGAGCCGACGCCGTGGGGCCGCCCGTCCTCGTCCAGCAGGGTGACCAGGCAGCCGTCGGCCAGGACGGGTACGACGAGCTCCGGGATGCGCGCCGCCGCGGCCGTCACGTCCAGCGTGCCCGCGAGGACGGCGCCGACCCGGTCCAGGAGCGTCAGCCGGTCCTGGGCCACCCGCCGTGCGGTGACGTCGGAGAAGTAGAAGTAGAGGCCGCCGTCGTCGACCGGCACGGCCTCCACGTCGTACCAGCGGTTCAGCGGCTCGGGGTAGAAGGACTCGATCGTCCGGACCACGCGGTCGACCATCGTGGCGCGGTAGGTCCGGCCGAACTCGTTGTCGAGGTTGGCCGGGTAGGCGTCCCAGTAGTCGCGCCCGACCAGTTCGCTCGCGTCGAGCAGCAGCGACTGCTCCGCGGCCGGGTTGACGTGCGTGATGACCCAGTCCGCGGAGACGGCCATGAAGCCGACCGGCATCGTCGAGAGGACGTGGTCGCTGTCCGGCCGCTGCATCTCGCCCCATTCCGGTCGCCCGCTCACCGCGAGAACGCCCGGAGCAGCGCGACGGGGGACCGCCGCATTCCAGTTATTTCACGTTAGGTGGTACACAATCAAGTACCCGTCAGCGACGGCGTCGCACCAACCACAGGACCAGCAGCAGGACGGCGAGCCCCGCGGCGGGCGCGGCGAAGCGCGCTGCCGCGGCACCCCCCGCGACCTCCAGCAGGTTGATCGGCTCCGGTTCCGGCTGCTTCCGGGCCTGGACCGCGGGTCGAGGCTCCTCGACCGGGCGCGGGATCGAGGGGACCGACCGCACCGCCTCCGCGACCGGCGCCACCTCCGGCACCGCCGCGAGGCCTGCGGTGGACCCGGCGGTGGATGCCGCGACCGGCTCGGGTGCCTGCTCCGCGACCGGCTCGGCCTCCCGGTCGCCCTCGCCGAGCTGCGCGGCGAGCTTGTCGGCGAACTGGCCGAGCAGCTTGTTGCCGACGTCGGTCATGACGCCGCGGCCGAACTGGGCCGGGCGGCCGGTGATGTTCAGGTCGGTGACGACGTCGACCCGGGTGCTGTCGCCCTCGGCCGCGAGCGTGGCGGTGACGAGCGCGGCGGCGGTGCCGTTGCCGCGCTGGTCCTTGCCGCGGGCGTCGATGACCGCCTTGTGGGCCGCCTCGTCCTTCTCCACGAAGGACGCCTTGCCCTGGTAGGTCATGGTGATCACGCCGAGCTTCACCTTCACCCGCCCGGTGAAGTCGTCGCCGGTCACCGAGTCCAGGACGGCGCCCGGCATGCACGGCGCGATGCGCTCGATGTCGAGCAGCACCCGCCATGCCTCGTCGACGGGGACGGGCACGGTGAACGAGTTCTCCAGCTGCACGCGGACCTCCTGGCCTAGAGCCCGACGGCCGCGGTGACCGCCCGACGGGTCAGCACCTCGGCCAGGTGCGCACGGTAGTCGGCCCGGGCGTTGAGGTCGTCGCTGGGTGCGGTGCCCTCGGCGGCGTGCCGCGCGGCCTCAGCGATCGCCCCGCCCCCCGCGTCCGCGCCCGCCAGGGCCTGCTCGGTCGCCGTCGCCCGCAGCGGGGTCGGGCCCATGTTGGTGAGCCCGATCCGTGCCTCGGCGATGTGCCCGTTCTCCCGCCGGACCGCCGCCGCGACGGCGACGATCGACCAGGCCTGGGCCACCCGATTGAACTTCTCGTAGTGCATGCCCCAGGAGCCCGCGAGCTTGGGGACGCGCACCTCGACCAGCAGCTCGTCCTCCGCCAGCGCCGTGGTCAGGTAGTCCACGAAGAAGTCCCGTGCGGGCACGGTGCGCCGTCCGCCCGGGCCGGCGAGCACGAACTCGGCGTCCAGGGCCAGCGCGACCGCCGGCAGGTCGCCGGCGGGGTCGGCGTGGGCCAGCGCGCCGCCGAAGGTGCCGCGGTGCCGTACCTGGCGGTCGGCGACGGTCTCGGTCGCCTGGGCGATCAGCGGGGCGAACTCCCTGATCAGGGGGTCGGCGATGACGTCGGAGTGGGTGGTCATCGCGCCGATGGCGAGCGCGTCGCCGTCGTCCCGGACGCCGCGCAGCTCGGCCACCCGGGTCAGGTCGACGACCATCGACGGCGCCGCGAGGCGCAGCCGCATGACCGGGATGAGCGACTGCCCGCCGGCGAGGATCTTGGCGTCCTCGCCACCGTCGGACAGGGCCCGGAGGGCCTCGTCGACGGTGCTCGGCCGGACGTAGTCGAACGCCGCGGGGATCATCGGTCGCCTCCCAGACGCGACTCGGGCGTCGAGACGCCGGCGGTGGTCTCGGTCTGGGCTCCGCCGTAGGCGTTGGTGCCCGCGGTCGCTCGGTCTCCGCCGTCCCCGCCCCGATGGATGGCCCGCCAGACGCGTTCGGGGGTCAGCGGCATGAGGATGTCCGACACCCCGAGGTGGCGGACGGCGTCCAGCGCGGCGTTGACGACGGCGGGGGTCGAGGCGATGCAGCCCGCCTCCCCCACGCCCTTCGCGCCGATCGGGTTGCCGGGCGCCTCGTGCACGGTGTTGCCCGTGTCGAAGTGCGGCAGGTCGGCGGCCGAGGGGACCAGGTAGTCGACGAACGTGCCGGTGGTCAGGTTGCCGTCCTCGTCGTAGACGGCCTCCTCGTACAGGGCCTGCGCGATGCCCTGGGCGAGGCCGCCGTGCACCTGCCCCTCGACGATCAGCGGGTTGACGATCTTCCCGACGTCGTCGACGCAGGCGTACTTCCGGATCGTCACCATCCCGGTCTCGGTGTCGACCTCCATCGCGCAGATGTGCGTGCCGTGCGGGAAGGAGAAGTTGACCGGGTCGAACGTGGCGTCGGCGTCGATCGACGGCTCGACGCCGTCGGGGAAGTTGTGCGCCGCGAAGGTGGCCAGCGCGATCTCCTGGATGGAGACGCCGCTGCCCGGCGTGCCGCGCACGGAGAACGTCCCGGACTCGAACTGCAGGTCGTCCTCGCTGGCCTCCAGCAGGTGCGCGGCGACGGTGCGGGCCTTCGCGACGACCTTCTGGGAGGCGTTGACCACCGCGGCCCCGCCGACCACCAGGGACCGGGAGCCGTAGGTGTCCAGGCCGCGCGGGGAGATCGCGGTGTCGCCGTGCAGCACCTCGATGTCCTCGAACGGCACGCCGAGCTCGTCGGCGACCAGCTGGCTCCACGCCGTCTCGTGCCCCTGCCCGTGCGGGGTGGAGCCGGTGATGACCTCGACCTTGCCCGTGGGCAGCATCCGGATGGAGGCGTGCTCCCAGCCACCGGCGCCGTAGGACAGCGAACCCAGCACCCGCGAGGGGGCCAGGCCGCACATCTCGGTGAAGGTGGAGAAGCCGATGCCCAGCTGGACCGGGTCGTTGGACTCGCGGCGGCGGCGCTGCTCCTCGCGCAGCTCGTCGTAGCCGAGCAGCTCCAGCGCCTGCTGGGTGGCCTGCTCGTAGTCGCCGCTGTCGTATTCGAGCCCGGCGACCGTGGTGAACGGGAACTCCTCGGCGTTGATCCAGTTCTTCCGGCGCAGCTCGAGGGGGTCCATGTCCAGCTCGACGGCGAGCTCGTCCATGATCCGCTCGATGGCGAAGGTCGCCTCGGGGCGGCCGGCCCCGCGGTAGGCGTCGGTGGGCGTCTTGTTGGTGAAGACGCCCTGGCAGTCGAACCGGTAGGCCGGGAACTTGTAGATCGCCGGGAACATGAAGGCCCCCAGGATCGGCACGCCCGGCGTGATGAGCCGCAGGTAGGCGCCCATGTCGGCGAGGATGTGCACCTTCAGGCCCAGCACGTTGCCCTCGCGGTCGGCCGCGATGTCCACGTACTGGATCTGGTCACGGCCGTGGTGGCCGCTCATCAGGGACTCGCTGCGGGTCTCGGTCCACTTCACCGGCTTGCCGAGCCGCTTGGCCACCAGGAGGGTGATGACCTCCTCGGGCGTGACCTGAAGCTTGCCGCCGAACCCGCCCCCGACGTCCGGGGCGATGACCCGCAGCTTGTGCTCCGGTACGCCGGTGGTCATCGCCAGCATGATCCGCAGGATGTGCGGCACCTGGGTCGAGGACCACATCGTGTAGTTGTCGCCCTGCGGCTGGACGACGGTGGACCGCGGCTCCATGAACGCCGGGATCAGCCGCTGCTGGACGAACCGCCGGCTCACCACCACGTCGGCGTTCGCGAACGCCTCGTCGGTGCTCGAGCCGGTGCCGGCGTCACCGGCGTCGAAGATCCAGCGGAAGCTCTCGTTGGACGCCACGTGGTCGTGGGTCAGCGCGGCGCCGTCCTCCAGTGCCCGGTCCATGTCGAGGACGACGGGCAGCGGGTCGTAGTCGACGTCGACGAGCTCGACGGCGTCCTGCGCGGCGGTCTTGCTGCGCGCCACGATGACGGCGACCGCCTCGCCGACGTGGTTGACCTCGTCCACGGCGACCGACGGGTGCCCGGGGTTGACCATCTCCGGCGTCACCGGCCAGGCGCAGGGGATCGAGCCCTGCTCCTCGGCGAGGTCGCGGCCGGTGAACACGGCGACGACGTTGGGGGCCGAGCGGGCCGCCTCGACGTCGATCGCGCCGAGCTTCGCGTGCGCCACGGGGCTGCGGACCACGGCCAGGTGCAGCATCCCTGGGAGCACCATGTTGTCGGTCCAGGTGGTCTTCCCGGTGATCAGCCGGGCGTCCTCCTTGCGCTTGCGCGCCTGGCCGACCTCCTTGGCGGGGCCCGCGGTGACCGGCCGGTCCTCGACGGCGGTCATGCCTGGGCCCCGCGCATCTCGGCGGCCGCCTGCTGCACGGCGCGGACGATGTTCTGGTAGCCGGTGCAGCGGCAGAGGTTGCCCTCGATGCCCTCGCGCACCTCGTGCTCGCTGGGGTCCGGGTTGTCGCCGACCAGGTCGATCGAGGCCATGATCATCCCGGGTGTGCAGTAGCCGCACTGGAGCCCGTGCAGCTCGTGGAACGCCTTCTGCATCGGGTGCAGGGAGCCGTTCTGCGCGATCCCCTCGATGGTGGTGACCTCGCTGCCGTCGGCCTGGACGGCCAGCACCGTGCAGCTCTTCACCGCTTCGCCGTCCAGGTGCACCGTGCAGGCGCCGCAGTTGCTGGTGTCGCAGCCGACGACGGTGCCGACCTTGCCGAGCTGTTCCCTGAGGTAGTGGACGAGCAACGTGCGTGGCTCGACGTCATCCGTGTAGGACGCCCCGTCGACGCGCACCGAAATCTGGGTCACGAATCCTCCGCTCGGATCGCTGCTCCGTGGGCCCGGACACCGACCGGGTCCCGTCCACGGAGTCTTACCCCCTCGCAGTGACTTGGGCCACACCTACCGGCGCGTCCCCGCGCAGGTCAGCGGTCGGCGGTGCGGTGGATGGGGCCCTCGGTCCCCGTCAACCGCTCCCCCGAGCCGCCCCATCGGCCGGCGATGATCTCCGCCGCGATCGACACGGCGGTCTCCTCCGGCGTCCGTGCGCCGAGGTCCAGCCCGATCGGGGAGGACAGCCGGGCGATCTCCTCCGCCGACAGCCCGGCCTCGGCCAGCCGCTCCAGCCGCTCGTCGTGCGTGCGTCGCGAGCCCATCGCGCCGACGTAGGCCACCGGCAGCCGCAGCGCGACCTCGAGCAGCGGGACGTCGAACTTCGGGTCGTGGGTGAGGACGCAGAGCACGGTGCGCTCGTCGATCCGGCCCGCCTCGACCTCGCCCTGCAGGTAGCGGTGCGGCCACTCGACGACCACCTCGTCGGCCTCCGGGAAGCGCTTCGGGGTGGCGAACACCGGCCGGGCGTCGCACACCGTGACCCGGTAGCCCAGGAAGGAACCGACCCGGGCGACCGCGGCGGCGAAGTCGATCGCGCCGAACACCACCATCCGGGCCGGCGGGGCGAAGGAGTTGACGAACAGCTCCAGGTCGTCGCCGCGGCGCTCGCCGTCGTGGCCGTAGTGCAGCATGCCGGTGCGGCCGGCGGCCAGCATGCCCCGGGCGTCGGCGGCCACGGCGTCGTCCAGGCGCAGCAGGCCGAAGCTGCCCGAGGCCCGGTCGGGCCAGAGGACGATCCGCCGGCCGAGCCGGTCGTCGCCGCCCTTCACGCAGGTGACGACGGCGACCGGCTCGTGCCGGTCGACCGACTCCTTGACCTCGCCGAGTTCGGGGAAGGACTCCCGCGACACGGGCTCGACGAAGACGTCGAGGATGCCCCCGCAGGTCAGCCCGACGGCGAAGGCGTCGTCGTCGCTGACGCCGTAGCGCCGCAGCGTCGCCTCGCCGGTCTCGACGGCGTCGGTGGCCTCCTCGTAGACCGCCCCCTCCACGCAGCCGCCGGAGACGCTGCCCACCGCCGTCCCGTCCGGCCCGACCAGCATCGACGCGCCGGCCGGTCGCGGCGCGGACCGCCAGGTGGCGACGACGGTGCCCATGCCGACGGTCTCCCCCGCCTGCCACCAGCCGACCAGGTCCTCGAGAACATCACGCACGCTGGATCACTCCCGACAGCTCCTCGAACGCGGCCATGCTGTGCCCGGCGACGAAGACGTCCACCGAGGGCAGCGCCGCGCGCATGCCGCCGGCGAGGGGCTCGTAGCCGTCCCGCCCCTTGTGCGGATTGACCCACACCACGGCGTGCGCCAGGCGGCGCAGCCGCGCCATCTGCTCGCCCAGCAGCTCGGTGCCGCCCCGTTCCCAGCCGTCGCTGCACACCACGACGACGGCGCCGCGGGCCGTGCCGCGCTGCCCCCACCGGTCGAGGAACGCCTTGAGCACCTCGCCCAGCCGGGTGCCGCCGGACCAGTCCGGGATCGCCGAGCCGGTGGCGGCCAGCGCCCGGTCGGGATCGCGCAGCCGCAGCTCGCGGGTGACCCGCGTCAGCCGGGTGCCGATCGTGAACACCTCGGTCGAGGACGGGCGTGCCCGCACCGCCACGTGCGCGAAGCGCAGCAGCGCGTCGGCGTAGGGGCTCATGGAGCCGGACACGTCGACGAGCAGGACGACGCGGCGGTGCCGCGCGGCCGACCGGCGGTGCAGGAGGCGGGTCACCTCGCCGCCGTCCCGCAGCGCGTGGCGCACGGTGCGCGCCGGGTGGACGGAGCCGGCCG
>JBEPZM010000071.1:0-12531 GCA_041640835.1 Blastococcus sp.
GCAGCTCGGCGAGCGCCTGCGCGGCCGCGGCGAGCCCGCCGGTACCCAGCTCGGCCAGCACCGGCTCGAGCGGGGCGTAGTCGGGGCGCAGCCGGCCCTCGGCGGTCACCGCCTCGTCGGCGGTGGGCGCGGGGTAGCCGGCGAGCAGTCCGCCGCTCACAGCCGGCGGTCGAACCAGGCGGTGACGGCACCGCTCAGCTCGACGAGGTGGTCGCGACCCACCACGGTGTGCCCCTCACCCGGCAGCAGGAGCAGCTCGCAGGGCGCTCCGCGGGCGGCGAGCGCGGCGTGCGCCTGCACCGACTCGGCCACCGGCACGTTGGTGTCGCGGTCGCCGTGGGCGAGCAGCACGGGCGCGGTCACCCGGTCCAGCGCCGTCATCGGGGAGATCGCCCCCAGCATCGCCCGGTCGGCGACGGGGTCGCCGTACTCGGTGACGGAGGCCGCCGCCATCCAGGGCTCGGTGCCGGCGAAGAAGGTCCGCAGGTCGCTCATACCGGCCAGCGTGGCACCGGCGGCGAACAGCTCGGGCCACCGGGTCAGCGCGACCAGGGTGAGGAAGCCGCCGTAGGACCAGCCGTGCGCGCCGATCCGGCCCGGTGCGGCGATGCCCGCGGTGACCAGTTCGTCCACCGTCGTCCGCACGTCCTCGAAGGAGGCCTCGCGGGCGGCCACGTCGTCGGCGGTCATGAACGCCCGCCCGAACCCGCCCGAACCGCGCACGTTGGGCGCGAACACCGTCAGGCCGGCCGCCACCAGGCACTGCACCAGCGGGTCGAACGCCGGGCGGTGCTGGCCCTCCGGCCCGCCGTGGAAGCTGACCACCGTGCGGTTCGGCGCCTGGGTGTCCCGCGGGGTGTAGAGCCAGCCGGACAGCGGCATGCCGTCGGGAGCGGAGTAGTCGAACCGCTCGGGGGCGACCATCCTCGGGCTGCGCGGACGCGGCGCCGCTCCGGGCACCGGAACGGCCCGCCGGCCGCCGTCGAGGTCCACCCGCCACAGCGCCCGCGGCGTCGTCGGGCCGGTGAGCTCGGCGACCATCGTGGCGCCGTCGGCGCCGAGCGACCAGCCGGGCAGCACGGCGTCGGGCAGCGGGATGCTGCGGACCAGCACGCCGTCGGAGAGGTCGTGCACGGTCAGCTCGGTGGCGCCGCCGGCGTTCCAGACCGCCAGCACGGTCCCGTCGGGGCGCAGCGCGTAGCCGTCGAGGTCGGCGTCGGCGCGGTACAGCACCGTGCGCCCCTCCCCGGCCGGCCCGTCCGGGCCCAGCGGCACCTCGACCAGGCCCGCCCGGTCGGCCAACAGCGGACCGGGCAGCGAGGCGCGGAGATGGATCGAGCGCCCGTCCGCGGCGAACCGCCCGTCCTCGGACGCGACCCCGCCGGGAGCGCCGGGAGCGAGGACCGGGCGCTGCGTCCCCGTCGCGACGTCGATCGCGACGACGTGCCGGTGGCCCCGCGGGCCTCGGCGGGCCAGCAGGATCCGGCCGTCGGCCGAGAGCGCGGAGACGGAGAGGAAGCCACCCCGCGCCAGCGTCCGGCAGGTACCGGCATCGACGTCGACGAGGACGACGTCGGCGTCCGGTCCGGTGCCGGGCGCGATCGAGCAGACGTAGCGGCCGGGGCCGGCCCAGAAGCCGGCGAAGACCGTCGCGCGGGGGTCCTCACCCGCGACGAGCCGGGCGCCGCTGCCGTCGGGCCGCACGACGTGCAGCTCGGCGCAGATGGAGCCGCCGGGGCTGACCAGGTAGGCCAGCCAGGCGCCGTCCGGGGACCACGCGACCGAGACCACCTCCTGGGCCGGCTGAGACAGCACCCGCGGCGGCTCGGCGCCGTCGACGGCGGCCACCTCCAGGCGCGGGATCCCCGACCGGTCGGTCACGTAGCCGACGTGCCGCCCGTCGGGCGACAGCGCGGGGCACCAGGCCCCGGCGGCGCCCGCGATCTCGGCGACGGCGTCGTGCTCGAGCCTCGCGGGCGCGGCGGGCACCAGGGCGGTCACGGGGCGGGCCATCGCACCTCCTCGGCTCTCGAACGGATGCGTTCCGGAGCGGAACGCGAGCGGCAGGTAATCACGCCACCCGCCCGCGACGGCCCCGACGGCGGGGAACGGGCTCCGCGCCGCGGCTGCGCTCCCCCAGCCGCACCTCCCGTCACAGCACGAGCGGCCCACTGTGCCGAGCGCACGTTTCCGGGAGATGTCGTCGACGTCAGGACCGGCCGCCACCACGGCCCCGTGACGCGCCGCGCCGGGCCACCTGCGGCGCGCCGCGGGTGCGCGCCGATAGCCTCGGGCCCGGTCTCTCTCCGGAGCCCTACCGCTCATGCCTTGCAGGAGGTCGCCCGTGCGCACGCTGCGCCTCGTGGGGCTCTCCGACGACGGCTCGAGCCTGGTGCTGGTCGCCGACACCGAGGACGGCGAGCAGCGCTTCTCCGTCCCGGTCGACGACCGCCTCCGCGCCGCCGCCCGCGGGGACTCCCGCCGGCTCACCCAGATCGACGTCGACCTGGGCACCGAGCTGCCGCCGCGGGTGATCCAGGCCCGCATCCGCGCCGGCGAGACGCCCGAGCAGGTCGCGGCCGCCACCGGGGCGCGCGTCGAGCGGATCATGCGGTTCGCCCACCCCGTGCTCCAGGAGCGCGAGCGGGTGGCCGAGCAGGCCCGCGAGGCACGGGTGCGGCTCAGCGACAGCACGCCGGGCACGACCCTCCAGCGGTTCATGACCGAGCGGCTCCGGCTCATCGACACCGACGTCGACGCCGTGGCCTGGGACGCCTACCGCAGCGACACCGGGGCCTGGGTGGTCACCGGCGAGTGGCGTGCGGGCGACAAGTCGGGCACCGCGCGCTGGACCTTCGACCTGCCCTCGCGGACGGTCACCCCGCTCGACGCGGCGACGACCGACTTCGCCGAGGGCACCCGCCTGGTCCGGGTCGTCCCCGACGTGCCCACCGGCCCGCCGCCGGCCCCGGTGCAGCCCGCCCGCCCGGTCGCGGTCCTGCGCGACGAGACCCCGCCCGCGGCCGACGACCTCCACGTGCGCGACGTGCACCCGCCCAGCGGCTCCCCCGAGGACCACCGCGCGATGGACACCTTCCTCGACGAGATCGCCGACCACGACACCGTCGTGCTGGGCCGCCCCGGCGAGGAGCTGGACTCCGACGACCCCCGCGCCCGCATCCCGGCGTGGGAGGACATCGTCTTCGGGGTCCGTCGCAACCGCTGAGCCGCGATAAGTCGGTCGCTCCTGTCGGAGGTCCGGCCTAGCCTCGATCCGCCATGGACGCCGCCGCCGCACCCGACGACGACCGCGGCCGGCTCTCCGCCCTCCTTCGGCTGTGGCCCTACGCCCGCCCCTACCGGGGGCTGATCGCGGTCACGTTCGCGGCCGCCCTGCTGGCCACGCTCGCCCAGCTGGCCGTCCCGCTGATCACCGCGGCGCTGGTGGACGGGCCGATCGCCGAGGGCGACCGCGCCGGCCTGGTGCCGCTGCTGGGGCTCGCCCTGCTGTTCGGGGTCGCCGAGGCCGGCCTGTTCTTCCTCCGCCGGTGGGCGATGACCCGCAGCTGCCTGGCGATCGAGCGCGACCTCCGCGGCGCCCTCTACGAGCGGCTGCAGCGGCTGCCGGTCTCCTTCCACGACCGGTGGCCCTCGGGTCAGCTGCTCTCCCGCGCCTCGAGCGACATGTCCACGGTGCGCCGCTTCGTCGGGTTCGCCGCGGTGTTCCTCGCGGTCAACCTGATCACCTGCGTCGTCGTCGCCGTCCTGCTGCTGATCACCTACTGGCCGCTCGGCATCGCCGTGCTCCTCACCACCGTTCCGCTGACGGTGCTCGGCCTGCGCTGGGAGCGCCGGTACAACGTGCAGTCCCGCCGGGTGCAGGACGAGCAGGGCGAGCTGGCGACGGACGTCGAGGAGGCGGTGCAGGGCATCCGGGTGGTCAAGTCGCTGGGCCGGCGCGGGCTGGTGTTCGACCGCTACGACGCGAAGGCGCGGCGGCTGCGCCGGCTGGAGCTGGACAAGGTGCGCACGCTCGCGCTGCTGTGGTGCGTCTTCGAGCTGCACCCCCAGGTGACGCTGGCGCTGATCCTGGTCGGCGGTGCGTTCGCGGTGAGCAGCGGCGCCCTCACCGTGGGCGGCCTGGTCGCCTTCGTGGCGCTGTTCACCGTGCTGCTCTGGCCGATCCTGTCGCTGGGCTTCCTTTTCGCCTTCGCGCAGGAGACCGCCAGTGCCTGCGACCGCATCGGTGAGCTGCTCGACGAGCCGCTGACCGTCACCGACCGCCCGGGCGTCGTGCCGCAGCCCGTGGGCTCACCCGCGCGGCTCGCCTTCGAGGGCGTCGGCTTCCGCCACCCCGGCCGGGCCGGTCCGGTGCTCGCCGGCGTCGACCTCGTGGTGGAGCCGGGTGAGACCGTCGCGCTGGTGGGGGCGACCGGCTCGGGCAAGACCACGCTCACCTCGCTGGTCGGGCGGCTGCACGACGTGACCGAGGGCCGGGTCACCCTCGACGGCGTCGACGTGCGCGACCTGCCGCTGGCCCAGCTGCGCGGCGTGGTCTCGGTCGCCTTCGAGGAGGCGACGCTGTTCTCGATGAGCGTCCGGGAGAACGTGACGCTCGGCCGGCGGGACGCCACCGACGCCGACGTCGCCGAGGCGCTGCGGGTGGCCCAGGCGGAGTTCGTCCACGACCTGCCGTGGGGCCTGGACACCCGCATCGGCGAGCAGGGCCTGTCGCTGTCCGGTGGCCAGCGGCAGCGCCTGGCGCTGGCCCGCGCCGTGCTGGGCCGCCCCTCGGTGCTGGTCCTCGACGACCCGTTGTCGGCCCTCGACGTGCACACCGAGGCGCTGGTCGAGCAGGCGTTGCGCGAGGTGCTGGCCGGGACGACGGCGCTGGTCGTGGCCCACCGCCCCTCCACCGTGCTGCTGGCCGACCGGGTGGCGCTGCTCGAGGGCGGCCGGATCGCGGCCGTCGGCACGCACTCCGAACTGCTGGCCGCGCTCCCGGCCTACCGCGACCTGCTCGCGCAGGAGAGCGACCTGGCGGAGGTGCTCCCGTGACCGACCAGAGCTGGCGCGGGGTCGCCACCGAGAACGCCGACGACCTCCCTCCGGCCGCCGGTGTGTTCCTCCGCGCCCGGTCGCGGCGGCTGCTCGGCGAGCTGCTCCGGCCGCACCGGAAGGCGCTGTGGTGGCTGCTGGCGACCGTCGTCGCCCAGAACGCCGCCTGGCTCGCCGGTCCGCTGCTGATCGGCGTGGGCATCGACGTCGCGGTGCCCGCGCTCGTGGACGGCGATCCCTGGCCGCTGGTGTGGATCACGGCGGCGATGGTCCTGGCGGCGGCGCTGGACACCGGGCTGCGCTTCGTGTTCCTCACCGGCTCGGGCCGGATCGGCCAGGTGGTGCTGCTGACGCTGCGCCGGCGGGTGTTCACCCACGTCCAGGTGCTGCCGCTGTCCTTCCACGAGAAGTACACCTCCGGCCGGACGATCAGCCGGCTGACCAGCGACGTCGAGGCGCTCGCCGAACTGCTCGACGAGGGCCTGGACGGGCTGATCACGGCGCTGTTCAGCGTGCTCGGCATCGGCATCGTGCTGGTGGTGCTCGACCCGCCGCTGGGGCTGACCGCGCTGCTCGGCTTCCCGGCGCTGTTCTGGGTGGCCCGCTGGTTCCAGCGCAACTCCACCGCCGCCTACCGGCGCACCCGCGAGACCATCGCCGCGCTGATCGTCCAGTTCACCGAGACCTTCGGCGGCATCCGCGCGGTGCAGGCCTTCCGGCGCGAGCCGCGCAACGACGAGCTCTACGCCGCCCTCAACGAGGACAACCGGCAGGCGCACGACCGGGCGTTCTGGCTGATCGCCGTCTTCGTCCCGGCCGTGGTCCTGATCGGCAACCTGGTCACCGTGGCCGTCCTCGGCTACGGCGCGCTGCGGGTCATGGACGGTGCGCTGGCCGTGGGGACGCTGGTGTCCTTCCTGCTCTACCTCCGGCGGTTCTTCGACCCGCTGCAGGACATCGCGATGTTCTACAACAACTACCAGTCGGCGACCGCCGCACTGGAGAAGCTGTCCGGCGTGCTCGAGGAGCGGCCCACCGTCCCCGAGCCGGCCGACCCGGTGCCGCTGCCGACCGCGGCCGGCGAACTGGTCTTCGACGACGTCCGGTTCGGCTACACCGGGACGACCGTGCTGCCCGGCCTGCAGCTCACCCTGTCGCCCGGTGAGACGGTGGCGCTGGTCGGCACCACCGGCGCGGGCAAGTCCACGCTCGCCCGCCTGGCGGCGCGGTTCTACGACCCGGTCGAGGGCGAGGTGCGGCTGGACGGCGTCCCGCTGCACCGGCTGGCCGACGCGGACCTGCGGCGGGCCGTCGTGATGGTGACCCAGGAGAGCTTCCTGTTCTCCGGCAGCGTCGCGGACAACATCGCCTTCGGCCGGCCGGGCGCCGACCGGGCGCAGATCGAGGCCGCCGCCCGCGCGATCGGGGCGCACGCGTTCATCACCGCCCTGCCCGAGGGCTACGACACCGAGGTGGACAAGCGCGGCGGCCGGCTCTCGGCCGGGCAGCGGCAGCTGGTCGGCTTCGCCCGGGCCTTCCTCGCCGACCCGGCAGTGCTCATCCTCGACGAGGCCACCAGCTCCCTCGACGTCCCGAGCGAGCGGCTCGTGCAGCACGCCCTGCGCACGCTGCTCGCCGACCGGACCGCGCTGATCATCGCCCACCGGCTCTCCACGGTGGAGATCGCCGACCGGGTGCTGGTCATGGAGGGCGGCCGGATCGTCGAGGACGGCTCCCCCGCCGAGCTCGTGGCCGGGACCGGCCGCTTCGCCGCACTGCACCAGGCCTGGGCCGACAGCCTGGTCTGAGTGGAACAGCGGCGCCGAGTGGGTAGTTGACCTGGCATGAGTGCTTCCGTGTCGATGCCGCTGGGCGGCGTCCAGGTGGGTTCCTACGACTCCTACGAGCGCGCCCAGGCCGCCGTCGACCACCTCTCCGACGAGAAGTTCCCCGTCGAGAACGTGACGATCATCGGCTCGGACCTGCGCCAGGTCGAGCGGGTGCTCGGCCGGATGACCACCGGCCGGGCCATCGCCGCCGGGGCGGCGGGCGGCGCCTGGTGGGGTCTGTTCGTCGGGCTGCTGCTCGGCATCTTCTCCGAGGACGGCGCCGGCTGGATCGGTGCGGTGCTCGCCGGGCTGCTGGTCGGGCTGGCCTTCGGCGCGCTGTTCGGCTGGATGGGCTACGCCGCCACCCAGGGCAAGCGCGACTTCACCAGCACGAGCACGATCGTCGCCGGCCGCTACGACGTCATGTGCGCCCCCGCGCAGGCCGAGCAGGCCCGCGAGATCCTGGCCCGCTTCGCCCTCCGCTTCTAGAAGGACCCCCTCGCCCCCCGACGCTCGCAGGCTCGCGCCGGGCCCCTGCGAAGGGGCCGACAGACGCTCGCCCTCCGGGCAGTCACCTGAGGGTCGCGAAGGCGACCGCCGCCGCCGCGGCCACCCCGAGCGAGTCCACCCCGGACCGCATCGGGATGCGGGCGCGCACCCGCGCGGCCTGCTGCGCCTCCGGGGTGAGCCCCGGCCCCTCGGCGCCCAGCAGCACCGCCGTGCGGGCGTGCGCGCGCGGATCGACCTCGTCGAGGTCGACCGCGGCGGCGGCCGGGGTCAGTGCCACGGTCAGGTACCCGGCCTCGTGCAGCCGGTCCAGGCCGGCCGGCCAGTCCGGCAGGACCGCGAACGGCAGCGTGAGCACGTGCCCCATCGAGACCCGCACGGAGCGCCGGTAGAGGGGATCGGCGCAGCGCGGGTCCAGCAGCAATCCCTCGACGCCGAGCGCGACCGCCGAGCGGGCGATCGAGCCGAGGTTCTCGTGGTCGTTGAGCCCCTCGAGGACGGCGAGCCGGCGCGGCGCCGACGGGTCCGGGCCGGCCAGCAGCTGCCCGAGGTCCGCCGGGGGCAGCCGGTCGGCCGCGGCCAGGGCCCCGCGGGTCAGCCGGAACCCGATGACCTCCGAGACCACCCACTTGTCGGCGACGTAGACAGTGACGTCGTCGGCCAACCCGAGGTCCTCCACCCGGCCCGCCACCCCGAACACCGACCGCACCGGATAGGGCGAGAGCAGCAGCCGCTCGATCGCCGCCGTGCCCTCCACGATGACCGGCGAGACGCCCCGGGGCGCCCCGGCCGGGCGGTCGCCGGCCTTGAGGTCGCGGTAGTCGGCCACCCGGGGGTCGTCGGGATCGGTGATGACGACGGGTTCGGGCACGGGCCGATGGTGCCCCATTGACGGTGACGGCTTAACTCATCTAGCGTTGAGTTCATCAGCCGTTGAGTTCTGGGAGCTGCTATGGACGCCGTCGTCGTCCGGGATCTGGTCGTCGAGCGTGGCAAGCGCCGCGTCCTGCACGGGCTGGGGTTCTCCGTCCCGCCCGGCCAGGTGACCGGCCTGCTGGGGCCGAGCGGGAGCGGGAAGAGCACGCTCATGCGCGCCCTCGTCGGCGTGCAGCGGGTCCGCTCCGGCGAGGTGACAGTGCTCGGGGAGCCGGCCGGCTCGCCCGGGCTGCGCCACCGGGTCGGCTACGTGACGCAGGCGCCCAGCGTCTACGCCGACCTGACCGTCCGCGAGAACGTCCGCTACTTCGCCGCCCTGTACGGCCGCGGCGCGCGCGAGGCCGACGCCGCGGTGGCCGACGTGGGGCTCGCCGAGGCCGCGCACCAGCTCGTCGACGACCTCTCCGGTGGCCAGCGCGGCCGGGCGTCGCTGGCCTGCGCGCTGGTCGGGGAGCCCGAGCTGCTGGTCCTGGACGAGCCGACGGTCGGGCTGGACCCGGTGCTCCGTGCCGAGCTGTGGGCGCGGTTCGCCGCGCTGGCGGCGGCCGGGACGACCCTCGTCGTCTCGAGCCACGTGATGGACGAGGCCGGCCGCTGCGACCGGCTGCTCCTGCTGCGCGACGGCGACCTGCTGGCCGACACCACCCCCGCCCGGCTGCGCGCCGACGGCGGTTCGCCGGACCTGGAGGAGGCATTCCTCACCCTCGTCCGGGCCTCGGAGGGGGTGCCGGCATGACCGCCGCCACCGCGGGCAGGGTGCTGCGCCAACTGCGGCACGACCCCCGCACGATCGCCATGATGCTGCTGGTCCCGAGCCTGCTGCTGGGGCTGCTGTACCTGCTGTGGGAGGACCTGCCCACCCCGCCCGGACAGGTCGCCGTCTTCGACCGGGTCGGGCTGACGATGCTCGGGATCTTCCCGTTCGTCGTGATGTTCCTCGTGACCAGCATCGCGATGCTGCGGGAGCGCACCTCCGGCACCCTCGAGCGGCTGCTCACCACCCCGCTGTCCCGGCCGGCCCTGCTGCTCGGCTACGGCACCGCTTTCGGCGTCGCCGCCGCGCTCCAGGCGGTGGTCACCGTCGCGGTGGCGACGACGCTCTACGACCTGGCGGTCGCCGGAACGCTCGCGCTGGTCGTCCTCATCGCGGTGGTCGACGCGCTCCTGGGTGTGGCCCTCGGCCTGCTCGCCAGCGCCTTCGCCCGCAGCGAGTTCCAGGCGGTGCAGTTCATGCCGGTGATCGTGCTGCCGCAGTTCTTCCTCTGCGGGCTGCTCGTCCCCCGCGAGCAGATGGCCGGGTGGCTGCAGGCGGTCAGCGACGTCCTGCCGCTGACCTACGCCGTGGACGCACTCCAGGAGGTGGGACGCTCCTCCGAGGTCACCGGCAGGATGTGGCTCGACCTCGCGGTCGTCGCCGGCGCGGCCGCGCTCGCCCTGGGCCTGGCCGCCGGCACCCTGCGGAGGAGGACCAGCTGAGCAGCGAGCCCCGCAACGGCGGCACCCGGCGGCCGGGACGGCGACCGGGCAATCCCGGCACCCGCGAGGCGGTGCTCGTCGCCGCCCGCACCGCGTTCGCCGAGCGCGGCTTCGACGGGGCGACGATCCGCGGCATCGCGACCGCCGCCGGGGTCGACCCGGCACTGGTGCACCACTACTTCGGCAGCAAGGACAAGCTCTTCCTGGCCGCGGTCGAGGCACCGGCCGACCCCGCCGACCTGGTGCCCGCGGCCCTGGCCGGTGGGCGCGACCGGCTCGGCGAGAACGTCGTCCGCCTGCTCCTCGGCGTCTGGGACGGGCCGATGCAGCCCGCCGGCCTGGCCCTGCTCAGATCGGCGGTGGCCAACGAGTGGGGGGCCAAGCTGCTGCGCGAGTTCCTGGTCACCCAGGTGCTGCGCCGGGTCGTCGGCACGCTGGAGCTGCCGCCGCCGGAGGCGGAGGCGCGCGGCTCCCTCGTCGCCTCCCAGCTCGTCGGGCTGGTGATGGGGCGCTACGTGCTGCGGCTGGAGCCGCTGGCCTCCGCGTCGCCGGAGTGGCTGGTGGCGACCATCGGCCCGACCGTGCAGCGCTACCTCACCGGCGAGGTGGCGCTGCCGGGGTGACCTGGGTCAGCGCCCGCGGGAGAGGCGGGCCAGCTGCCGGGCCTGGACGACCAGCCGGCCGGTGGAGTCCCAGATGGTGCAGTCCTCGTCGATCCAGCCGCCGGCGATCTGCGAGGCGCGCGCCTCCGCGAGGCACCAGCCGGGGGCCGGCAGTGCCCGCACCAGCACCTGGAGCTGCACGGTCGGGGCCCAGCCTCGCTGGCCGATCGCGAAGCCCAGCGGGGGCAGGACGTCGGCGAAGGTGAGCAGGCCCAGGGGGTCGGCCGGGCGGCCGTCGACGAACCGGATCCAGGCGCGCAGCACCGGCTCGTCCGAGGGCTCGCCGACGGTCCAGCCGGCTGTGGCCGGGTCCAGCCGGCTGTCGACGTGCCGGCTCAGGCCGGGCCGCTTGCTCGGGTCGGGGTTGAGCCGGGCGGAGAGGTCGACGCACTCCTCCGGCGGCGGCATGACCGGCATCGGCGCGTCGACGTACTCCGGGGTCTCGTCCCCGAGGGTGGCCGTCGTCGCCTGGACGACGATCGAGGGGCCGGCGCCGGAGCTGGCCAGGGTGACGACCGAGTGCGCCAGGGTCCGCCCCGCGGCGCCCGGCGTGACCTCGAGGGTGGCCTCGCCCGCGGGCGTCGGGCGGATGTAGCTGGCCGCCACCGCCACCGGGTGCGGGTGCGGGCTCTCCTCGATGGCCGCCCGGGCCGCCACCGACAACAGGTAGCCGCCGTTCAGGATGCCGCCGCCGACCTGCCAGGTCTGGTCGAGATCGGCGACGAGGGCACCTCCCTCGCCGCGGCGCACGGCGGTGGCGGTGTCGAAGTCGAAGGGCGGCTGGGCGTCGTCGGTCTGCGGCACGCATCACAGAGTGCCAGGGTGGCGTCCATGGACTACAAGCACCTCGGTCGCAGCGGCCTGACCGTCTCCCGCCTGTGCCTCGGCACGATGAACTTCGGCTCGCGGACCGAGGAGTCCGACTCCCACGCGATCATGGACCGGGCTCTGGCCGAAGGCGTCAACTTCTTCGACACCGCCAACGTCTACGGCGGCGAAGCCGGCAAGGGCCGCACCGAGGAGGTGGTCGGCAGCTGGTTCGCCCAGGGCGCCGAGCGCCGCGAGAAGACGGTGCTGGCGACCAAGGTCTACGGCAACATGAGCGACTGGCCCAACGACACGTTCCTGTCGGCCCGCAACATCGTGCGGGCGTGCGACGCCTCGCTGCGGCGGCTGCAGACCGACTGGATCGACCTCTACCAGTTCCACCACGTCGACCTCCGCACGCCGTGGGAGGAGATCTGGCAGGCCTGCGAGACGCTCGTCGCCCAGGGCAAGGTGCTCTACGTCGGCTCCTCGAACCACGCCGCCTGGCAGATCGCCGCGGCGAACGAGGCCGCTGCCCGCCGGCACTTCCAGGGCCTGGTCAGCGAGCAGTCGCACTACAACCTGCTCACCCGCCACGTCGAGCTCGAGGTGCTCCCGGCGGCGGAGCACTACGGCGTCGGCATCATCCCGTGGAGCCCGCTCGCCGGCGGGCTGCTGGCCGGCGTGCTGGAGAAGGCGGAGGAAGGCCGCCGGGCCGACGAGCGCACCCAGAAGCGGGTGGCGAAGCTGCGCCCCCAGCTCGAGGAGTACGAGGCGTTCTGCCGCGAGATCGGCGCCGCGCCGGCCGACGTCGGCGTCGCCTGGCTGCTGCACCAGAAGGCGGTCACCGCGCCGATCATCGGTCCGCGCACGATGGAGCAGTTCGAGGGCGCGCTCGCCGCACTCCAGCTGACCCTGGACGCCGACCAGCTGGCCCGCCTCGACGAGATCTTCCCGGGCTACAAGGCCGCGCCGATGGAGTACGCCTGGTGACGCTCGTAGGTCGGCTCGGAGCCGAGCCGGCTCTCCAGCAGTAGCACCTCGCGGACCGGCCAGGCGGGCCCGCGGTAGCCCGCCAGCCGGTCGGTCAGCGTTCCGTCCGCGGGCTGCCGGGGGCGCCACCGCCCCAGGGTGAGGTGCGGGCGGAAGGGCCGGTCCTCGACGGCCAGCCCCAGACCGCGGGCGAGCTCGGCCAGCCGGCCGGCCAGCGCGGTCAGCGGTGCGACGTCGCCGTCGAGCCCTGCCCAGGCGACCGA
>JBEPZM010000072.1:0-12485 GCA_041640835.1 Blastococcus sp.
CGTCCACGCCGCGGGAGATGGTCAGCACACCCTGCTCCTCGAGCGTGCGGATGACGCCGACGACCTTGGCCTGGGCCTCCTCGACGGTGCGGGTGCGGACCGGGCCGAGCATCTCGATCTCCTCGGAGAGGTTCTCGGCGGCGCGCTCGGAGAGGTTGCGCTGGATCTTGTCGCGGACGTCGGGCCGGACGCCCTTGAGCGCGGTGGCCAGGTCGTTGGCCTCGACCTCGCGCAGCACCAGCTGCAGGGACCGGTCGTCGATCGTGACGATGTCCTCGAAGACGAACATCTGCGAGCGGACCTGGTCGGCCAGCTCGGGGTCGGTGGTGTCCAGCCACTCCAGGATGGAGCGCTCGGTCGGCCGCGGCGAGCGGTTGATGATCTCGACCAGGGCCTCCACACCACCGGCGGTGGACATGTCCTGGTGCGCCAGGATCGAGCCCATCCGGCGGCCGAGCTCCTCCTCGACGAGGCGGACCATCTCCGGCGAGGTGCGGTCCATCGTGGCGATCCGGTGCGCGACCTCCGCCTGCTGCTCGGGGGCGAACCCCGACAGCACCTCCGCCGACTGTCCGGCGGGCAGGTGCGCGAGCACCAGGGCGATGATCTGGGCGTGCTCGTCCTTGAGGAAGGTGACCAGCTGCCGCACGTCGGCGTTCCGCAGCGAGGCGAAGGGCACCTCGGTGTAGACGACGTTGAGGCGGGAGAGGATGCCCTCCGCCCGGTCCTCGCCCAGGCCGGCGGCGAGGATCTCGCGGGCGAACTCGACGCCACCGCGGCCGATGAACTGCTGCGCGGTCATCAGGCTGTGGAACTCGGTCATGACGCCGTCGACGTCCTCGACCTCCACCGAGCCCAGGCGCATGAGCTCGCGGGTCAGCGACTCCACCTCGCGCGGCCGCAGCTTGGACAGCAGGACGCCGGCCTCCTCCTTGCTCATCTGGGCCAGGAAGACGGCGGCCTTGCGGAGCCCGGGCAGCTCCGGGCGCGGGGGAGCGGGCGGGATGGCGGGCAGGTTGCCCGTTCCGCCGACCCCGAGCAGCTGGTCCATGCCTGCGACCGTCATGACTTGTTCTCCGTCAGCCAGCCGCGGAGCATGGCCGCCACCTCGTCGGGCTTCTCGCTGACCATGGCGGAGATCTCGCCCCGGACCTTCTGCCGCTCGGCGGCCTCGAGCTCGGCCGCCAGGTTGTCGACCGGCTCCTCGCGGACGCTGGAGATCCGGATGCGGTCGAGCTCGGCGAGCATGTCGTCGGTGAGCTCGAGGGGCTCGTAGTCCTCCTCGACCTCCCCGCGCTTGCGGGAGCGCAGCCAGACCACGAGCACGACCAGGGCGATGCCGGCCGCGATCCCGCCGGTGCGGATCATCGACCACATCTGCTCGCCGGCCTCGGCCTCGCGGGCGGCCTCCATCTCGGCCGCGGCGGCGTCGGCCGCCGTGGTGTCGAACGGCATCACCGCGACGGTGATCGCGTCGCCGCGCGCCTGGTCGAGACCGACGGCGTTGCCGACGAGCGCGGTGAGCTGGGCCTGCGGGAGGTTGGCGGCCACGGCGTCGTCCATCACCACGGAGACGGTGAGCCGGTTGAGGCCACCCGGGGCGGCCTGCACGACCTCGGTGGTCTCGCCGACGGCGTTGTTCGCCGTCGTCGACTCCTTGGTGTAGCTCGAGTCGCCCCCGCCGGCGTTCTCCGCGGCGTCGGGCATGTTCTCCGGACCGAGCACGCCGCCGACGACGGCGCCGCCGGCGCCGGTGTAGTCCTCGGTCGTGGTGCTCTCCGACACCGGGGGCGTGCCCTCGGCGTAGGTGTAGGTCTTCGAGGTGGTGTCGCGCTGGTCGAGGTCGACGTCTGCGCGGACGGAGACGACCGCGCGGTTGGGGCCGAGCACCCGGTCGAGGATCTGCTGGGCGTTGGCCGCCAGCCGGTTCTGGGTGTCCAGCTCGACCTGCGAGCGGGCGTCGCCGGCGGCCGAGCTGATCCCGGCGCCGGGGGAGGAGAGCACCTGGCCGGAGGTGTCGGTGACCGTGACCTGCTCGGGGGTCATGTTCTCGACGCTGGAGGAGACGAGGTTGGTGACGGCCTGGATCTGCTCGCCCGACAGCGTGGTCCCGGCCGCCAGGTCCAGCAGCACCGAGGCGGTGGGCTCGGCCTGGTCGGTCACGAAGACCTCGTCCTCGGGGAGCGCGACGTGCACGATCGCCGAGTTGACGCTGTCCAGGGACTCGAGGGTCTTGGACAGCTCGCCCTCCAGGGCGCGCCGGTAGGTCGTCTGCTGCTGGAACTCGCTGGTGGTGATGCCCTGCTCGTCCAGGAGCGCGTAGCCGGTGTCCGAGCCGGCCGGGAGGCCCTGGCCGCTCATCTGCAGCCGCAGGTCGTACACCGCGTCCTTGGCGACCATGATCGTCTGGCCGCCGTCGGTCAGCGTGTACGAGACCCCGGCGGCGTTGAGCTCCTCGACGATCGCCGAGGCGTCGCTGGCCGCCAGGTTGGAGAACAGCGGCGCCTGGGTCGGCGCGGTGATCCACTTCGAGAAGAAGAACCCACCGAGGAGCAGCCCGGCGAGCAGGAGGCCGATGACGACCTTCTGCCCCAGGCTGATCGTGGCGAACGCGGAGCGGGCACGCTCCAGCGTCCCGGTGAGTCCCTCCTTCATCAGATGGGCATCCTCATGATCTCGTTGAAGGCGCTGATGGCCGCGTTCTTGACGCCCACCACCATCTCGACGGCCAGCGAGGCCTCATTGCGGGCGATCATGTAGTCGTGCACGTCCTTCAGGTCGCCGGTGGCGGCCTGGGCGGCCAGCCCGTCGGCGTTGGCCTGGGTGGTCTGCAGCTGGTCGAACGTCGAGGCCAGCACGGAGGAGAACGCGTCCGAGCCGGCCGTGCTGCTGACGGTGGCGGTGCTGTCGACGCCGGCCACGCCGCCCATGCCGACGGTCGAGCCGATGCCGGCGATGGCGCCGATGGGGGAGGTCATGATCAGCCCTTCCCGAGCTGGAGAGCGGCCTGGTAGGCCGCGGTCGCGCGCTCGACCACGGCGAGGTTCGCCTGGTAGCCGCGCTGCGCCATGATCATCTGGGACATCTGGTCACCGAGATCGATGTCGGGGTACTTCACGTAGCCCTCGGCGTCGGCCAGGGCGTGGTCCGGCTCGTAGACCATGCGGCCCTCGGTGCTGCCGAACTCCGCGCGCGCCGCGCGCACGCCACCCTCGCCGGTCCCGTACTCGACCGCCTCGGCGACGATCATCCGCTGCTGGAACGCGTCCTCGTCCGTGCGCCGCACGGTGTTGACGTTGGAGATGTTGTCCGAGACGGCGTCGAGCCACTTGCGGTGCGTCATCAGGCCGGAGCCGGCGATGCCGAACGTGTCGAAGATGGCCATCACTGCGTCCTGAGGGCGGTGCGGATGGTGTTGTACTTGCCGTCCAGGGCGTTGAGCGCCAGCTGGTACCGCAGGCCGGTCTCGGTGGCGATGAGGGTCTCCGCATCCAGGTTCACGTTGTTGCCGTTGGTGTTCGTCGGCTCCAGCGAGCGCGCGGTCGTGCCGCCGTTGATCGCCGGTGTCTCGCCGTTGCGCAGCGCGCCGCCGAGCGCGGACTCGAAGTCCACGCGGCCGGCGAGGAAGCCCGGCGTGTTGATGTTGGCGATGTTGTCGGCGGTGACCCGCTGACGCTGGGACAGGCCGGACAGGGCGGCGTGGAGCGCCGCGGGGGTGATCTCGCCGATCACGGCTGGGATCGCCGACGGGGACAGCAGGACACGTTCGACCTCCGGGGTATGCGGAAGAAGCACTCGCGAACGAGTGCGTGGTCCGCCGATCCGTGGCGAAAGGGCTTGCTCTCCGTGCCTTCCAGTCATCGGCAGGGCGTGACTGCCGGGTGACCGTGGGTGTGGTCCGGGAGGGGCGACGGAGGCCGGGAGGGGGCGCGGTGACGGATGGGACGTGCGGTGACCTCGCCGTGTCCTGAGCCGCCGGAGGCTGTGGAGTTGGCAGGATCTCCCTCTTTCCGCGGAGAAGCGGCCTGTCTTCGCCCGGAAAAGCCGAAACCCCGTCGCCGGGGACCGGCGACGGGGCAGAGGGGCGGAACGGGATCGGTCAGAGGCCCCGGTCGATGTAGGCGGCGACCGGGCGGCTGGGCGCGTAGGACATCCGGGCGGCGACGTCGCGCTGCTTCTGCGACTGGGTGATCCGCTCGGCCAGCTGCTCGGCGACGGCGAGCTGGTGCTGGAGCAGGCGGGCCGCGCGGTCGCGCAGGTCGTCGGGGATGGGGCCGAGGTGCTGCGGCGGCACCCAGTCGGTGGAGCGGCGTCCCCAGGCGGCGATCTCGTCGGCGCGGTCGCGGGCCAGGCTGTCCTGGGTGGCCAGCACGTCGCCCTCGAGGTCGGCCAGCGCCTCGTGCCAGTCGGCCGGCTGACGGCGCTCGCGGTCCGGCTCGCGCCCGGCCGATCCGCGGGGTGCCGACGGCGGGGCGTACGCGGAGTAGCCGTAGCCGGCCGTCCCCGCGCCGGTGACCGGGCCGACCCCGCTCATGACGCGCTCGTGGCCAGACTGGCCGCGGCCTGGCGCCACGCGTCGCGCAGCGGCTCGACGACCTGGCGGCAGGAGGAGACGCGGTTGACGTCCGCCTTGACGTTCGCGGTGATCAGCTCGCTGATCAGCCAGCTGTAGAGCGCGGCCAGCCGGGGCCCGCCCTCCCAGACGTCGACCTGCAGGCTGCTGCGCAGCTCGAGCAGGATGTCCTGGGCGTGCTGCAGCTGCTCGTTGGCGACGGTGCGGTCGCCGGCCATCAGCGCGGCCTGCCCCCGTTCGAGGTCGAGCGCGAGCCGGTCGTAGAGCATGACCAGCAGCTGCTGCGGCGAGGCGGTGGCGACTGCGTCGCCGAGGTAGCGGGCGCGCAGGGCAGCGGCACTCATCAGTCGTACTCCTGGGTCAGGGGGGAGGTCAGGACTTCGAGGAGGCGGACCAGCTGGGCAGCGAGGCCAGCTGTGCGCCGAGCCACTGCGACTGGTTCTGCAGCGTGCCCAGAGCGGTCTCCATGGCGGTGAACTGCCGGGTGAGCGACGTGCGGCGCAGCTCCAGGCGGACGTCCCAGTCGGCGATCCGGTTCTCCAGATCCTTCGCCGAGGAGTCCTTGCTCTTGGCCAGCGCGGTGATCATCCCGCCCGTGGAGTCGGAGGCGCGCTTGGCCAGCGCCTCCAGCTTGCCGGCGATGCCGGTGGGGGTGGTGACGTCGTCGGTGTTGCCGGCGATGCCGTCGGCACCCGCCGTGGTGGTGGTGCCGGTGAAGATCTTCCGCACCAGCGCCGGGTCGGCGGAGAGCGCGGCGGTGAACTTCTCCGAGTCGAAGGTGAACTTGCCGTCCCGGGTGAGCTCGAGGCCCGCGACCTTGGCCGAGCCCCCGACGCCGGTCAGCCGCGAGACGGTGTCGAGCACCTGGCTGGACAGCTGACGGAGGGTGGCATCGCCCTTGAGGGCGGCCGCGGAGCTGCCTGCCTTGGTGTACGAGGCGATCGCGTCCAGCAGGCCGTTGGCGGAGCTGACCAGCGAGCTGATCTTCGCGGCCACGGCCGCCGGGTCCTCGCCGAGCTTGACGGTGACGTTGCTGGCCGGCTCGGTGACGGTGATCGTGGCGCCGTCGATGAGCCCGCTGAAGGTGTTGGTGGCCGAGGTGACCTCGTAGCCGATGCCGGCGGTGCCGACGGTGAGCTTCGCGTCCGTGCCCTGGACGACCGGAGGAAACTCGGTGCCCGAGCCGATCGTGAACTTCGCGGCGACGCCGGTGTCCTTCGCCGTGACCTGCAGCCGGTACTCCGTGGCGGAGACCTTGACCGCGGTGGCGGAGAGCTTGAGGGAGGCGTCGGCGTTGATGGCCTTGACGGCGTCGGCCAGGCTGCCGGTGCCGCCGACCGGCACGTTCTTGGTCGTGCCGCCGACCGTGATGGCGAGGCTGCCGGCGCCGTAGGGGAGGTCTGCCGGGGTCTGCGTCCCGGTGACTGCCCACTTCTTCTCGCTGATGACCGAGTGCGCGGCGGCGAGGTTGTTGACCGTGAAGGTCACCGAGCCCGTGGAGGCGCCGGCCTTGGCCGTCGCGCTGACACCGGTGGACGAGCTGCTCGCCTTGACGGGGGACCAGGCGGCGTCCTTGGTGACTGCCTCGGCGGCCGACCGCAGGGCGTCGAACCGGGTGTTGATGGCGCGGTAGGCCGTGGCCTGGCTCTGGGTGCTGGAGAGGCGCTGCTTGAGCAGCGTCTGCGAGTTCGCCTCGATCTGCATCAGCTGGCTCACCAGCGCGCCGGTGTCCATGCCCGAGATGAGTCCGGTGCTCAGGCTCATGCCTGCCATGTGGTGTCTCCGTTCTCGGGGTGGGGCCGGGGTGGAGCATCAGTGAGGGGGGAGGCCGGGGCCTCCCCCCTCACCGAGTGGTGCTAGGTCCTGCTCAGGTGGAGCGGCTGGATCAGCCCAGCAGCTTCAGGATGCTCTGCGAGGCCTGGTTGGCCTGCGCCAGCATCGAGGTGCCCGCCTGCGACAGGATCTGGGTCCGGGAGAAGTTGGTCATCTCCTTCGCCATGTCGGTGTCGCGGATCCGCGACTCCGAAGCGGTCAGGTTCTCCGCCGTGACGTTCAGGTTGTTGATGGTGTGCTCGAACCGGTTCTGCAGCGCACCGAGGTTGGCGCGAGCAGTGGAGACCGACTTGATGGCGGTGTCGAGCGACGTGATGGCCGAGTTGGCCCCCGTCTTCGTGCTCAGGTCGACGGCGTTGACGTTGAGGCCGGCGGCGTCGAAGCCACCGGTCCCCGCGGCCTCGGCCGTGGCGACACTGGTACCGCCCAGACCGCCACCGATGGTGATGGACTGGCCGGCGACGGTGGCGTCCTTGGCCGTGACGACCAGGCCACCCAGGTCGTTCACCTTCGCGACGTAGGCGTCGTTGAACGCGCTGTCGTTGTTCAGCTGGGTCGCGATGTTGTTCGCGTCCGAGCTGACGGTGAGGGCGGCCGTGGTGGTGGTGACACCGTTCAGGGTGAACGTCGCCGCAGCAGCGGTGGTGGAGGCGGCACCGTTGGCGTAGGTGTTGTACGCCTTGGCGGTACCGGTGGAGTTGATGTCCACCTCGATGGTGTCGCTCGCCGCGTAGCCCACCTGGAACTGCTTGTTGGTGTACGTGCCGTCGAGCAGCGCGACGTTGTTGAACGTCGTCTTCTCGGCGATACGGGTGAGCTCCTCCTTCAGCGCCGAAGCCTCGGCGTTGATGGCGTCGCGGGAGTCGTCGTCGTTCGTGTCGTTGGCGCTCTGGACCGCCAGGTCGCGCATGCGCTGGAGGATGCTGTGCGTCTCGGTGAGCGCACCTTCAGCGGTCTGCACGACGCTGACGCCGTCCTGGGTGTTGCGGACGGCGACCTTCAGGCCACCGATCTGAGAGCGGAGGCCCTCGGAGATGGCCAGGCCGGCGGCGTCGTCGGCCGCGCGGTTGATGCGGAAGCCGGAGGAGAGCTTCTCCAGCGACTTGTTCATCTGACCATCGGTCGACGACAGGTTGCGGTAGGCGTTCATTGCCGCAACGTTGGTGTTGACGCTGAGACCCATGGGGTTCCTCCTTGGAAGGGGTCTTACTGGTGATCCCGCTGCATCCGTGCTGCGGGGGCCGAACTTGTCTCGCAGTGGTGTTTACGGCGTGGGGCCGCTGGGACTTGAGGCGAACCGGGCGACTTTCTCGCCCGGTGTCACTCAGGCGGGTCGGGCCGCGGTTCCGTGCCCGGTGGCCCAGGGGTTGCGCTGCCTCGGCAGCGCGGTGGGCGCGGGGGAGCGGCCGGCCACCCGGTCGACGTAGCTGCGCTGCTGGTTGCGTGCGCGCACCCCGCCGTCGGCCGGCACCGACCGGCCCTCCCAGATCTCGCTCATCGCCGCGTGCAGCAGCGTCAGTGCCCGCGCCCGCATCTGGGAGACCCGGGAGAGCGTGACGCCGAGGTCCGTGGCGATGTCGGTCAGTGATTCGTCATTGAAGAAATTGCGCTCGACCACCTCGTCGAGCCGGTCGGGCAGTGCCCGGATCGCCTCGTGCAGGTAGCGGGCCCGCTCGCCGCGCATGAGCGCCCGCTCGGGGGACTCGCCGGTGTCGGGCAGGTCCAGCGTCCCGCCGTCGGTGCCGGTCTCCGCGTCGATGCTGATCATGACGGCACGGTGGATGTCGACCTGCAGGCTGTCCAGGTCGCTGCGCGGGACCCCGAGGCTGGTGGCCAGCTCCTCCCGCGTGGGCGGGCGGCCCAGGGAGACGGTGAGTGCGTCGGCAGCCGCGTCCTGACGCCGGGCCGCGGCGCGCACCGAGCGGCTGGCCCAGTCGCCCGAGCGCAGCTCGTCGAGGACGGCGCCCTGCAGCCGCGCGAGGGCGTAGGTGGAGAAGGAGGCGCCCGCGTTCGGGTCGAACCGCTTGGCCACCTCGACCAGCGCCACGTGCGCACAGGACAGCAGGTCCTCGCGGCTCACGTGGGCCGGCAGCGAGATGCGGGCGGCGACCGCGTTGACCGCGAACGCCGCCAGGGGGAGGTGCTCGGTGACCAGGGCGTCGACGTCGGCCTGGCTGCGGCTCTTCGAGGGATGCGGCGCCAGGCCGGGCGCGCTCCGCTCGACGGGGACCCGCTCACGATGGAAGCGCTCGGCGGCGAGGGTTCGGGCTGGGCTCACGCCCTACTTCTCGGCTGACCGACGCGCGGGTGGCACCGGCCTCGGCAACTTTCCTCCCGAACTTGAGCGCCGGTTGCCCGCTTCGGCTTGAGGGGCCTCCGGACGGTGCCGATGGCAGGACGACGGAGAAAGCGCCGGCGGGGTCGAACGAGCCCGCCGGCGACGCGCAGGACGACGGAAAGGTGGGCACGTGGACTACCAGCACCTGTCGACGCTGCTGTGGCGGGAGCAGGAGCTCCTGGACCTCCTGCTGTTCAAGGCCGAGGAGAAGCAGTACCTCATCGTCACCGGCAAGACCCGGTGGCTGGCGCGGATCGCGCACGAGATCGAGGTCGTGCTCGACCAGCTGCGCACCCTCGAGGTCGAGCGCTCCGCCGCCACCGAGGCCATCGCCGAGCGCCTGGGCATCGGGCCCAACCCGTCGCTGCGCCAGGTGGCCGAGGTCGCGCCCGCCCCCTGGAACGACCTCCTCGCCAAGCACCACGAGGCGCTGCTCGTCCTGGTCACCGACCTGCGCAGCCTCTCCGACGCCAACCGGGAGCTGATCGAGGGCGGCCTGGCCGCCATCGGCGACGCCCTGCTGCAGACCCGCGCCCCCTCCGCCGGCACCTACGGCGCCGGCGGCCGGCACACCGACGGCGCCCAGCGCGCGGTCACCCTGGACGGAGCACTGTGAGCACCTTCTCCGGCCTGAACGCCGCGACCACCTCGCTCTGGGCGCAGCGGCGGGCGCTGGACGTCACCGGTCAGAACATCGCCAACGTCAACACCGCCGGGTACAGCCGCCAGCGGGCCGACATGCAGGCCATCGGCGGCAGCGCGGTCCCGGCCTTCTACTCGACCGGCAACGGCGTCGGCGGCGGCGTCAACGCCGACGACGTCATCCGCATCCGCGACATCTTCCTCGAGGGACGCGGCCACACCGAGCACGCGAACAACACCCGGCTCACTGAGGAGGCCGGCGCCCTCGGGCAGGTCGAGACGGCCTTCCGCGAGCCAGGTGAGTACGGCATCCAGTCGCTGCTGGCGGACATGTGGGACGGCTGGGGCGACGTCCAGAACGCGCCGGACACCGGTGCGGCCCGGGCCCAGGTCATCCAGCAGATGGACACCCTGGTCGGCGGCCTGCACTTCGCGTCGGCGTCCCTGGACGCGCAGTGGAACCAGACCCGGGAGAACCTGACCGTCCTGGTGAAGGACGTGAACGCGGCCGCCGGCACCGTGGCCGACCTCAACCAGGCCATCCAGCGCGCCACCCAGCTGGGCATCCCCTCCAACGACCTCGCCGACCAGCGCGACCTGCTCGTGATGGGCCTGGCCGACTCGGTCGGCGCGACCGTCCGGCAGGGCAAGGACGGCATGGTCGACGTCGTCGTCGGCGGCATGACGCTGGTGGCGGGCAACAGCGCCTCGCAGCTCGCCGTCAGCGGCACCGTCGACCCCGCCGGCACCGGCGGCGACCCGGTCCGCCTCGTCACCGCCGTCGGCGGGTACACCGTCGGAGCCAGCGGCACGGCCGGTGGGCAGCTGACCGCGATGAACGCGATCTTCCCCAAGTACCAGGGCGAGCTGGACACGCTGGCCGGCGGGCTGGCCACGGCCATGAACGCGCTGCACACCCAGGGCTTCGACAAGCTCGGCAACGCCGGTGGCGCGATCTTCGAGTCCGTCGACGGCAACCCGATCACCGCGGCCAACATCAAGCTCGCCATCACCGACCCGGAGAAGATCGCGGCCTCGCGCATCGCCGGCGGCCCGAACACCGACAACAGCAACGCCGACCGGATCGCGCAGCTCCGCTCGCTCACCGACGGCCCGGACGCCGACTACCGCAAGCTCGTGGTGACCCTCGGCGTCGAGGCGGCGGTGGCCAACCGCACCCTCTCCATCCAGTCGGTCATCACCACCCAGGTCGACGCCGCCCGCGAATCGGTGGCCGGCGTCAACATCGACGAGGAGATGACCAACATGCTGTCCTTCCAGCACGCGTACTCCGCGGCTGCCCGCCTGGTGACCTCCATCGACGAGATGCTCGACCAGCTGATCAACCGCACCGGCCGCGTGGGGCTCTGATCCAGATGCGCATCACGCAGCGGGCGGTCACGCTCACCAGCCTCCAGGGGCTCAACCGCAACCTCGAGTCGCTGGGCAAGCTCCAGAACCAGCTCACCTCCGGGCGGCTCATCAACAAGCCGTCGGACTCGCCGACCGGCACCAACAAGGCCATGCAGACGCGGGCCGAGCAGGCGTCGGTGGCCCAGCAGGGCCGCAACGTCACCGACGCCAAGTCGTGGCTCGACCAGGGCAGCACCTCGCTGCTGCAGATGCTCGACATGACGCAGCGGATCCGGGATCTCACGGTCCAGGGGCTCAACACCGGTGCCGCCTCGCCGGAGAGCCGGAAGGCCCTGGCCACCGAGGTCGCCTCCCTCAAGGAGGGCCTGCTCAACATGGCCAACACCCGGGTCGCCGGGCGGCCGGTGTTCGGCGGGGTCACCGCGGGGGACAAGGCCTACGACCCCACCGGCACCTACCTGGGCACCACCGTGACCCCGGGCGACCCCCTGGGCACGGTGACCCGACGCGTGTCGGACAGCGAACTGCTGCGGGTCGACCTGACCGGCCCGGAGGCCTTCGGTGCCGGTACCGACAGCCTCTTCTCGGTGGTCGGCCGGATCGCGAGCGACCTCGAGTTCGCCCCCGACGACCTGACCGCCGACCTGGCCGCGCTCGACGTCGCCATGAAGACCATGCAGGGGGCCGTCGCCGACATCGGTGCGCGCGGTGCCCGGCTGGAGCGCGTGGAGCAGGTCCAGGCCGAGCGCACCCTGACCCTGAAGGCGCAGCTCGGTTCCGTCGAGGACATCGACCTGCCGCTGACGATGATGAACCTGTCCATGCAGCAGACCGGGTACGAGGCCGCGCTGGCAGCCACCGCGAAGGTCATCTCGCCCACGCTGCTGGACTTCCTCCGCTGATGACCACCGTCCCTCGCCTCGGAGCCGCTGCCAGGATCCCGACCCCATGACCCCCTCCCCGGCACTCCTCGCCGCCCGCCCGGCCGCCCCGGCGCCGGCACCTGCCCCGTCGCCCCCGGCGGTGCAGGTGCTGCACCTGGACGAGCCCCTGCCCGGGTTCCCGGCGCACCGGACCTACGTGCTCGTGCCGGCCGACGGCACCGGCCTGCTGTGCTGGCTGCAGTCGGTGGACGCCGACGGCCCCCGCTTCCTCGTGGTCCCCACCGCGGCCTTCTTCCCCGACTACGCACCGGCGCTGCCCCCCGTCGCGTGCGCGGAGCTGGGGCTGGCCGCGGCCGGCGACGCGCGGATCTACGCCGTGCTCACCGTCCCCGCGGGGGACGTCCCGGCCGCGACGGCGAACCTGCGTGCCCCGTTCGTGGTGAGCCCTGCCACGGGCAGGGCCCGGCAGATCGTGCTCTCCGACGCCACCCATCCGATCCGGTGCCCCGTGCGCCGATAAGACTGTCGAGGGCCGGCGCACCGCGCCGGATCCCCGCCCGCCGCCCAGGCGGGCTGCCACGGACGGCCACACATCACCCATGGAGGGGTACACGTGCTCACACTCACCCGCAGCGTCGGCGAGACCATCCGCATCGGCGACGACATCGAGGTCCACGTCGTCGAGGTGCGCGGCGGCACCGTCCGGCTCGGCTTCAAGGCACCGCGCGAGGTCACGATCCACCGCGAGGAGGTCTACCGGCAGATCGCGGAGGCCAACCTCCTCGCCGCGCAGGTCACCGCCGACACGCTCGGCGCGCTGGCCGCCTTCGCCCCCTCGGCC
>JBEPZM010000073.1:0-12478 GCA_041640835.1 Blastococcus sp.
TGGAGCGCTGGCCCTCCCTCGGCGGCGCCGACCTCGAGGAGCGCGCGGCCGAGGTGGTCGCCGACGTCGCGCCGGGGGTCGCGCTCGACGCCCCGATGACCGGGCTGTCGGGCGGGCAGGCCGCCCGCGTGGGCCTGGCCTCGCTGCTGCTCTCGCGCTACGACCTGCTCCTGCTCGACGAGCCGACCAACGACCTCGACCTCGGCGGCCTGGACCAGCTCGAGCGCTTCGTGGCCGGTTCGCGGGCCGGCATCGTCGTGGTCAGCCACGACCGCGAGTTCCTCTCCCGCACCGTCACGCGGGTCGTCGAGCTGGACCTCGCCCAGCAGGTGGTCCGGGTCGTCGACGGCGGCTACGAGGCGTACCTGACCGAGCGGGAGGTCGCCCGGCGGCACGCGCGCGAGGAGTACGAGGAGTTCGCCGACACCAAGGCCGGCCTCGAGTCGCGTGCCCGGATGCAGCGCAACTGGATGGCCAAGGGCGTCCGCGACTCGATCAAGAAGTCCAAGGACGGCGACAAGCACATCAAGGCCGCCAACCGGGCGTCGTCGGAGAAGCAGGCCGCGAAGGCCAAGCAGACCCAGCGGATGATCGAGCGGCTCGACGTCGTCGAGGAGCCCCGCAAGGAGTGGGAGCTGCGGATGGAGATCGCCGCGGCGCCCCGCGCGGGAGCGGTGGTCGCCACGCTGCGCGGCGCCGTCGTGCGCCGCGGCGGCTTCACCCTCGGCCCGCTGGACCTGCAGGTCGACTGGGGCGACCGGGTGGCGATCACCGGCGCCAACGGCTCCGGGAAGTCCACCCTGCTCGCCGCCCTGCTGGGCCGCGTGCCGCTCGACGCGGGCACCGCGGCACTCGGCCCGTCGGTGCGGATCGGGGAGATCGACCAGGCCCGAGGGCTGTTCTTCGGGGCCCAGCAGCTGCTCGACGCCTTCGGTGCCGAGGTGCCCGACTGGCCGACGGCGGAGGTGCGGACGCTGCTCGCCAAGTTCGGGCTGACCGCCGAGCACGTGCTGCGACCGGCCGAGACGCTGTCGCCGGGAGAGCGGACGCGGGCGGCGCTGGCCCTGCTGCAGGCCCGCGGCGTCAACGTGCTGGTGCTCGACGAGCCGACCAACCACCTCGACCTGCCGGCCATCGAGCAGCTCGAGCGGGCGATGGCCGAGTACGAGGGCACCCTGCTGCTGGTCACCCACGACCGCCGCATGCTGGACGCGGTGCACACCACCCGTCGCCTCGAGGTGACCGCCGGGCAGGTCGTCGAGGCCTGAGCTGGGTTAGGTTCGCCCGGTGAGCGACCGGACGATCCTGGACATGTTCCGCCTCGACGGCCGCGTCGCCGTCGTCACGGGGGCCTCCTCGGGCCTGGGGGCGGTGTTCGCGCGGGCGCTGGCCGAGGCCGGCGCCGACGTCGTCCTCGGTGCGCGGCGGGTCGACCGGCTGGCCGAGACCTCCCAGGCGGTGGAGGCCACGGGACGGCGGGCGCTCGCCGTCCGCACCGACGTCTCGGTGCCCGAGGACTGCACGGCCCTCGTCGAGGCCGCCATGGCCGAGTTCGGACGGGTCGACATCCTGGTCAACAACGCGGGGATCGGGACCGCCTTCCCGGCGACCCGCGAGACCCCCGAGCAGTTCCGCTCGGTCATCGACGTCAACCTGAACGGCTGCTACTGGATGGCCCAGGCGTGTGGGCGGGTGATGCAGCCGGGCAGCTCGATCGTCAACATCTCCAGCATGCTCGGCCTGACCACGGCCGGGCTGCCGCAGGCCGCCTACGCCGCGAGCAAGGCGGGCCTGATCGGCCTGACCCGCGACCTCGCCCAGCAGTGGACCGGGCGCAAGGGCATCCGGGTCAACGCGCTCGCCCCGGGCTTCTTCGTCTCGGAGATGACCGAGCAGTACCCCGAGGAGTACATCGACTCGCAGATGCCCCGCATCCTGGTGGGCCGCAAGGGCCACCCCGAGGAGCTCGCCGCCGCGCTGATCTTCCTGGCCAGCGACGCCGGCGGCTACGTCACCGGCACGACCATCCCGGTCGAGGGCGGGATGCTCACCAGCTGAGCGACCGGGCAGACCGCGCGGGCGCAGGGCTAGCGTGCCGCCATGGCCCGCTTCGCCGAGGTTGCTCCGCGCGTGTGGGTCGCCCGGTACGACTGGCTCGACGTCAACGTGACCGCCATCGGGAGCGACCGCGGGCTGGTGGTGGTCGACACCCACAGCTCGGGCCTCGCCGGCGCAGGGGTCGTCGACGACCTGCGCCGCCTGGCCGCGGGTGAGGTGGTCGCGGTGGTCAACACCCACTGCCACTTCGACCACACGTTCGGCAACGCCACCTTCCGTGCGGTGTACGGCGACGTCCCGGTCCACGCCCACGAGAACGCCGCGGCGGCCACGGGGCCGTCCGGCGAGCGGGTCAAGGGCTACTACCGCGACGACCCCGACGATCCGCATCGGAACGAGGTCCTCGAGACAGTGGTGGTCCCGGCGGACCGGACCTTCTCCTCCGCCGCCTCCCTCGACCTCGGCGACCGCGTGGTCGAGCTCCTGCATCCGGGCCGCGGCCACACCGACGGCGACCTGGTCGTGCGCATCCCCGACGTCGACGTGCTGCTCGCCGGCGACCTGGTCGAGGAGTCCGCGGCGCCTGCGTACGGCACCGACTGCTTCCCGCTCGACTGGCCGCTCAGCATGGACGTCGTGCTGGGCCTGACCACGTCGGCGAGCGTCGTGGTGCCCGGCCACGGGGCGCCGGTGGACCGGGCCTTCGTCGAGGCGCAGCGCACCGACCTCGGGCTGGTGGCCGAGGCCATCCGCACCCTGGCCGGCGCGGGGGTGCCGCTCGACGCGGCGCTCGACGCCGGCGCGTTCCCGTTCCCCGCCGACGGCCTCGGCCACGCGGTGCGGCGTGGCTACGAGCAGCTCGGCCGGTCCGCGCCGCCGCGCCGGGGCCCGGGGGGCGCGCCCTAGACCTGGCCCTCGACGCGGCTGATCAGCGCGGTGATCCGCTCGGTGATCTCGGGCCACAGCGGGCGCGGCAGGTCGTGGCCCATGCCGTCGATGACCACCAGCTCGGCGCCCGGGACGGCGGCGGCGGTGGCCCGGCCGCCCGAGACGTTCACCAGGGCGTCGTCCGAGCCGTGGATGACCATCGTGGGGACGGCCACCCGGCCGAGGTCCGCGGTCCGGTCGGGGCTGGTGACGATGGCGGCCATCTGCCGCGCCACCCCCGCGGGGTCGTGCGCCCGGTCGAATGCGAGGGCGGCCCGCTCGCGGACCATCTCCTCGTCGAACGGGAAGCCAGGGGAGCCGATGACCCGCGAGGTCTCGAGCTGCCGGGCGATCGCGGCGTCCCGGTCGGCGGCCGGCGGGGCGTAGAGCACGGCCTGGGCCGCCTCCGACGCGCCGCCCACCGACCGGTCCCCGGTGGTGGACATGATCGAGGTGAGGCTGCGGACCCGTTCCGGGTACGTGATGGCGACCCGCTGGGCGATCATCCCGCCCATGGACACCCCGACCAGGTGCACCGACTCCAGGCCGAGTGCCGCGATCAGCCCGGCGGTGTCGGCCGCCATGTCGGCCAGCTCGTAGTGGACGCTCGACCGGTCCCCGCGGCGGACGTCGCCGAGGCGGGGGAGCCCGGCGGAGTGCAGGTGGGTGGACAGGCCGACGTCGCGGTTGTCGAACCGGATGACGAACAGCCCGTGAGCGGCGAGGCCGGCGCAGAGCTCGTCGGGGTAGCTGATCATCTGCGAACCGAGGCCGCTCACGAGGAGGAGCGGGGTGCCCGCCCGGTCGCCGAAGGTCTCGTAGGCCAGTTCGATGTCGCCGACGGTGGCCTTCTCGATGCCGCTGCTGGGAATGCCGCTGCTCTCCATGACCGCGGAACCTAGTGCAGCCCGGTGAGACGTCCGTCACCAGGCTTGTCGGTGGCAGTTGCTTCCCTGTCGGCACCGCCGCTCGGCGGGACCGTCCCCAGGAGGCAACCGTGCCCGTCCAGCTGCTCGACCCCGAAGGCCTGCCCCGGCCCGAGCACTACGTCCAGATGTCCGTCGCCACCGGCACCCGCACCGTCTACCTCTCCGGGCAGGTCGCCCGGGACGGCGAGGGGAACCCGGTCGGCCCGGGCGACCTGGCTGCCCAGGTCGAGCAGGCGTACTCCAACGTCGCGACCGCGCTGGCCGCGGTGGGCGGCACCTTCGACGACGTGGCGAAGCTGACGGTGTACGTCGTCGACTGGTCGGAGGAGAAGCTGGCCGGCCTGGGCGAGGGTGTGGCCCGCGTGGCCGAGCGGCTGGGCGTCGATCCGCGCAAGCCGATCACCCTGCTGGGCGTCGCCGCGCTGGGGGAGCCGGACCTGCTCGTGGAGGTCGAGGCCGTCGCCGTGCTGGCGTGAGAAGAACGAAGAGTGCCCCCGGCAGGATTCGAACCTGCGCCCCTGCCTCCGGAGGGCAGTGCTCTATCCCCTGAGCTACGGGGGCTCGTCTCGTTCGGGGGAGAACCTATCAGCCGCGGACGAGCGGACGGGCGGAGGGCCTCAGGGCGCCGGGAGCGGAGTGCCGCCGCGGGCGGTGAGCATGGCGGCCATCGTCCGGGTCTCGGCCGACTGCGCCCCGGCGATCGCCTGGGCCAGGCTGCGCACGGCGGGCAGGTCGGCGTGCTCGACGGCGTACTCGGCCATCTCGAACCCGCCCTGGTGGTGCCGGATCATCAGCCGGAGGAACTCGACGTCGAACGCGGTGCCGCTCAGCTCGCGCAGGTTCGCCAGCTCCGCCGAGGTCGCCATGCCCGGCATCAGTCCGCCGTCGGTCATGTCGTGGTCGTGGCCGCCGTCCCCGCCGGCCGACATCCACGCCATCGGGTCCCCGCCGCTCTGCGGCACGCCCCAGAGGGCGAGCCAGCCCTGCATGCGGCCGGCCTGGTTGGTCTGCGTCGCCGAGATGTCGAACGCGATCTGGCGGACCTCGGGGTCCGAGCTGCGCTCGGCGACCAGGTTCGCCATCTCCACCCCCTGCAGGTGGTGGACGCTCATGTCGCGGGCGAAGCCCGCATCCACCGAGTCGGCGGACGGCGTCTTCTGGCCGCCACCGATGCCGAGCGCCACGGCCAGCCCCCCGCCGAGCAGCAGCAGCCCCACGCCGATGACGGCGAGGAGGGCGACGCGGAGCGCGCGCCCCCCGGTGCCGGACGCGGCGGGATCGCCGTCGTCCTGCACCGAGGGCAGCTGCGGGGTGTCGGTCACGGTCATCAGGGGGCGTCGGTCCCGGCCGGCTCGCTCTCCGTGCCGGTGGCGCCCTCGGTCGTGGGCATGTCGCTGGGGCCGATCGGGGTGCTGCCCTCGCCCTCGACGAGCGGCTCGGCGGCGAACGCCGGGTTCTCGCAGGATGCGCCGGGCTCGGGGAAGGCCAGCGCGTTGCGCTCGTCGTCGTCGCCGTACGGGGTGCGCTGGTAGGTCATGAAGTCCGCGAACTGCTCGATCCGCTCGTCGGAGACGCTGTCGACCTTCAGCGAGTGGTTCCAGGCCTGCAGGCTGATCGGGGAGCCCAGGCCGGCGTAGGGCGACAGCATCCGGCCGGACTCGCCGTCCACCAGCTCGGCGAGGGTGTCGACGTCGGCGTCGGACAGGAGCTCGGGGTCGTAGGCGATCCAGACCGCACCGTGCTCGAGGCTGTGCACCGCGTTCTCGTGCCGGATGTCGACGTCGTAGACGGTGCCCGTGCAGTCGGCCCAGTTGCCGTCGTGCGGGCCGCCGACCGGAGGCGTCTCGGTGTAGTCCACCTCGGTCGTGACGTGGTCCTGGCCGGGGGAGTACTCGGCCGCCTCGACACCGGAGATCTCCTCGATCGAGGCCAGCTTGTCCGCGTTCGCCTCGTTGACCTGCACCACGGCGTAGGTGATGACCGCTGCCGCGAAGACGACCACCGCCAGGGCGCCGGCGATGAGGCCCCACGGGCGCTTGTGCGCGTTGGCCACGACCTGCGTCGGCGGGCGCGTCCGGCCGCTCTTGCCGCTCGGGCGGGCACGGTTCGGGTTGCCGCCTCCGGACCGGGTGGCGCCGCCGCTGGGGCGGGCGTCGTCGGGCTTGCGGTCCTTGGCCAAGGCCACTCCTCTAATGCGGGTGCACGGTGCGGCGGCGAGTCTAGGTCGCGAACCTGGGCGTTCCCTGCATCCGCCGGGCGGGGGCGGCGAACGCCGCGGGCCCGGTCAGTACGCTCGTGCGGTGACACCGGAGCAGCTGCAGGACGTCGTCCGTACCGCCGTGGGCGCGGTCGTCGACCGTGGCGCGCTGCCCGTCGAGGTGCCCGACGAGGTCGTCATCGACCGGCCCAGGAACCCCGAGCACGGCGACTACGCCACCAACGTCGCCATGCGGCTGGCCAAGCCCGCCGGCCGGCCGCCCCGCCAGGTCGCCGAGGTGCTCGCCGAGGAGCTGCGGGCGCACGAGGGCATCGCGACCGTCGACGTCGCGGGCCCCGGGTTCCTCAACATCACCCTCGCCCAGGGCGCGCTGGGCGCCATCGCGGTCCGCGCGGTCACCGCCGGGGCGGCCTACGGCCGCACCGACACCCTGGCCGGGCAGAAGCTGAACCTGGAGTTCGTCTCCGCCAACCCGACCGGCCCGGTGCACATCGGCGGCACCCGCTGGGCCGCGGTCGGCGACGCGCTCGGCCGGCTCCTCGAGGCCAGCGGCGCCACGGTCACGCGGGAGTACTACTTCAACGACGCCGGGGCGCAGATCGACCGGTTCGCGCTCAGCCTGATGGCCGCCGCCCACGGCCGGCCGGTGCCCGAGGACGGGTACGCCGGCGACTACATCGCCGAGATCGCGCAGCAGGTGCTCGCGGCGGAGCCCGGCCTGCTCGAGCGGCCGGAGGCCGAGCAGCAGGAGCGCTTCCGGGTGCGCGGCGTCGAGCTCATGTTCGCCGAGATCAAGCGCACGCTCGCGGGCTTCGGCGTCGCCTTCGACGTCTACTTCAGCGAGCGGACGCTGCACGAGACGGGCGCCCTGGACAAGGCGATCGCCCGGTTGCGGGAGAACGGCCACGTGTACGAGGCCGACGGGGCGGTCTGGCTGCGGACCACCGACTTCGGCGACGACAAGGACCGCCCGCTGATCAAGAGCGACGGCGCTCCCACCTACTTCGCCGCGGACTGCGCCTACTACCAGGACAAGCGCAACCGCGGGTTCGACAAGGTCGTGATCATGCTGGGCGCCGATCACGCGGGCTACGTCGGCCGGTACAAGGCGCTGGCCGCCGCCGTGGGCGACGACCCGGAGGTCAACCTCGAGATCCTGCTCGGCCAGCTGGTCAACCTGGTCCGCGACGGGCAGCCGGTGCGGATGAGCAAGCGGGCGGGCACCGTCGTGCTGCTGGAGGACCTCGTCGAGGCCGTCGGTGCCGACGCCGCGCGGTACGCCCTCGCCCGCGCCTCGGTGGACCAGCAGATCGACCTCGACCTGGACCTGTGGAGCCGGCGCACCAACGACAACCCGGTCTTCTACGTCCAGTACGCGCACGCCCGGATCTCCTCGCTGCTGCGCAACGCCGCCGACCTGGGGCTGCCGCTCGGCGAGGCCGCCGACGTCGACGTCGCCGCGCTGGCGCACCCGCGGGAGACCGACCTGCTGCGCGCCCTGGGGGAGTTCCCCCGGGTGCTCGTCGCCGCCGCCGAACTGCGGGCGCCGCACCGGGTGGCCCGCTACCTCGAGGAACTCGCCGGCACCTACCACCGCTTCTACGACTCCTGCCGCGTGCTGCCGCGCGGTGACGAGGAGGCGACGTCGCTGACCACCGCCCGCCTGTGGCTCTGCGCCGCCACCGCGACGGTGCTGCGCAACGGCCTCGACGTGCTCGGCGTCTCCGCTCCGGAGCGGATGTGAGAGCGCACCCGGCAGGTCCGCTGCACGGCAACATCCAGCAGCCGACGGGCGCCGGTGCGCCGCCGGCGGAGCTGGGCGCCCTCGATCCGCAGGTCTGGCCGCGGTCGGCCACCCGGGTGGACGGCGAGCTGCACCTGGCCGGCCGCGCGGTCACCGACCTGGCCCGCGAGCACGGCACGCCGCTGTTCGTCCTCGACGAGGGCGACTTCCGGAGCCGCGCCGCCGACTTCGCGACGGCGTTCGACGGCGCCGACGTGCACTACGCGTCCAAGGCGTTCCTCTGCGGCCAGGTGGCCCGGTGGATCGCCGAGGACGGCCTGCACCTCGACGCCTGCAGCGGCAACGAGCTGGCCCTGGCGCTGGCGGCCGGCTTCCCGGCCGAGCGGATCGCGCTCCACGGCAACAACAAGTCGCTCGTCGAGCTGCGGCTCGCGGTCGACTCCGGGATCGGGCACGTGGTGCTCGACTCCTTCGACGAGATCGACCGGCTGGCCCCGCTCGCCGCCGCGCGGGTCGCCGCCGGCGGTACGCCGGTGCCGGTCCTGATCCGCGCGACGGTCGGCATCGAGGCGCACACCCACGAGTTCATCGCCACCGCGCACGAGGACCAGAAGTTCGGCTTCTCGCTGGCGACCGGCGACGCCCTGACCGCCGCGGTGCGGGTCATCCGGGAGCCGGCGCTGCGGCTGGCCGGCCTGCACAGCCACATCGGCTCGCAGATCTTCGACACCGCGGGCTTCGAGGCGGCCGCGCACCGCGTCGTCGGGCTGCTCGGCCAGATCCACCAGGCGACCGGCGAGCTGCTGGGGGAGCTGAACCTCGGCGGCGGCTTCGGCATCGCCTACCTCGCCGAGGACGACCCGGTCAGCCCCGGCGACGTGGCCGCGAAGCTGCGGACCGTCGTCGCCGCGGAGTGCGCTGCCCTCGGGCTGCCGGTGCCGCGGCTTGCGGTCGAGCCCGGCCGCGCGATCGCCGGCCCGGGCACGGTCACGCTGTACGAGATCGGCACGATCAAGCCCGTCCGCCTCGGTGCCGGCGGCGGCCCGGGCACCCCGCCGGTGCGCAACTACGTCTCGGTCGACGGCGGGATGAGCGACAACATCCGCACCGCGCTCTACGACGCCGACTACACCTGCGTGCTCGCCAACCGCGTCTCCGACGCCCCACCGGCGCTGTGCCGGGTCGTGGGGAAGCACTGCGAGAGCGGCGACATCCTCGTGCGCGACCTGTGGCTGCCCTCCGACGTCGCCCCCGGTGACCTGCTGGCGGTGGCCGCCACCGGCGCCTACTGCTGGTCGATGGCGAGCAACTACAACTACCTGCTCAAGCCGCCGGTGGTCGCGGTGCGGGACGGCGTCGCGACGGAGATCGTCCGGCGGCAGACACTGTCCGACGTGTTCGCCCTCGACGCCGTCCTCGCAGACAGGCCCGCGCCCTCCCCGGCCATCGACCAGCCCGCGCCCGAGCACGCCGCGGGAGCGCAGTCGTGAGCGGCCCCTCGGCGGCTCCGCTGCGGGTCGCGCTGCTGGGCTGCGGCACGGTCGGCAGCGCCGTCCTCCGGCTCATCGAGGACCAGGCGGACGACCTCACCGCCCGCATCGGCCGGCCGATCGAGGTCGCCGGCATCGCCGTCCGCCGGCCGGCGCACCACCCCGACGTCCCGCAGCACCTGCTCACCACCGACTCGGCCGCGCTGGTGCGCCGGGACGACGTCGACCTCGTCGTCGAGGTCATCGGCGGGATCGAGCCGGCGCGCAGCCTGATGTACGCGGCGTTCGGGGCGGGCAAGTCGGTGGTCAGCGCCAACAAGGCCCTGCTGGCCGAGGACGGCCCGGGGCTGCACGCGGCCGCCGCGAAGGCGGGCGTCGACCTGTACTACGAGGCCGCCGTCGCCGGCGCCATCCCGCTGCTGCGGCCGCTGCGCGAGTCGCTCGCCGGTGACCAGCTGCGCCGGGTCGTCGGCATCGTCAACGGGACGACGAACTACATCCTCTCCCGCATGGCCGAGACCGGCGCCGGCTTCGCCGAGGCGCTGGCCGAGGCCACCGAGCTGGGCTACGCCGAGGCCGACCCCACCGCCGACGTCGACGGCTTCGACGCCGCGGCCAAGGCGGCGATCCTGGCGTCGCTGGCGTTCCACACCCCGGTGTCGTCGGCCGATGTGCACCGCGAGGGCATCTCCGCCGTCTCGGCCACCGACGTCGCCCGCGCCGCGGAGATCGGCTGCACGGTCAAGCTGCTGGCCATCTGCGAGCGGGTCGGGCGGGCGGGTGACGACGCGGCGGGCGGCGACTCGGTCTCCGTCCGCGTGCACCCGGCCATGATCCCGACGACGCACCCGCTGGCCTCGGTCGGCGGCGCGTTCAACGCCGTCTTCGTCGAGGCCGAGGCCGCCGGGCAGCTGATGTTCTACGGCCAGGGCGCCGGGGGAGAGCCGACCGCCAGCGCCGTCCTCGGCGACCTCGTGGCCGTGGCCCGCAACCGGGTCGCCGGAGCCTCCGGCCAGGGCCCGACCGGCTACGCGGACCTCGCCGTCCGGCCCATGGCCGAGACCCCCACCCGGTACCACGTCAGCCTCGACGTGGCCGACCGCCCCGGTGTGCTGGCGGCCGTCGCGCAGGAGTTCGCGCGGCAGGACGTGAGCATCTCCACGGTCCGCCAGACCGGCCGGGGCGACGCCGCCACGCTGGTCATCGTCACCCACAGCGCGCCCGACGCGGCGCTGTCCGCCACCATCGCCGCCCTGCGGGACATGCCCGCGGTCCGCGGCGTCACCAGCGTCCTGCGCGTGGAGGGTCTGTCATGAGCTCACCGACCAAGGTGTCCCCGGGGTGGCCGGGGCTGATCGAGGCCTACCGGTCGCGGTTGCCCGTGAGCTCGACGACCCCGGTGGTCACCCTCCAGGAGGGCAACACCCCGCTGCTGCCCGCGCCCGAGCTGTCCCGCCGGACCGGCTGCGACGTCTACCTCAAGGTCGAGGGGCTCAACCCGACCGGGTCGTTCAAGGACCGCGGCATGACGATGGCCATCACCAAGGCCGTCGAGGAAGGTGCGAAGGCGGTCATCTGCGCCTCCACCGGCAACACCAGCGCCAGCGCCGCCGCCTACGCCGCCCGTGCCGGCATCACCTGCGCCGTGCTCGTGCCCCAGGGCAAGATCGCGATGGGCAAGCTGGCCCAGGCCCTGGTGCACGGCGCCCAGCTCCTGCAGGTCGAGGGCAACTTCGACGACTGCCTGGCGCTGGCCAGCAAGCTCGCGATCGACTACCCGGTGTCCCTGGTCAACAGCGTCAACCAGTACCGCATCGAGGGCCAGAAGACGGCGTCGTTCGAGATCGTCGACGTGCTCGGCGACGCTCCCGACATCCACTGCCTCCCGGTCGGCAACGCCGGCAACATCACCGCCTACTGGCAGGGCTACCGCGAGTACGCCGCCGACGGCACCGCCGCCCGCACCCCGCGGATGTGGGGCTTCCAGGCCGCGGGCGCCGCACCGATCGTGAACGGCGCCGTGGTCGAGAACCCGAGCACGATCGCCACCGCGATCCGGATCGGCAACCCGGCGTCCTGGACCAAGGCGCTCGCCGCCCGGGACGAGTCCGGCGGCCGGATCGACGCCGTCACCGACCGCGCGATCCTCTCGGCCTACCGGCTGCTGGCCCGCAGCGAGGCAGTCTTCGTCGAGCCGGCGTCGGCGGCCTCGGTCGCGGGTCTGCTGCAGGTGCACGCCGCGGGCGAGCTCGAGCCCGGCCAGCGGATCGTCTGCACGGTCACCGGCAACGGGCTCAAGGACCCGGAGTGGGCCATCTCCGGCGCCCCCGCTCCGGTCACCATCCCCGTCGACGCCGCTGCGGCGGCCGCCCAGCTCGGCCTGTGACCTCGCCGCGCGGCTCCTCGGTCCGGGTGCGGGTACCCGCGACCAGCGCGAACCTCGGCCCGGCCTTCGACTGCGCCGGGCTGGCGCTGTCGGTGCACGACGAGCTCGAGTTCACCGTCACCGACGGCGGGCTCGTGGTCGAGATGACCGGGGAGGGCGCGGACACGCTGCCCGCCGACGAGTCCCACCTGGTCGTGCGCGCCTTCCGTGCTGCGTGCGCCGAGCTCGGCTGGACACCGGCCGGCCTGCGGATCACCACGGTGAACGGCATCCCGCAGGGGCGGGGGATGGGGTCCTCCGCGGCCGCCGTCGTCGCCGGGGTGATGGGCGCCTGGGCGCTGTGCCCCGACGTCGACGCCGTCGACCTGGACGCGGTGCTCCGGCTGGTCACCGAGATCGAGGGGCATCCCGACAACGTCGCCGCGTGCCTGCTCGGCGGCGCGACGCTGTCCTGGATGGCCGCTTCCGGGGCGCGCGCGGACCGGCTCGCCGTCTCCGACGAGGTGCTGCCGGTCGTGCTCGTCCCCGTGACGACCCTCTCCACCCATGTCGCGCGCGGGCTGCTCCCGGAGCTGGTGCCGCACGGCGACGCCGCCTTCAACGCCGGCCGGTCGGGCCTGCTGGTGCACGCGCTGACCGCGGAACCGGCGCTGCTGCTCGAGGCGACCGAGGACCGGCTGCACCAGGCGCAGCGCGGCGCGGCGATGCCGGGCTCGCGGGACCTGC
>JBEPZM010000074.1:0-12461 GCA_041640835.1 Blastococcus sp.
CAGCGCCCCGGCGGCGGCCGCCGCGCGCAGCGCGTCGGCGAGCTGGGTCGACAGGGGCGCACCCGAGGTCCGGTCCAGCACGACGGGCGGGATGCCGGTCAACGGAACCTCCTCAGGACGGTGGACTTGTGGAACGCTAGCGGATTGGCCGTTCCGGAAGGCCACCCGCGGCCGCAGGATCGGGGCATGGACACCGCTCCCCCGCTGTCGCCCACCGACCGCAGCACCGTGCGCCGCGGCGCGAAGCGCGCCCGCACCGACCGCGCGGACCTGCACGCCGTCCTCGACGCGGGCCTCGTCGGGCACCTCGGGGTCGTGCTCGACGGCGCTCCGGTGGTGCTGCCCACGGGGTACGGCCGCCGCGACGACACCCTGTACCTGCACGGCTCGACCGGGGCGGCGACGCTGCGCGCGGCCGCGGCAGGCGGGCCGGTCTGCTTCACGGTGACGCATCTGGACGGCGTGGTGTACGCCCGCTCGGCGTTCCACCACTCGGTCAACTACCGGTGCGCGGTGGTGCACGGGACGGCGCGGACGGTCGACGAGCCCGAGGAGAAGCTGCTCGGCCTGGAGGCGCTGACCGAGCAGCTGGCGCCCGGCTCGTGGACGGCGACCCGGCTGCCGGACCGCCGGGAGCTCGCCGCCACGGTGGTGCTGGCGCTCGACCTCGCGGAGGCCAGCGTCAAGATCCGGACCGGGCCACCGGGGGACGACGAGCGGGACCTGCCGGCGGCCGGCGACCCGGACCCGGTGTGGGCCGGTGTCCTACCGGTCACGACCGCGCTCGGTGCACCGCAGCCGTGCCCGCTGCTCCCGCCGGGCACCCCCGCGCCGGCGCGGGTGACCGGACGGACGCTCACCCCCGCTCGGTGACGCGGCGCGGGCCCACCCCGCGGCGAGACGGGCCCGCACGCATGCGTCAGCGGCGACCGGTGCCGACGACCTGCACCCAGCGGTTCTTCGAGGCCAGCAGGCCTCCCGGCTCCTCCCCGGCCACCAGGCAGAACTGCAGCCAGGCCCTGCCGTTCTGCAGGTAGCCGAGCGGCCGGCCGGTGAAGTCCGCCGGGGCCCGGCCGAGGTCGACGAGCTTGGACTGCCAGCGGCCGTTGCAGCGCACCTCGACGTCCTGGGAGACGTTGGTGTCGTACCAGGCGGCGACGGTGCTGCTGCTGCCCTCGGCCGTCGGGTCCGGTCCACCCTGCTTGACCGACACCCAGAGGTGGATGGACTCACCTCCCCAGCAGCGGTAGGTGCCGAACACCTGCACGGTGTCGGCCTTCCACGGCGTCGCCCAGACGACCGGCGTGACGATGCCGATCTCCGGCGCCCGCGGCGGCGGCGGGGCCGCCGGAGCCGCAGAGGCGGACGACAGGCCGGGGACGAGCAGGGCGAGGGCGGCGAGCACGACGACGAGTACGCGGGATCTGCGCACGGGAACCTCCCGGGATGGCGCCCGCGCCCGGCGGGCGGTCGACAACAGCACCGGACCCTGGCGCGGCACGGCGTAGCTCGCACAGAGCAGGCCGCACGGGGCCTGCCGCTCCCGGCTGCGTCAGGGGCGAGGCGTCACCCGCAGTACTGCGTCGGCGTCGTCCCCGTTGTCGGTGGTGACGTAGAGCGCGCCGTCGGCGCCCGTGCGCAGGGACCGGATCCGTCCGTACGTCCCGTCGAGCTCCGGCACGAGGAATTCCTCGACCACCTCGCCGGCGTCGTCGAGCCGCAGGGCCAGCACCCCCTGGGCCTTGAGCAGGCCGATGAGCAGCACGCCCTCGTAGTCGCCCCACTCCGCGCCGTCGAGGAAGGTGGCGCCGCTGGTGGCCAGCGTCGGCGAGCCGGACGACCAGACCGCCGGGACGGCGCCCGCGATGTCCGGGTCGGTCATCGGCACGCTCTCGTCGTAGGAGCCGCCGCCGTCGGGATCCCAGCCGTAGTTGCCGCCCTCGCGCAGCAGGTTGACCTCGTCGTCACGGTCGGGCCCGTGCTCCACGGAGAACACCTGCCTGCCGCCCGGACGGACCGCCAGACCCTGCACGTTGCGGTGCCCGAGGGTCCACACCTCGACCTCGCCGGTGGCCGGATCGGCCCGGAGCACCTTGCCCCCGAGGGAGGCCGGGTCCTGGGACACCGTGCCGTTCGCCGTGTCGCCGGTGCCGATGAGCAGCGCGCCGTCGGGCGCGAACTCGAGCCGGCAGCCGCCGTGCCGCCCGCTGGCCTCGTTGAGCGGGAGCCCATCGACCAGGGGGTCGGCGACGCGGGTCAGCGACGACCAGTCCGGCGCGACCGTCCACGCCACCACCCGGATCGACCCGGTCCGGTCGCCCTGGCAGCTGTAGAGCCTGCGATCCTCCTCGAACGCCGGGTCGAGCGCGAGCCCCATCAGGCCCGTCTCGCCGTCCACGAACAGGTCGTCCAGGTCCGCGCGCACCTCGCGGACCGTGCCGTCGGGCAGGACGGCCGTGAAGCCTCCGGCGCGCTCGTCGACCAGCAGGGTGCCGTCGGGCGCCCGGACGACGTCCCACGGGTTGTCCAGCCCGTCGGCGACCACCTCCACCGCGAGGGACGTCGCTCCCCGGGGAGCAGGCTCGGCGGCGCCGGGCGCAGCGGCCGGCTCCGCCGAGCAGGCGACCAGCAGGAGGGCCAGCAGGGGCAGCGGGGGACGGCGCACGCCCCCAGCATGGGGTCAGCTGGTGCGCGTCACCACGTAGTCGCAGAGCGCGGACAGCGCCTCGCGGACCTCGCCCGCCGGAACGGCGACCAGCCGGGCGCGGGCGCGCTCCGCGTACTGGCGGGTGACGTCGGTGGCGCGCTGCAGCGAGCGGGACGCGCGCAGCAGCTCCAGCGCCTCGGCGTGCTCGGCGTCCTCGGTGACCGGGGCGGCGACCAGCTCGCGCAGCCGCGCCTCGGCCGGGTCGTCGCCGGCCAGGGCGAACAGCGCCGGGAGGGTGGCGATGCCCTCGCGCAGATCCGTCCCGGGCGACTTCCCGGAGGCGCCGGCGACGCTGACGATGTCGATGAGGTCGTCGGAGAGCTGGAAGGCCACCCCGACCTCCTCGCCGAAGGCCGTGAGCTCCGCGACCAGGTCGGCGTCGACGCCGGCGAAGGAGGCGCCGAACCGGGCGGAGGTCGCGACCAGCGACCCGGTCTTGTCCGCCAGCACCTCGAGGTAGTGGCCGACCGGGTCGTCGCCGGGCTGGGCGCCGACGGTCTCCCGGATCTGGCCGGTGACCAGCCGCTCGAACGTGCGCGCCTGGATCCGCACCGCCTCGGGTCCGAGGTCGGCGAGCAGGTCGGAGGCGCGGGCGAAGAGCAGGTCGCCGGTGAGGATGGCGATGCTGTTGCTCCACCGGCTGTTGGCGCTCGGGGCGCCGCGGCGCACGGACGCCTCGTCCATGACGTCGTCGTGGTACAGCGTCGCGAGGTGGGTGAGCTCGCAGACCACGGCCCCCGAGGTCACCTCGGGCCGGTCCGGATCACCCAGCTGCGCGGCGAGCAGCGCGAGCATCGGGCGGAACCGCTTGCCCCCGGCCGCCATGAGGTGGCCGGCCGCCTCGCGCACGAAGGGGTGCTCGCTGCCCACGGCGGCGGCCAGCGCCGACTCGACCCGCGCCAGCCCCTCGGCGAGGGAGTCGCCGAGCGCGCCCTCGGGAAGCCAGGGGCCCATGGTGGAGGCCGGCGTCGAGATCCGGTGCCATACCTCGGACGAGGATTCGGTGTGGGTGCCGTCGGCTGCGGCACGGGCTCCGGTCATCTCAACCGACGAAGATAGCCGCCCGTTCCGCCAGGTCGAGCACCGCCCCGGGCAGGATGCCCAGCGCCAGCGTGGCGCTGGCGGTCACGGCGAGGACCACCGTCGTCGGGATCCCGGGGACGCCGACCGTCGGGCCGTCGGCGGCCGGGGGCGAGAAGTACATGAGCACGATGACCCGCAGGTAGAAGAAGGCCGCGACCGCGCTGGACAGCACGGCCACCAGCACCAACGGCCACGCGCCCTCCTCGATGGCGGCCCGGAACACCGCGAACTTGCCGGTGAACCCGGCGGTGAGGGGGATGCCGGCCAGGGCCAGCAGGAACAGCCCCATGACCGCGGCGGTGAGCGGGGAGCGGCTGGCCAGCCCGGCCCACTGCGAGAGGTGCGAGGCCTCGCCGTCGCCGTCGCGCACCAGGGTGAGGACCGCGAACGCGCCGAGCGTGGTCAGCCCGTAGGTGAGCAGGTAGAACATCGTGGCCGCCAGCCCCGACCCCGCGCCGTCGGCGCCGAGGCCGAGGACGCCGGTGAGCAGGAAGCCGGCGTGCGCGATCGAGGAGTAGGCCAGCATCCGCTTGAGGTCGGTCTGGGTCAGCCCGAGGACGGCGCCGACGATCATGGACACGATCGCCACCCCGTAGATCAGCGGCCGCCAGGTCCACTCCTCGGTGCCGAAGGCGACGTAGAGCAGCCGGAGGATCGCGCCGAAGGCGGCGACCTTGGTGCAGGCGGCCATGAAGGCGGTGACCGGCGTCGGGGCACCCTGGTAGACGTCCGGCGTCCAGCTGTGGAACGGCGCGACGCTGGCCTTGAACAGCAGCCCGACGACGAGCAGCGCCAGCCCGAGCACGACCAGCACGTCGCCGCCGTCCTCGCCGACGGCCTCCCGGATCTCGCCGAGCCGGATCGTGCCGGTGGCGCCGTAGACCAGCGCCAGCCCGTAGAGGAAGAACGCCGACGCGAACGCGCCCAGCAGGAAGTACTTGACCGCCGCCTCCTGCGACAGCAGCCGCCGGCGCCGCGCGAGCCCGCTGATCAGGTACAGCGGCAGGCTGAGCACCTCGAGCGCCACGAACATGATCAGCAGGTCGTTCGCGGTGACGAACACCATCATGCCGCCGACGGCGAACAGGGCGAGCGGGTAGACCTCGGTCTGCACGCGGGTGGTGGTGGCCAGTTCCCGGTCGCGCGGGCTGCCGGCCGGAACGGCGGCCGCTGCCACGAACGCCGACCGCGCCGGGTCGAGACCGCGCTCGGCGAACAGCAGCATGGCCAGCGTGGCCAGCCCGGCGACCGTGGCCTGCAGGAACAGGCCGGCCTTGTCGACGGCGAGCGCACCGGCCGCGGTGATCTCGCCGCCGGCGGAGAGATCAGCGGTGGCGGCGAAGACCAGCGTGCTCACGAAGGCACCGCCGGTGCCGACGAGCGCGACGGCGACCTGCACGGGGTGCCGCACGTCGCGGGGGGCGAACGCCTCGACCAGCACCCCGATGCAGGCCGCACCGAAGACGAACAGCAGGGGCGCGAGGGCCGCCAGCGAGAGGTCGGGTGCCTCGATCATCGGGTCGCTCCGAGGTCGCTCAGGGTGGCGGTGACCGCCGGCTCGATGATGTCCAGCAGCGGCTGGGGGTAGACGCCCAGCACCAGGATCAGCGCGACCAGCGGCGCGACGACGGCCAACTCCCGGCGGCTCAGGTCGGCGAACCGCACGGCGGTCCGGGCTGGTGCCGTCAGGACGGCGGTGGCGCCGACCCCTCCGGGCTCCTCGGCGGTCGCGGCCGGGCCGGCCGCGGGCCCGTCGTCGGCCAGGGGCGCGACCACGCCACGGGCCGGCCCGTGCATCGTGCGCTGATACATCAGCAGGATGTAGAGCGCGGCCAGGATGATCCCGGCGGTGGCCAGGATCGCGTAGACCGGACGCTCGGGGAACGAGCCGATCAGCACGAGGAACTCGCTGACGAAGCTGTTGGTGCCCGGGAGCGCCAGCGAGGCGAGGCCGGCGATCAGGAACGCCCCGGCGAGCTTCGGGGCCTGTGCGGCGACGCCGCCGTAGTCGCCGATCTGCCGGGAGCCGCCCCGGGCGATGAGCATGCCGACCACGACGAACAGCAGGCCGGTCGCGATGCCGTGGTTCACCATGTACAGCACCGCACCGGTGGCGGCCTCGGTGGTGAAGGCGAAGATGCCGAGCGCGATGAAGCCGAAGTGCGAGATCGAGGTGTAGGCCACCAGCCGCTTCATGTCGCTCTGTCCCATGGCCAGCAGCGCCGCGTAGAGGACACCGACCACGGCCAGCACGAGGACCATCGGCGCGAAGTAGCGGGACGCGTCGGGGAACAGCGGCAGGCAGTAGCGCAGGAACCCGAAGGTGCCGACCTTGTCGAGGATGCCGACCAGCAGCACCGCCCCGCCGATGGGCGCCTCGGCCGCGGAGTCGGGCAGCCAGGTGTGCAGCGGCACCAGCGGCGCCTTGATCGCGAAGGCGACGAAGAAGCCGAGGAACAGCAGCTTCTGCACGCCCGGGTCGATGTCCAGCTGGCGCAGCGCGTCGAAGGCGAACGTGCCCTCGCCGAGCTCGCTGGTGCTCACCACGTAGAGCCCGATGACGGCGGCGAGCATGATCAGCCCGCCGACCAGGCTGTAGAGGAAGAACTTCACCGCGGCGTACTGCCGGCGCGGCCCGCCGAAGCTGCCGATCAGGAAGTACATCGGGACGAGCATCGCCTCGAAGAAGACGTAGAACAGGAAGACGTCGGTGGCGGCGAAGACGCCGACCATGAACGCCTCGAGCAGCAGCAGCCAGGCGAAGAAGAAGCGCATCGAGCGCGCCTCGGTGCCGGCCTCCGGGACGGCCCCGGCGCCCTCCTCCCAGGAGGCGCCGATCACCAGCGGCACGAGCAGGCCGACGAGCAGGAGCATCACCAGCGCGATGCCGTCCACGCCGAGGGCGAAGTCGACGCCGAAGTCGGGGATCCAGGAGACCGACGTCGTGAGCTGGAAGCGGTCGCCGCCGGTGTCGAACGCGACGGCGGCCAGAACCGCCAGCACCAGCACGACCAGGCTGACGCCGAGCGCCAGCTGCTTCGCGAGCAGCTCGCGCCCCCTGGGGAGGGCGGCGACGGCCGCCGCGCCCACCGCGGGCACGGCGATCATCACCACGAGGAACGGGAAATCACTCATGGCTCGCCTCGCAAGCTCGGCTCGGCGCACTCACGTCCGGTTCTCCGTTCATCGACAGGAACTCGCTCATCCCGACGTCACCGCCAGCAGCGCACCGGCCACGAGGACCGCCCCGCCGAGCATGCTGAGCGCGTAGGTGCGCACGAAGCCGGTCTGCGTCCGGCCCAGCCGCGACGACGAGCCGCCGAGCCCGGCGGCCAGGCCGTTGACCGCGCCGTCGACGCCGCGGTTGTCCACCCACACCAGGGCGCGGGTGAGCCACTGCCCGGGGCGCATGAACAGCGACTCGTTGACGGTGTCGGCGTAGAGGGCGTTGCGGGCCGCCCGGGTGACCGGCGAGACCCGCACGGGTGCGGTGACCGGCACCTCCCGGCGGCCGACGAACAGCCAGGCGGCGAGGACGCCCACCAGCATCACGGCGGTGACCACGAGACCGACGGTGAGCGGCGCGACGACGTGCGCCGCCTCGTGCTCCTCGCCGAACACCGGCTCGAGCCAGTCGGCCAGTGGGAAGGCCTTCACCAGCAGGAACCCGGCGCCGATGGAGCCCAGCGAGAGCACGACCATGGGCACGGTCATCACCGGCGGCGACTCGTGCGGGTGCACGCCAGGCTCCCACCGTGCCCGGCCGAAGAAGGTCATGAGCATCAGCCGGGTCATGTAGAAGGCGGTCAGCCCGGCGCCGAGGACGGCGACGCCGCCGAGGACCCAGCCCCAGACGTCGCCCCGGTCCAGGGCGGCCTCGATGATCGCGTCCTTGGTGTAGAAGCCGGACAGGAACGGGAAGCCGATCAGCGCCAGGTAGCCCAGCCCGAAGGTGGCGAAGGTGACCGGCAGCTTCCTCCACAGCCCGCCGAAGCGGCGCATGTCCACCGAGTCGTCCATGGCGTGCATGACCGAGCCGGCGCCGAGGAAGAGCCCGGCCTTGAAGAAGCCGTGTGCGAGCAGGTGCGCCAGGCCCGCGACGTAGCCGGCCGGGCCGAGGCCGACGGCCAGGAACATGTAGCCGATCTGGCTGACCGTCGAGTACGCCAGCACCTTCTTGATGTCGTCGAAGGCGCACCCGGCGATCGCGCCGATCAGCAGCGTGACCGCCCCGACGGCGAGGACGACGGTGCGCGCCGTCGGCGTCTCGTCGTAGATCGGGGCCGAGCGGGCGATCAGGTAGACGCCCGCGGTGACCATCGTGGCCGCGTGGATGAGCGCCGAGACCGGCGTCGGGCCCTCCATGGCGTCGGGCAGCCAGGCCTGCAGCGGGAACTGGCCGGACTTGCCGCAGGCGCCCAGCAGCAGCAGGAGCCCGATGGCGGTGAGGGTGCCGCCGGCGAGGGTGCCCACCGAGCCGAACACGCCCGCGTAGGACGTCGTCCCGAGCTGGGCGAACATGACGAAGATCGCCAGGGCCAGGCCGACGTCGCCGACCCGGTTCATGATGAAGGCCTTCTTGGCCGCGGTCGCGGCCGCGGGGCGGGTGTACCAGAAGGCGATGAGCAGGTAGGACGCCAGCCCGACGCCCTCCCAGCCGACGTAGAGCGCCACGAAGCTGTTGCCCAGGACCAGCAGCAGCATCGCCGCGACGAACAGGTTCAGGTAGGCGAAGAACCGCCGGCGCGCGGGGTCGTGCGCCATGTAGCCGATCGAGTAGACGTGGATCAGCGAGCCGACGCCGGTGATCAGCAGGACGAACACCGCCGACAGCGGGTCGTAGAGCAGCCCCGCGCGGACGTCGAGCTCGCCGGTGGAGATGAAGGTGAACAGGTCGACGTCGACCGCCCGGCCCTCGACGTCGGCCAACTGGATCATGCAGAGCACGGCGAGCAGGAAGGCGCCCGCCACCGTCGCCGTCCCCAGCAGGTGGCCCCAGCGGTCGGTGCGCCGACCACCCAGCAGCAGCACCGCGGCACCCGCCAGTGGCAGCGCGATCAGCAGCCACGACCAGCCGAGCAGGCCCTCGGCGGGCAGCACCGTCTCCATGTCTCCCCGGTCCCCGTCAGTACTTCAGCAGGTTGACGTCGTCGACCGACGCGGACCGGCGGGTCCGGTAGATCGACATGATGATGGCGAGGCCGACGACGACCTCGGCCGCGGCGACGACCATGACGAAGAAGGCCATGATCTGGCCGTCGACGGTGCCGGTGGCGCGGGCGAAGGTGACCAGCGTGAGGTTCACCGAGTTGAGCATCAGCTCGATGCACATGAACACGACGATGGCGTTGCGGCGGACCAGCACGCCGACGGCGCCGATGGTGAACAGGATCGCCGCGAGCACCAGGTAGTAGGTCAGCGTCATGCCCGGTCACCGCCCGCCGGGCCGTCGAGCGGCGCGGGATCGAGCGTGCCCAGCGCGGCGTCGGGTGAGCCGAGCTGCCCCCGGCCGGTCGGGCGGGCCATCTCGTCGACCTCCTGGGGCTCGATGCCCGTGGCGTAGCTCTCGGGCGAGGGCCGGCCGTCGGGCAGCAGCGCCGGCGCGGCGACCGAGTTGGCCCGTGCGTAGACGCCGGGACCGGGCAGCGTCTGCGGCCGCTCGGTGAGGAACCGGGCCCGCGAGAGCTCCTTCTGCGTGCTCCGGCTGCCGGGCTCGCGCTCGATGTGCGCGAGCACCATCGCCCCCAGCGCGGCGGTGATCAGCAGGGCGCTGGTGACCTCGAAGGCCAGCAGGTAGTCGGTGAACAGCGACTCAGCGACCGCCGGGATGTTGCCCTCGGGCTGCGCGTCGGCCAGGCCGACGCCCACGAGGCCCTCGGTCGCCCGCGCGATGCCGGCGCCGACCATGCCGGCGAAGCCGATGCCCAGCACCGTGGCCGCCACCCGCTGCCCGCGCAGCGTCTCCACCACGGAGTCCGACGAGTCGCGGCCGACCATCATCAGCACGAACAGGAAGAGGATCATGATCGCGCCGGTGTAGACGATGATCTGCACCGCGCCGAGGAACGGCGCGTCCTGGATCACGTAGAAGACGCCGAGCGCCAGCATGGTGTTGACCAGCCAGAGCGCGGAGTGGACGGCGTTGCGGCTGAACACCATCCCGAGTGCGCCGGCCAGCGCGACCGGGCCGAGGATCCAGAAGGCGACCGTCTCCCCGCCGCCGATCTCGATCGACTCGAGCCCGTTCATGCCTTCTCCGCCACGACGGCCTCGGACGCCGACCCTGTCTGCGGGACCCGGAGGTAGTAGTCCTTCTCGTCGTCCCCCAGCCGCATGGGGTGCGGCGGCTGCTCCATGCCGGGCAGCAGCGGCGCCATGAGCTGCTCCTTGGTGTAGATCAGGTCCTGGCGGTTGTCGTCGGCGAGCTCGAAGTCGTTGCTCATCGTCAGCGAGCGGGTCGGGCAGGCCTCGATGCACAGGCCGCAGAAGATGCAGCGCAGGTAGTTGATCTGGTAGACCGCGCCGTACCGCTCTCCCGGGGAGAACCGCGCCTCCTCGGTGTTGTCACCGCCCTCGACGTAGATCGCGTCGGCCGGGCAGGCCCAGGCGCACAGCTCGCAGCCGACGCACTTCTCCAGCCCGTCCGGGTGCCGGTTGAGCACGTGACGGCCGTGGTAGCGCGGCTTGGTCACCTTCGGCTCGAACGGGTACTGCTCGGTGGTCACCTTGCGGAACATCTGGGCGAAGGTGACCCCGAAGCCCTGCACGGGCGCCGGGATCAGGCTGTCGCGGGCGGCCGGCGGGGCCAGGTGCGCGGTCGAGGGCCGGGCCACCTCGCCGCCGCGACGCGTCGCCGGGGTGCGGTCGGGCCGCTCATCGGACATCGGGGTCGTCCTCCTCGACAGTGGTGGTGCCGCGCCGGCCGGTGCCGACGACGGCGGCGCCGTCCCCGGTGGCGGACTGGTGCCGGAGCCGGGGCGACGGCGGCACCTTCAGGTCCATCGGCGGGATGGGGAACCCGCCCTCGGAGCGGGACGGACCGCCGGTGGGGCGGCGCTGGGCGCCGGCGACCGGCGGCAGCACGTCGGGCTCGGGGTCGACCGCGTGCACCCCGCCCGAGGCGGCGTCGGCCGCCATCAGCCGGGTGTCGCGGTTGGCGGCCCGGCTGGCGAGGAGCAGGCCGGCGAGCACCAGCAGCGCGGCCGGGACGCCCACGAAGAGGGTGACCTCACCGGTGGAGAGGTCGGTCTCGCGGGAGACGGTGCGCATGGTGGCCACGACCAGGATCCACAGCAGCGCGGTCGGGACCAGCACCTTCCAGCCGAAGCGCATGAACTGGTCGTAGCGCAGCCGCGGCAGGGTGCCGCGCAGCCAGATGAAGACGAACAGCGCGAGGACGACCTTGCCGAAGAACCACAGCATCGGCCACCAGCCGGTGTTCGCGCCGTCCCACAGCGACAGCGGCCAGGGCGCCCGCCAGCCACCGAGGAACAGCGTCGCGGCCAGGGCGGAGACGGTGACCATGTTGATGTACTCGGCGAGGAAGAACAGCGCGAACTTCAGCGACGAGTACTCGGTGTGGAAGCCGCCGACCAGCTCGCTCTCGGCCTCCGGGAGGTCGAAGGGCGCGCGGTTGGTCTCTCCCACCACGGCGATCGCGTAGATGATGAAGGAGACCGGCAGCAGGACGGCGTACCAGCTGGGGCCGGTGAACTCCCAGCCGAAGAAGGACACCTGGTTGCCGTCGGCCTGGGCGGCGACGATCTCCGAGGTCGACATCGACCCGGCGTAGAGGAACACCGCGACGATCGACAGGCCCATCGCGATCTCGTAGCTGACCATCTGCGCGGCGCTGCGCAGCGAGCCCAGCAGCGGGTAGGTGGAGCCGGACGCCCAGCCGCCGAGCACGATCCCGTAGATCCCCATGGCGGAGCAGGCCAGGACGACGAGCACGCCGATGGGGGCGTCGGTGAGCTGCAGCGGGGTGCGCTCGCCGAAGATGCTGACCGTCGGGCCCATGGGGATGACGGAGAAGGCCAGGAACGCCGGGACGGTGGCCAGGACCGGGGCCAGGAAGTAGACCGGCTTGTCGGCGAGCGCCGGCATGATGTCTTCCTTGAACGCCAGCTTCAGCCCGTCCGCGAGGCTCTGCAGGTAGCCGCGCGGGCCGACCCGGTTGGGGCCGATCCGCTGCTGCATGCGGGCGACGACCTTGCGCTCGAAGACGATGGCGAACAGCGTCATGACCACGAGGACCACGAAGACGCCGAGGACCTTGATCAGCACGATCCACCAGACGTCGTGCCCGAAGTCCTCGAGGGTCGGCTGGTCCGGCGACGCGAGCAGGTTCACGAGGCACCTCCCGCCGAGGTGGCCGGAGCCGGCACGGCGAGCCGGACGACGGCGCCCGGGCCGGCGCCCAGGTCGGTGCGCACCTCGCTGCCCGGCGACCGCATCGGCAGCCAGACCACGTGGTCGGGCATCGGGGTCACGGCCAGCGGCAGGGTCACCGAGCCGTTCGGTCCGGTCACCGTGACCAGCTCGTTCTCGGCGACGCCCAGCCGTGCGGCGGCCTCGGCGGCGAGCCGGACGACCGGCCGGCGAGCGGTGCCGGAGAGCTCCGGCTCGTCCCGCTGCAGGGTGCCGACGTCCAGCAGCTGCCGCCAGCTGG
>JBEPZM010000075.1:0-12437 GCA_041640835.1 Blastococcus sp.
CCCCCCCCCGACCACGACCCGAGGCGAGCTGGTTCAGCCGGCGGTGCTGCCGGAGCCGGAGGTGGTGCCACCGACGTTGATGCTGCTGAAGAGGCTCTCGAGCTTGCCCTTGAAGACGACCATCGCGGCCACGATCACGGCGGCGACGGCGCCGACGATCAGCGCGTACTCCACCGCGGTGGCGCCCTTCTCGTTCGCCTTGAACGCGGCGATGCGGTCCTCGGCCATGGAGGCCAGCAGCTGCAGAGCGATGAACGGGTTGATCACGGTGATCTCCTAGGAGGTCCGCCGTCGACTTGTCGGGCCGTGGTGACCGGGGTCGCGGCTCCATCAAGATCGGGGGCCGTCCGCCGGACCAGAAGGGGTTCGGGAGACGTCGTCACTCGGAGGGGGGACCACCGAACGAGCGCTCCGGGCCGTCCAGAGGCACCGGATTAGCCCGTTCCGGTGATGCTGAGTCGCCCGAACCGGTGACGCAGCGTGGTCACTCAGCGTGCGGAAACGCCTACAGCCCTGCCGAGTCCCCCGACAGGAGTACGGCCACGAGGGTGCCGGCGAGCAGGGCCGGACCGAACGGCAGCTCGGTGCTGCGACCGGCCCGCCGCACGGCCAGGAGCGCCAGACCGATTACGGCCTGGAGGACGAACCCGAGGAGGAAGCCGAGCAGCACGGCCGACCAGCTGAACCAGCCGAGGACCAGCCCGAGGAGGGCGGCGAGCTTGACGTCGCCCATGCCGAGCCCGGTCGGGGCGATCAGCGCCATGACCAGCAGGACCGCGAAGCAGACCGCGCCCGCCAGCAGTGCACGCACCAGGTCCGGCCAGGCGTCGTCGAGGGCGGCCGCGAGGGTCAGCAGGCCGGCGGCGACCACCGTCGCGGGCAGCAGGATGCGGTTGGGCAGCAGCTTCTCGCGCAGGTCGATCACTGCCAGCAGCAGCCCGACCGCGACGAACCACGCCCACGCCGGCAGGTCGGGCGACCAGCCGAAGCGGAGCCCCGCGACCGCGAACAGCGCCGCGGAGACGACCTCCAGCACCGGCGGGCGGACCGCCTGCGGGCCGGGGCCGAGCAGTCCGGCGACGCTCGGCGGGCTCGGCCAGGGGTAGCGCGCGGCCGACCGGTTCACCGCCGTCCCGACGGCGATGCCCACGACGCCGAGGACGACGGCGGGCAGCACGGACACGGCGGCCACCTTGGCACAGCAGAGGTCCGGCATCCGGGAGGCTGCGCCAGCGGCCGCCGGTGCGGGACAGTGACCGCGTGAGCGGACCGGAGCCCTGTCCCGACGAGGCCGTGCGCGGTTACCTCGACGCACTCGACCCGGACGGGCGGGCGCTGTTCGACCGGTTCTCCGCGCTGGTCGTGGCCGAGCACCCGGACGCGACGGTGACCTGGTCCTACAAGATGCCCACCTTCGTCGTGGGCGAGCACCGCCTGCACGTCGGCGTCTGGAAGCACGGTCTGTCGCTGTACGGCTGGAGCGCCGACCGCAGCGGCGGCTTCTGCGACCGCTACCCGCACCTGTGCGGCGCCCGCGGCACGCTCAAGCTGCCGCACCGCGAGATGGCGCAGATCCCCGACGAGCACCTGCGCGACCTGGCCCGAGGGGTCCTCGGTGCCTGAGCACCGTCGGCACAGGTGCCGCGGGCATGGGCATCCGGGCCATGGGAGCTACGCGGTCCACACCACCGGTCGATCGGCGCCGTACGGGAGGTAGGCCACGTTGACGACCGGGGTGCCGATCACCACCGGGTAGACGATCCAGCCACGGATGCACTGACCGTCCACGACCGTCAGATCTCCCGACGGGAACTTGGGGGACGGGAACTGGCTGTATCCGACGCTGGAAGGGTCGTAGTTGCCGTTGCCTGCGTCGACGAGGACCCAGGAATGGGTGTTGTCGAAGTCCTTCGCTCCGGGGCCGTAACAGACCTGGACGTCGATGGCGACCCACTCGGTTGCCGGATCCTGCGGGTCCGGTGCGCTCGTGGCCGCGGGACGCTGCATCGAGTAGTAGGTCACCGTGTGGCCGATCGCGTCGGTCACCGTCTCGCCCGGCGCATGCAACGCCGCGGCGGCAGAACTGGCCGCCGCTGCCGCGGAGCGTGACGCGGCTGCGGCAGCAGCCTCCTCGCGGCTCGCCGACTCCTCCGCCTCCTCCCGGTCCAGCGACCGCTGCGCGGCCATGCCCGAGGTGTAGGCCGCGGCCTGGGACTTCGCGAGCTCGTCCGCGGTGATGCCCTCGGCACCACAGCCGGTGACCATCGCAGCGATCGCCACGGCGACCGCGAGCCTGACAGCACGCACCGGCATTCCCTCCCCCGCGGACAAAGTCAGGCGAGGCTACTGACAGTCACGGGGATCGTCGGGCGCGCCGCGCCGGGGACAGGAGGGCGACGGACGAGTCGGCCTGTACGCCGGGTTCTGTCCACGGGTGCCTTGCGGCCTCCCGATCGGCGGTCATCCATCTAGGCCTGCCGTTGCCGGCAGGCTCGAGCGGTCTACCCGCAGGCTCGGGCGGGCCGCCCTCGAACGCCTGCGCAGAACGACGTTGCCGCCGTCCCTTCTTGACCTTGCTCCGGGTGGGGTTTACCGAGCCACACCGGTCACCCGGTGTGCGGTGGTCTCTTACACCGCCGTTTCACCCTTACCAGCCGCTCCGCCGAAGCAGCACTGCTGGCGGTCTGTTCTCTGTGGCACTGTCCCGCGGGTCACCCCGGGTCGCTGTTAACGACCACCCTGCCCTGTGGAGCCCGGACGTTCCTCGGCGACGGGGTCTCCCCCGCCGACGCGACCGCCCAGCCGACTCGTCCGTCGTGCGGCCAGTCTAGGGGTCGGGGTCAGCCCCAGAAGAGCCGGAAGCCGACGCGGCGGCCGCCGTCCTCCTTCAACGTGGACATGTCGACCACCTGGCGCGCCTGCTCCTCGACCGGATCCTTCGACAGCAGCTCCAGGTATCGCCGGTGCTCGGACAGCGACGCGACGGCCAGCTCGACGGTCCCGCTGACGTCCACCTCGTGCGGCGGGTCGGTCATCTCCCCCACCGCGATGTACTGCACACCGGTCCAGCGCTCCTCGGCCAGGTCCGGGAAGATCCACTCGTTCGCGGCGTCGGCCACGGCGTCGATGACCGACTGCCCCAGCGCCCGGTGGTCCGCTGAGTTGACGTAGGCCGGCGAGACGCCCGGCGGGGTCCACGTCGCACCGAAGTACCCGGTGACGACGAGTTCGGGCCGGTGCCGGCGGATCGCGGCGGCCAGATCGCGCCGCAGCTCCGGGCCGGCGAGCAGCGTGCCGTCGCGATGGTCGAGGAACTCCACCTCGCTCACGCCGACGACGGCGGCCGAGCGCCGCTCCTCGTCCTCGCGCAGCGGGCCCGCCTCCGCCGGCGGCACGCCCTCCATCCCCGCCTCGCCGCGGGTGGCCAGCAGGTAGTGCACGTCCTTGCCGGCCGCCGTCCAGACCGCGACGGCGGCCGCCAGGCCGTACTCGATGTCGTCGGGGTGCGCCGCGACGACCAGTGCGCGCTGCCAGTCGTCGGGCATCGGAGCAGCCATGCCCGCAGTCTGGCCCCGGCGGCCCGCCCCGGCGAGACCTCAGTGCGCGGCCGCGGCCTCCGCCGGACGCGACGGCTCGGCGTGCGCCCCGGGCGGTGCGGCCCGCACGAGCAGGAGGACCAGCAGACCTCCGAGGACCCCGGCGACGCCGGCGGCGAGGAAGACCCCGTCCAGGCCGGCGGCGTAGCCGCTCCCGAGCGCGTCGGCCAGACCGGCCCGCGCCTGCGGGTCGGCCTCGGCGAGGATCACGGGCGCCTGCCCGGCCGACAGCGCCGAGGCGACACCGGAGGCGTCGGGCGTGCCGGCGTCGCGCAGCGCACCGGACGCGCCGGTGGCGAAGACCGTGCCCAGGACGGAGACGCCGACGGCGAACCCGATCTGCCGGGCGGTGTTCACCGCACCGGAGGCCATGCCACTGCGCTCCCGCGGAACGGCGGCCAGCGCGGCCGAGGCCAGCGTCGGGTTCGCCACGCCGACGCCCGCGCCCAGCACGGCCAGGCCGGCGACGAGGGCCCGCCAGGTGGAGTCGGCGTCGACCATGGTCATGAGCAGGCAGCCGCCACCGACCAGCAGCAGCCCGCCGCCCAGCACGAACCGCGGCGGAAGCGTCTGCAGGTAGCGGCCCCCGGCGGCGGCCACCACGAAGCTCACGATCGACAGCGGGATGAAGACGCACCCGGCCTGCAGCGGCGAGAGGCCACCGATCGACTGCAGCCACAGCGAGGTGTAGACCAGCAGCGCGAAGGCGGCACCGTTCAGGACGAACGCCGCCAGCATGATCCCGCTGAAGGAGCGACCGGCGAACAGCCGGACGTCCAGCATCGGTGCCGGGCGGTGCAGCTCCACCAGCACCCACGCCGCCAGCACGACCAGCCCGGCGACGACCGGGCCCCAGGACCCGGTCCTGCCCCAGCCGTCCGCCGCCGCCCGGACGAGCCCGAACACGACCGCACCGGCGCCCAGGGAGAACAGCACGATGCCCGGCACGTCCGGCCGCGGGGCGCCCGGCTGCCGCGCCTCGCGGACCGCCACCAGCGTCATTCCCACGGCCAGCACGGTGACCGGCAGGTTGACGTAGAAGATCCAGCGCCAGTCGAGTTCGGTGAGCGCGCCCCCGAGGATCGGCCCGAGCGCGGCGGCGGCACCGACGACGGCGCCCCAGACGCCGAAGGCCGTCCCGCGGTCCCGGCCCTCGTAGCTGGTGTTGATCAGCGCGATGGTGGTCGCGAACATGATCGCGCCGCCCACGCCCTGGACGCCCCGGGCGGCGATCAGCCAGCCGGCGTCGGGGGCCAGCCCGCAGGCCAGCGACGACAGCGCGAAGACGACCAGGCCGATCAGGTAGAGCCGGCGACGCCCGTAGAGATCGGCCAGCGAGCCGGCGCCCAGCACCAGCGCGGCCAGGGCCAGCGCGTAGACGTCCACGACCCACTGCAGCTGGGCGAAGCTGGTGTCGAGGTCGCGGGCGATGTCGGGCAGGGCGACGTTCACGATGGTGACGTCGACCAGGAGCATGAAGGTGCCGATGCAGATCGCCATCAGCGGAAGCCACTTGCGCATGACGGCCACTGTGCGGCCGGGCACCGACAGGAAGACACCCGGGTCCGCCGATCCGACCGGATCCTGCACCGGTTCGTCACCGAGCAGGTGGGGGGGCCACCGACGCGCGGGCGCCGAGGCTCAGCGGCCCCGCGCCACCCGGAGCGCCGCGCCGATCAACGGCAGCTGCAGCGGCAGCCGTGCGGTGGCGACGGCGAGCGGCACGGGCTTGCGGGGCACCGCGCGGAAGGTGTGCAGGTGCGCGGGCACGAAGCCCACGAACAGCGCCGCCGCGGCCCATCCCCCGGCCCGGCGGGTGCTCGGAGCGGCCAGCAGCGCCGCGGTGCCGAGCTCCGCCACGCCACTGGCCAGCACCCAGGCCCGGGCATTGCCCAGCTCCGGGGGCACCAGCCAGTCGTAGATGCGCGGTCGGGCGAGGTGCAGCACACCGGCACCGCCGAGCACCGCCGCCAACCAGGTGTCCGTGCTCGGGAGCCGCATCGGGCCACCGTATGTTGACCGCCGTGTCCGCCGCTGACCTGCTCGTCGCCGCGGCGGTCGCCTTCCTCGCCGGTGGCGTCAACTCCATCGCCGGGGGCGGCTCGCTGATCCTCTTCCCCACCCTCGTGGCCCTCGGGCTCGGCACCGTCGAGGCCAATGTCACCAACTCCGTGGCCCAGTGGCCGGGCTACCTCGGCGGGGTCGCGGGCTTCCGGGCCGAGTACGTCGGTCAGCGCAGACGGCTGCTGCGCCTGGGCGGGGTGGCCGTCCTCGGCGGGACGGCGGGCAGCGTGCTGCTGCTCACCACGCCGTCCGAGGCCTTCGACGTCGTCGTCCCGGTGCTGGTGCTGCTGGCCAGCACGCTGCTCGCCTTCCAGCCGCTGGTCACCCGGCGGCTGCGACGCGGCCAGCGGGACGACGCCACCGCCCGGGATCCACGCTGGCTGTACGTCGCCCTCTTCCTCGCCACGGTCTACGGCGGCTACTTCGGCGGCGCCCTCGGCGTGATCCTCGTCGGGGTGCTCGGCCTGGCGCTGAACCGGCTGCAGCTGGCCAACGCGCTCAAGTCCGCGATCGCGGCGGTCACCGCGTCGGTCACCGTCGTCGTCTTCGGGATCTTCGGCGACGTCCACTGGGGCGTGGTGGCCGTCGCCGCGCCGGCGAGCCTGCTGGGGGGCTTCCTCGGCGCCCGGATCGCCACTCACATCCCCGCCACGGCGCTGCGGATCCTGATCGTCGCCTTCGGCGTCGCGGTCTCGGTCTACCTCTTCGCCCGGGCCTGACCGCCCACCGGCTCCCACCCCGAGGGGTGGAACCGCCGGGCGATGCGTTCACCCGCGGACCCGGACCGCCGATGTCCCCTGCATGGCCGACCACGCGCTCACCCGGCTGCTGCCCGGTGCTCCGCGGTGGCTGATGGCCCTCACCGTGCTGACCGGCGCCTCCTTCGCCGGCTTCGGCACCCTCCGCATCCTCGCTCCCGGGCTGACCGGTGGATTCCACACGGCCGACCTGCCGGTGCTCCTGGTGCTGCACGGGCTGGCCCTGGCCGTGACGACCTGGCGAGCCCGCCGGATACCGACCGAACGGGCGGTCTGGAGCCGGCTGGCCCTCGGAACCGCGGTCTTCGCCGTCGCGCTGCTCCTCGCCGTGGTCCTCGCACTCGTCCCGGCCACCCGCGCCGGCGCTGCGATACCGGCGTACTGGGCGGGCGTCGTCGTCTTCCCGTTCTGGTACGGCGCGCTGGTGCGGTGGAACCGGTACGGCACCAGCCTGGCCGACCCCAACGACGTGCTCAACGGCGCCGCAGCGGTGCTCGCCGTGGTCGCGGTGCTCGACGTGGTCGTCGTCTCCACCGGCGGAGCCCTGTCCCTGCTCCCCTGGTGGCAGCTGTACGCACTGCTCGCCCAGTTCGCCGTCTGCTTCGTGCTCCTGGGAACCGCGCTGACGCTCCCCTTCATCGGGGCGATGGGCCGCGACCTGCGCACCTGGCTGGTGGTCGCAGCCTTCGGCGCCGGCCTGGTGGGGACGACGACGACCCTGCTGACCGGTGGTGAGCGGGTCGGCTGGGGAGCGCTCTACCAGCCGGCCATCGTCGTCTGCCTCACGCTCGCCGCCGGCCTCGCCTCACACCGGTCGGCACCGCAGCCGACCGACCCCATCGCGGCCACGATCGGTGCCTTCGTCGTCATCGTCGCGTCGACGGCGACGCTGGTGGCGGCCACGTTGACCGGCGCCAGCCGCATCGGCATCGCCTGCGCCGCCCTCGCCGCCGTCGGGTCCGGCGTCCGCATGGCCATCAACGTCCGCGAGCTGACCCAGCTGGCCGTCACCCGGCGCGAGGCCCTGACCGACGAGCTCACCGGTCTCGCCAACCGCCGCGCCGTGCTCCGTCGCATCTCCACGCTGTCGGCGGAGGGCACGCCGGTCGCCCTGGCGCTGCTCGACGTGGACAAGTTCAAGGAGGTCAACGACGCCCTCGGGCACGCCGCCGGCGACGACCTCCTGCGCCTGGTCGCCGCGCGCCTGGAGCCCGGGCTCCGCGCGGGCGACCTCCTCGGCCGGCTGGGCGGCGACGAGTTCGCCGTCGTGGCAGTGCTGGACCACGACGTCCCGCCCGAGGACGGCGCCCGCGCCCTCGGCCAGCGGCTGCGCGCCCGGCTCGCCGAGCCCTTCCCCGTCGGCGGCATGTTCGTGCACTCCTCCGCCAGCATCGGGGTCACGACCAGCACCCCCGACGACGAGCGTCCGGCGCAGCTGCTGCGCCGGGCCGACGTCGCCATGTACGACGCCAAGCGCTCGGGCCGGGGGGTGGCCCTCTACGACGCCGCCCTCCACGCCGACAGCAGCGGGCACCTCGCCCTGGTGGAGCAGCTGCGGACGGCGCTCACCAACGACGAGCTCGTTCTGCACCACCAGCCGCAGCTCGACATCGCCGACGGCCGCGTCGTCGGCGTCGAGTGCCTCGTCCGCTGGGTGCACCCCGAGCGCGGCCTGGTCCCGCCGATGGAGTTCCTGCCGCTGGCCGAGGTGCACGGGCTCATGGGCCCGCTCACCGAGCGGGTGCTCGAGTCCGCGGTGGCCCAGCTGGCCGACTGGCGGGGCCGGGGCCTGGACCTGCGGGTGTCGGTCAACCTCTCGGCCAGCAACCTGCTCGACACCGGCCTCCCGGGCCGCGTGGCGGAGCTCCTGACCCGGCACGCCGTCCCGGCCGCCTCGATCGTGCTCGAGGTGACCGAGAGCGTGCTGCTCACCGACCCCGAGCGCAGCCTCGCCGTCCTGGCCGACCTGGCCGCGCTCGGCGTCACGGTCAGCATGGACGACTTCGGCACCGGCTACTCGTCGCTTGCCTACCTCCGCGACCTCCCGGTCACCGAGCTGAAACTGGACCGGTCGTTCACCGCCGACCTGTGCTCCGACGAGCGCACCGAGGCGATCATCGCCAGCACGATCGACCTGGCCCACCGGCTGGGCCTGCGGGTCGTCGCCGAGGGCGTCGAGGACGACCGCACGCTGGCGCACTTGCGCGCGCTCGACTGCGACACCAGCCAGGGCTACCTGCACTCCCCCGCACTGCCCGCACCCCTGCTCGAACGCTGGCTCCTCGACCGCGAGGCGGCCCCGGAACTGCGGTCCTGATCGGTCCCGGAACGTCCTGCACGGCGGCCCGGTGCGACCCCATAGAATCCGCGCCGTCGTTGAACGCTCATGCACTCGATCCCGATGGGTTCCCCCGATGCGCCGTCGCTCGCTCACCCTCACCGCCCTCGCCGCAGCCACGCTGGTCGTGTCCGCGTGCGCCACGGAGGACTCGGCGGACGACGCCACCGCCTCCGGGAGCAGCGCCGGCGGATCCTGCACGCCCGAGGACCTCGACACCCTGGAGTCGGGCACGCTGACCATCGGCACCGACCAGCCCGCCTACGGGCCGTGGTTCTCCGACGACACCCCGGAGAACGGCGAAGGCTTCGAGTCCGCCGTCGCCTACGCGGTCGCCGAGGAGCTGGGCTTCGCCGAGGACGACGTCACCTGGACCCGCGTGCCCTTCAACGCCGCGATCCAGCCGGGCGCCCGCCCCTTCGACTTCGACATCAACCAGTTCTCCATCACCGACGAGCGCAAGCAGGCCGTCGACTTCTCCTCGCCGTACTACACGGTCACCCAGACGGTCATCACGACCGCGGGCTCGGCCGCGGACGGCGCCACGAGCATCGCCGACCTCAAGGACCTGAAGATCGGCGCGCAGGTGGCCACCACCAGCCTCGACGTGCTGACCGAGGTCATCGACCCCAGCAGCGACCCCGTCGTCTTCAACAGCAACGACGACGCGAAGCTCGCGCTGCAGAACGGCCAGGTCGACGCGATCGTCGTCGACCTGCCGACGGCGTTCTACATCACCTCCGCCGAGCTGGACGACGGCGTCATCGTCGGCCAGCTGCAGGACGACGGCGAGGGCGCGGACCAGTTCGGCCTGCTGCTGAGCAAGGACAGCCCGCTCACCGACTGCGTCAGCCAGGCCGTCGACGCGCTGCGCGAGGACGGCACCCTGGCCGACCTCGAGGAGCAGTGGCTCGCCGAGGCCGACGCACCCGTCCTGTCCTGACCGCCGTCCCCCCGGGCGCCGTGCTCCCCGCACCGAGCGCCCTCGAGCTGTCCCGCCGGGCCTGGCGTCGTCGTCGGGCCCGGCGGTCGACACTGGTCGCGCTGGCCTCCACCCTGCTGTTCGCGGTGGTGGCCTACCTCGTCGTGACCAGTGCCCCCGGCTGGCCGCGGGTCCAGGCGACGTTCTTCTCCCCCAGCGTCGCCTGGGAGTCGCTGCCGGAGATCCTGTCGGGCCTCTGGCTGAACCTGCAGGTGCTCGTCGTCGGCGGGCTGCTGGTGCTCGTCTTCGGCCTCCTGATCGCGATCACCCGCACCCTCCGCGGCGCCTCGCTGGCCCCCCTCCGGCTGCTCGCCACCGGCTACGTCGACCTGTTCCGCGGCATCCCGCTGATCATCACGCTGTACCTGGTCGGGTTCGGGTTCCCCGCGCTCGGCCTGCAGGGCATGCCGACGTCGCCCTTCGTGCTGGGCACGATCGCGATCGTGCTGACCTACAGCGCCTACGTGGCCGAGGTCTTCCGCGCCGGCATCGAGTCGGTACACCCCAGCCAGCGAGCCGCGGCCCGCTCCCTGGGTCTCACCCACCGGCAGACCATGCGCATCGTCGTGCTGCCGCAGGCGCTGCGCACCGTGACCCCCGCCCTGCTCAACGACTTCGTCGCCCTGCAGAAGGACGTCGGCCTGATCTCCGTGCTCGGGGCGATCGACGCGGTCCGCTCGGCGCAGATCCTCGTCGGCCAGAGCTTCAACTTCACCCCCTACGTCGTGGCCGGCCTGCTGTTCGTGCTGCTCGCCATCCCGACGGCGCGGATCGCCGACGGGGTCACCGCGCGGGCCCGCCGCCGCCAGCAGTCCGGGAGCCTCCTGTGAGCGGCCCGGTCCTCGAGATCCGGGGCGTGGTCAAGGCGTTCGGCGAGAACGTGGTGCTGCGCGGGGTCGACCTCTCCGTCGCCGAGCACCAGGTGGTCGCGTTGATCGGCGGCTCGGGGTCGGGCAAGTCGACCCTGCTGCGCTGCGCGAGCCTGCTGGAGACCGTCGACGACGGGCAGGTGCTGCTCGACGGCGAGGACGTCACCGACCCGCGCATCGACGCCGACCAGGTCCGCCGGCGCATGGGCGTGGTGTTCCAGGCCTACAACCTGTTCCCGCACCTGTCGGTCCTGGACAACGTCACCCTCGCGCCGACCGCCGTGCACGGGCGCCCGAAGGCCGAGGTGCTCGAGGAGGCGCACGCCCTGCTGGCGCGCATCGGCCTGGCGGACAAGGCCGGCGAGTACCCCGACCGGCTCTCCGGCGGCCAGCAGCAGCGGGTGGCCATCGTCCGGGCCCTGGCGGTGCACCCGCGCGTGCTCCTGCTCGACGAGATCACCAGCGCGCTGGACCCCGAGCTCGTCGGCGAGGTGCTGTCGGTCGTCCGCGAGGTGGCCGCGCAGGGCATGACGATCGTGATGGCGACGCACGAGATGGGCTTCGCCCGTCAGGTCGCCGACACCGTCGCCTTCCTGGACGGCGGCGTCGTCCTCGAGTCCGGACCGCCGCAGCAGGTGCTCGGCGATCCGGTCGAGGCCCGCACCCGGCAGTTCCTGTCCCGCGTGATCGACGCCGGCCGGCTCTGACGTCTCAGCGCAGGTGCGCGGTGTCGTTCACCAGCCGCACCGAGGTGCGGCCGTCGGAGGACCAGGCAACGGTGCACAGCGAGGCCGCCTGCAGGTAGACCCGGTGGACGACGTCGTCGCCGGCGCCGAGTCCCGCCGCGAGCATCAGCTTGATCGGGGTGACGTGGCTGACCAGGAGCACCGACTGCCCGGCGAACCGGTCGAGGACGCCCCGGCGGGCCCGGGCCACCCGGGCGCTCACGTCGGCGATCGACTCGCCGCCCGGGGCGGCGACGGTGAGGTCGGACATGAACCGGCGGACGGCGAGCGGGTGCTTCTGCAGCGCCTCGGCGCCGGTGAGCCCCTCGAGGTCGCCGAAGTCGAGCTCGATCAGGTCGTGCTCGAGCTCGACCGGCAGGCCCAGCACGCCGGCGACGATCTCCGCGGTCTCGCGGGTGCGGCGCAGCGGCGAGGCCACGATCGCCTCGATGCCGAGGTCGGCGACGCGGGCGGCAGCCGCCTCGGCCTCGGCCCGGCCGGTCAGGGACAGCGGCAGGTCGTTGCGGCCGCTGTAACGACGCTCCGGGGTGTGCTCCGTCTGCCCGTGGCGGAGCAGGTGGGTCACCGTGGTGACGACCGCGCGCGGCTCCTCGGGCTGGACGTCGGTCTCGGTCACCGACGGCTCGGCGGCCAGGTCGCGGTGCACCGGCCTGCCGTCCATCGCGCTGTTCGCCAGGGCGTCGGCCGCGCCGTTCTGCGCCCGCGGCACCCAGGTGTAGCGGACGCTGCCCAGCCGGCCGGCGATGGCGCGGGCCTGAAGGGCGAGCTGCCGCATGTCGGGGTGCTTGATCTGCCAGCGTCCCGACATCTGCTCGACGACGAGCTTGGAGTCCATCCGGACCTCGACGTCGGCGGAGGCGTCCAGGTCCAGCGCCGCCTGCAGGCCGGCGACCAGGCCGCCGTACTCGGCGACGTTGTTGGTCGCCCGGCCCACGGAGGCGGCGCGCTCGGCGAGCACCCGGCCGGTGTCGGCGTCGCGCACCAGCGCGCCGTAGCCCGCCGGCCCCGGGTTGCCCCGCGACCCGCCGTCCGCCTCGACGACGAAGCGGGGGCTCACGCGGCCACCCCGAGGGCAGAAATGGCC
>JBEPZM010000076.1:0-12427 GCA_041640835.1 Blastococcus sp.
CCCGCGTGCCGCTCGTCCGGCTGGACCCGAGCGCCGCGCCCGCGGCGACCCGGCTGGCCGGTGCGCTGGACGACGCCACCGCGGTGGCCGACCGGCTGCTCAAGCGCGTCGGCCGGCAGCACCTGCTGGAGTCGGCGCTGGAGCGGGCGGGCATCACCCGCCGGCCGGCCGAGGTCGTCGTCCTCACCGCCATCGGCGGCCTGACCGCGATGATGGTCGGCGCCGTGCTCGGCGGCCCGGTGCTCGCCGTGCTGTTCGCGCTGCTGGCGCCGCTGGTCGCGAAGGTCGTCGTCGGCCGCTACCGCAGCCGCCGGCAGGCCGCGTTCATCGACCAGCTCGACGACACGCTGCACCTCATGGCCAGCAGCCTGCGGGCCGGCCACAGCGTGCTGCGCGCGGTCGACGCGGTCTCCCGCGACGCCCAGTCGCCGACGGCCGAGGAGTTCGCCCGCGTGGTCAACGAGACCCGCGTCGGGCGCGACGTCAACGTCGCCCTCGAGGAGGTGGCGGACCGCACCGGCAGCGAGGACTTCGCCTGGGTCGTCCAGGCCATCGCCATCCACCGCGAGGTCGGCGGCAACCTGGCCGAGGTGCTGGACCGCGTGAGCACCACGATCCGCGAGCGCAACCAGATCCGCCGGCACGCCGAGGCCCTGTCCGCCGAGGGCCGGCTCTCCGGGATCGTGCTCATGACCATGCCGTTCGCGCTCTTCCTGCTGCTCAGCATCGTCTCGCCGGACTACACGGCCGTGCTCACCGGCACGGGCTCGGGCCGGGTGCTGCTGCTCGCGGCCGTCACCCTGCTGACCATCGGCGCCTTCTGGCTCCGCTCGACGGTGAAGGTGAAGTTCTGATGACCGCCTCCGTGCTCCTCGGCGTCCTGCTGGTCGTCGCACCCGCCGCCTACCTGGTGACCGTCGCCTTCGGCACCTCCGGCCGGACCCTGGCCATCGCGCGCCGCAACCTCAGCCGGGGCCTCGGCGCCCGGGTCCTCGAGGTCGGCTCCCTGGAGTCCCGTGGCACGGGGCTGGACGCGCTGCTGCGCGTGCTCACCCCGGACCGGGCGGCGGCGCGGATGCGCCGGCTGATCGAGCTCGCCGGGTTCGCCGGCGGCCGCAGCATGAGCCGCGCGCTGTGGGCCAAGCTGCTCGCCGGCGCGGCCGGCGCGGTGGTCGGACTGCTCCTCTTCCTGGCCGCCCCCGGCTTCTTCTCGCTCGTCGCCCTGGTCGGCCTCGCCGTCGGCGGCTATGTCGTGCCCGACGCGATCGTGTGGGGCCGCGGCAAGGAGCGCCAGGAGGCGATCCGCAACGAGCTGCCCGACACCCTCGACCAGATGACCATCGCCGTGGAGGCGGGCCTCGGCTTCGACGCCGCCCTGACCCGCGCCGCCGCCAACGGCAAGGGCCCGCTGGCCGAGGAGCTGAGCCGCACCCTGCACGACGTGACCGTCGGCCGACCGCGCCGCGAGGCCTACAACGCCCTCGCCCGTCGCACCGACGTGGAGGACCTGCGGCGCTTCGTCGGCGCGGTCAACCAGGCGGACTCCTACGGCATCGCCATCGCCGACGTGCTCCGCGCCCAGGCCGAGGACCTCCGGGACAAGCGCAAGCAGCGGGCCGAGAAGAAGGCGATGGAGATCCCCGTCAAGGTGGTCTTCCCGCTGATGGTCTGCATCCTCCCGGCGCTGATGATCGTCGTCGTCGGCCCCGCCGTCATGGACCTGATGCGGGTGTTGTGAGGGCTCAGCGGGGCTGAGCGGGGTTGGTCGGGTCGCCCTGCGACGGCGGGTTGATCGGCGGGCCCGAGGTGGCCTCGGACGCCTTCGAGCCGCCCTCGGCCGGGGGCGGTGCGTCCGCGCCGACGGCGGACGGGTCGCCGCCCGAGGGCTGAGCGCCGTTCTTCAGGCTGGTCAGCCGGCTCTCCATGACGCGCACGACCTGGAAGCGGTTGCCGTGGGCCTTCTCGTAGTCCAGGAGCGTGGTCAGGTCCTCGGCGTCCAGCGTGCGGATGCGTGAGGTCAGCGAGCCCACGGGCAGGTGGTCGTAGTCCTTCAGCGGCAGATCGCGCTCGGGCACGTCTCGTCCTCTCGGTGGGTTCTCGTTCTCGGTCGGGGAGCGGCTACCCCCGGGCCCAGCATCCGACACGGGTGTGAGGCAGCGGTCGGTGGGTAGGCGGCGATCACGACGACGTTCCGGCTCGAGACAGCGGGCCCACGTCCTCCGATCCACCGAGAGGCTGTCACCCGCCATGGACGTGTCCTTCCTGGAACCGGTGTTCGCGGCCCCCGGCCCGTACGCCACGGTCTGCGCCGACGTCACCCACACCACCGAGAACGCCGACACCGAGCTCGACCTCCGCGTCCGGGCCATCGCCGAGAGGCTCACCGAGCAGGGCGCGCCCGAGGCGGTCGTCGAGGCCGTCCGGAGCCGGCTGCTCGAGGGCAACGAAGGCGGCGAGGCGGGCACCCTGCGCGGCCGGGCGGTGGTCGTCGACTCCTCCGGCTCGGTCGTCCTCGACCAGCCGCTGGCCGGCGCACCGGCCGGCGAGGTGGCCGCGTGGTCTCCGCAGCCGGACCTGGTCCCGGTGCTGCGCCAGCTGGCCGGCCGGGTGCCGCACGTCGTGGTGCTCATCGACCGCGTCGGCGCCGACATCACCTTCGTGAACCTCCCCGAGGGGGACGACGAGCAGACGTCGGTCGAGGGGGACACCCGGCACATCCGCAAGTTCCAGGGCGGCGGCTGGGCCCACCACCGGTACCAGCACAACACCGAGAACATCTGGATCCACAACGTCGACGCCGTCGCCCAGCAGATCGACGACATGGTCCAGCGGCACTCGGCCGCCTTCGTCCTGATCGCCGGCGACGTCCGCGCCCGCCAGATCCTCACCGACCGCGCCGGATCGTGGTCGCACCTGATCGTCTCCATGGACGAGGGCGGCCGGGCCGCGGGGGCCAGCCGCGAGCCGGTCGACACCCGCGAGGCCGAGCTGGTCGCCGAGCACGAGGCACGCCAGATCGCCGAGACGGCGGAGAAGGTGCAGGCCGCGGCCGCCCACGGGCTGTCCGTGACCGGCACCGACCGGGTCGTCGAGGCCCTGCGCAAGGGCCAGGTCGAGACGCTCGTGCTGGCCGACGACCCGGCCGAGGAGACTCTGCTCGTCGGCGGCTCACCGCTGGAGCTGGGCGTGAACCAGCACGACATGGACGCCCTCGGCATCCACGGCAGCGTCGTGCCGGCCGACCGTGCGCTCGTGCAGGCCGCCCTGGCCAGTGCCGCCCAGGTCGTCGTCCTGCCCCGGGCGGCGCTGCCCGACGAGGTGCCCGTCGCCGCCGTCCTCCGGTACACCGACGACTCGACGTCGTCGGGTCAGTGACCCCGCACCACCACGAGAAGGAGATCCCGTGACCGACCCGCACCAGCCCGCCACCTCGCCCGGCACCGACGAGGGCGACATCGAGCGCCGTTCGGCGCTCGCCGAGTACCTGGGCAAGGAGGTGTGGCCGGCCGACCGCGACCAGCTGATCGCCAAGGCCCAGGAGGACGCCACCGTTCCCGACCGGGTTCTCGCCGACCTGCGCCGGCTGCCGGAGGGCGAGCAGTTCGAGAACGTCCAGGACGTCGCCCGCGCCCTGGGCATCGGCACCGAGCAGCAGCGGTTCTGATGACGACGCAGAAGGAGCCGAGCGCCGAGGCGCTCGACAACGTCACCGAGGACAACATCGCCAGCCGCGCCGAGCTCCTCCCCGAGGAGGCAGCGCTCAAGGGCAGCGGCATGGAGCAGGTCGCCGCCGAGATCATCCTCGCCGAGTCCGAGGAGCGGACGGTCAACACCGACCCCGACGACGCCCAGGGCGGGCACCGGCAGTCGTCGGACTCCGCCGACCTGCCCTGAGCTGACCCGTCCCGGTCCCGCCGTGCCGTTCTTCGACGGGTTCGAGGAGTCGCGGGTCGACGTCGGGAACGACGTCGTCCTGCGGCTCCGGGTGGGCGGGACAGGGCCACCGGTCGTGCTGCTGCACGGCCATCCGCGCACGCACACCACCTGGCACCGGGTGGCCCCGCTGCTCGTCGCGGCCGGGCACACCGTCGTCTGCCCCGACCTGCGCGGGTACGGCGGCTCGTCGAAGCCCCCGACCACCGCGGACCACGCGCCCTACTCGAAGCGGGCGATGGCCGGCGACGTCGTCGCGCTGATGCACGCGCGCGGCCACGAGCGGTTCGCCGTCGTCGGCCACGACCGGGGCAGCTACGTCGCGCTGCGGACGGCGCTGGACCACCCCGCCGCCGTCAGCCACCTCGCCGTGCTCGACTGCATCCCGATCGTGGAGCACCTGAACCGCGCGGACGCCCGGTTCGCGGCGGCCTGGTGGCACTGGTTCTTCTTCGCCCAGCCCGAGAAGCCGGAGCGGGCCATCTCCGCCGACCCCGAGGCCTGGTACGGGTCGCTGGCACCCGGCCGGGCGGAGGCCATGGGGGAGGAGAACCACGCCGACCACCTGGCCGCGATCCGGAACCCGGCCACCGTGCACGCGATGCTCGAGGACTACCGAGCCGGGCTCGGCGTCGACCGTGCCGCCGAGGAGGCCGACCGGGCGGACGGACGCCGCGTCGGCTGCCCCACCCTGGTGCTGTGGTCGGCCCGCGACGACCTCGAGGAGCTGCACGGTGACCCGAGGGCGATCTGGGCGGACTGGACGACGGACCTGCGCGGCGGCGGCCCGATCGACAGCGGCCACCACGTGGCCGAGGAGGCCCCGGACGCGCTGGCCGCGGCGCTGATCCCGTTCCTGGCGGTCCGTGCGCGATGTGATCTTGGCGGGCCGGGCGGGTAGGGGCCGGGGCAACACCCCGAGGAGGAGAGGTCATGCCGAAGACCACCAAGAAGGGCGACGCCAAGAAGTCGGAGCTGCCCAGCACGCTGCTGCGGTCGCCGAAGAAGGCGCAGCGCACGTTCGCGAAGGCGCACGACTCCGCCGCCGACGAGTACGGCGACGAGCGTCGCGCCAACCAGGTCGCGTGGGCCGCGGTGAAGCACTCGTTCGAGAAGGTGGGCGACCGCTGGGCGCCCAAGGAGGGCGGGAAGAAGGGGCCCTCCGACGCCCAGGCAGCGGGCGGCCGCGGCACGAACCGGGAGACCAAGGGCGGTGTCGACGCCAACGCGACGAAGGACCACCTGAAGAAGATCGCGAAGAAGCTCGACATCTCCGGGCGGTCGACGATGAAGAAGAAGGAGCTCGTCGACGCGATCCAGAAGGCCAGCACGAAGAAGACCGCGGACGCCCGCAAGAAGAGCGCGAAGAAGTAGCTCCGGCCCGCCCGGCTGACGGAAGCGTCCGCCGGCCGGGACCAGCGCCAGCTCGGTCTGCCTCCGGCCCAGGTACTCCACGCCGGCCGCGGTGAGCGAGACGCCCTGCTCGAGCCCCAGGCGCACGCACTGGCCGTCCCACTCGGGCACCGGCCGGCGCACCGCCAGCTCGAGGGCGTAGGCGGTGTCCAGGTGCACCGGGTAGCTGCCGGCACCCGGGACGGCGGCCTGCTCGTCCCACTGGCCGATCGCCGGCCCGGCGCCGTGGCCGTGCACGCCGATGGGGTGGGAGTAGACGTCGGCCTCGATCCCCGCCGATGCCGCCGCGGCCCGCGCGGCGGCAAGCACCTCGTTGCCGGTGCGGCCCGGACGCAGCTCCGCGACGGTGAGGTCCTGCATCCGGTTGCCCGCGGCGAGCAGCTCGCGCAGCCCCGCGGGCGCTGCGGTCTCGCCCGGCCGCAGCACGTAGGCGGTCCGCTGGGTGTCGGTGCGCAGCCCGAGGCTGGTCAGGCCGAGATCGCAGTGCACCAGGTCGCCCGGCTCGATGACGGCGTCGTACGGGACGGCGGGCAGCAGCGCCCCGCCCTGCTCGACGAGCGGGATGCCCGCGCGCTGGAGGGCGACCGACGGCTGGAACCACGGCTCCACCCCGAGGTCGTGCAGCCGCTGCCGCAGCCACCAGGCGACGTCGATCGCCGTCGAGGTCCCCGGCGCGACCGCGGTGGCGAAGGCGTCGGCGACGACCTCGGCGGTGAGCCGGTTGAGCGCGTGCAGCACCGCCATCTCCTCCGGCAGCCGGGTCTCCAGCCAGGAGACCGCCAGCGGCTCGGCCGGCACCAGGCGGTCGGCATAGGGGCCCAGAGCCTCGGCCAGCTGCCGGTGCTCGCTGTGCGAGAGCCCGTCGGCGAGGGCGAAGTCGGCCGAGACGTCGACGCCGATGCACGTCGGGTCGGCCTGCTCGACGAAGCGGCGGACGACGTCCCACTCGCAGTCCGCCGGACCCTCGCCCACCTCGGCCGGCAGGAACTGCCCGACGGGGTAGCGCGAGACGGCGACGGGGGTGACGCCGTCGTCGCTGCGGTGCAGGAGCAGCACGGTGCGCCGTCGCGCCGACAGCCAGGCCGCGGGCAGCAGGGTCGCCAGCACCGGGTCCTCGTTGTACTCACGGCCCGCGACGATCCACAGGTCGATGCCGGCGCGGTCCATCAGCACGGGCAGCAGGTCCAGCAGCCGCTCGGTCAGCCAGCGGTCGCGGACGTCGGCCTGCTCGCGCAGCGGAAGGGGGACCGTCCGCGTCGGATCCGGCGCCGGGAGCGACATGCCCCTAGCGAAACAGAAGTTCGCGGAAGCTACCGGTCGAGAACCCGGTCGGGTGGACGGCAGGCCCCGGCCGAAGGTGCCGTGTCGACGGTCCGGTCCGCCGGCTCCGGGCCGACCGGGTCGGCCACGGCCACCCGGTCGCGCCCGCCGCGCTTGGCCGCGTACATCGCCGTGTCGGCCCGCTCCACCAGCCGCCACAGCGACGCCACCGGGTCCTCCCCGTCGTGCGGGTCGGCGACCGCCAGGCCGACGGACGCGGTCACGGCGTGCCCGCCCTCGCCGCGCGCCCCGGAGACCGCCGTCCGGAGGCGCTCGGCCAGCCGCTGCGCCTCCTCCGGCAGGTCGACCGTGCTCAGGACGACCAGCTCCTCGCCGCCGGTGCGCGCCAGCAGGTCGGTCGGGCGGACGGTGGCGGCCAGGGAGCGTGCGACCGAGCCCAGCACGTCGTCGCCGACCGCGTGGCCGAACTCGTCGTTGAGCCGCTTGAAGTGGTCCAGGTCGAGCACGACGGCGCTCAGCCGGCCGCCCTCACGGCGGGCCCGGGCCCAGAGCCGCGGCGCCTGCTCGACGAGGTACCGGCGGTTGTAGAGCCCGGTCAGCGGGTCCTGGCGGCTGAGCGTCTCGGTCGCCGTGAGCAGCCGCTGCACGCGCCGGCGGAGGAGGAAGACACCTGCGGACGCCGCGTTCAGGGTGGCGGCACTCACCCCCACCTGGACGAGGAGACCGACGGTGCTGTCGTAGCTGGGCCAGAGGGCGGCCAGGCACACGCCGGTGATCACGACCATGTGCACCAGCAGCGGGCGCGGCCGGAGGAACCACGCGGCGGCCAGCGCCGGGAACAGCAGCATCAGCGGGGTGGCGTACCGCAGCGGATCCTCGATGCAGAGCACGACGACGAGGTAGATCAGGTCGCCCAGCAGCACCAGCACGAGGGTGTGCCGCTGGCCCACCCGGCCCCGGGCGGCGAGGTTCGCGGCGAGGACGAACAGCAGCAGCATCGTGCCGGCGTAGGCCCAGCGGGGCGCGCCGTCCCGGAGCACGCCGTCGACGACGAGGTTGATCGAGCCCATCAGCGCGCCGATCACCAGCAGCGCGGCGAGGGAGAGCGCGGCCACGCGACGGTCGAGGCCGGAGGGGGTGGGCGGCTCCGTGGTCTCCGTGCCGTCCGCGCGGACGGAGGGTAGGGGGCCGATCACCGGAGCAGGATGCCGTACCCCCGGTCATTCCGACACGGGTTTCCGCGCCGTTCTGTGGTGCGACACCCGATCGGGCGCCCCCGAACGGCTCAGCACGCTTCCTGGCGGGCGGATCGCGCCGGTGCGAGAGTGGGGCTCCCGACCAGCAGGAGGAGGCACGCATGGCCGACGGACCCTGGTTCTACTGCCTGAAGCACCACACGGTCGAGACGCGGGACGGATGCGCCGAACGGCACCGGCTGGGCCCGTACGAGACCCGCGAGCAGGCCGAGCACGCGCTGGCCTCGGTGGCCGAACGGGAGAAGCAGATCACCGACGAGGACCGCAAGTGGGAGGGCGACTGACGGTCCCCGCCGTCGTCCCTGGATGATCGGTGCAGGAGCCGGGCCGTCCGGTGCCGCGGAAGGGGCTGACGTGACCGAAGGTCGTGCGGTGGAGGAACTGGTCGTCGGGATTCTCGGGGGCACCGGGCCGCAGGGCCGCGGGCTCGCCGTCCGCCTGGCCGCCGCCGGGCAGCGCATCCTGCTCGGATCGCGTGACGCCGAGCGCGCCGCCGAGGTGGCCTCCGACGTCGCCGCCCGCGCGCAGACCGCGTCCGCCGGCGCCGAGGTGTCGGTGCAGGGGGGATCCAACGCCGACGTCGCGGGCGCGGCCGACCTGGTGATCGTGGCCGTTCCCTTCGACGGGCACGCCGCGACGCTGGCCGAGCTGGCGACCCCGCTGGCCGGCAAGATCGTCGTCGACTGCGTCGTGCCCATGGGGTTCGACGAGCTCGGCGCCTACGTGCTCGATGTCGCGGAGGGCAGCGTGGCCCAGCAGGCGGCCGCCCTGCTGCCCGACTCGCACGTGGTCGGCGCGTTCCACCACCTCTCGGCCCGGCTGCTCGAGGACCTCTCCAGGCCCACGATCGACGGCGACGTGATGGTCGTCGGCGACGACCGCGCCTCGATGGACACGGTGCAGGCGCTCGCCGGCCGGCTCCCCGGCATGCGGGGCATCTACGCCGGCCGGCTGCGCAACGCCCGCCAGGTGGAGGCGCTGACCGTCAACCTGGTCTCGGTCAACCGCCGCTACAAGGTGCACGCCGGCATCCGCGTCACCGACGTCTGATGGCGTCGGCGCTCACCGCCGACGAGCTCCGGGCGGTGCAGCTCCGCGTCCCGGGCTGGGGGAGGAAGGGCTACGCCACCGAGGAGGTCGACGACTTCCTGGCGCGGGCGGGCGAGGCGCTGACCGCCCTGGCCCTCCGGCGCACTCCGGCGCTCACCGCGGACGACGTGCGCGACGTCGTCTTCCGCAAGCAGGGGTTCGGCCGCGGTCGGGGCTACGACGAGGACCACGTGGACGAGCTCCTCGACCGCCTCGAGCACACCCTCCGCAGCGCGACCGCCTGATTGCTGCGCGGAGCACTCGCCCCCCGGCCGCACCCGCTGCCAGGATGGGGCGGTGCTGTACGCGCACGCGGTGGCGCTCCTGCACGCCACCGCCGTCCTGTTCATGCTCACCGGCGCGCTGCTCGCGGTCCGGTGGCCGCGGCTCGTGCTGCTGCACGCCCCGGTGGCCCTGGCCGTCCTCGCGCTCAACCTCGCCGGGGCCGACTGCCCGCTCACCGACCTGGAGCTGGCTCTCCGGGAACGGGCGGGGGAGCAGGCCTACGACGGCGGCTTCCTCGGCCACTACGTGTTCGCGCCGCTGGGGCTCGACGTCCGGGCGGCCGGTGTCCAGCTCGGCGTCTACGCGGTGGCGCTGGCGCTCAACGCGCTCGGCTACGCCCTGCTGATCCGAGCCACGGCCGCTAGTCGAAAGAGTGCTCGGGGCCCGGGAAGACCCCGCCGCGCACCTCGCCCGCGAACTCCTGTGCCGCCCGCAGCAGCTCGCCCCGCAGGTCGGCGTACTTCTTCACGAACTTCGGCACCCGCCCACCGTTGAGCCCGGCCATGTCGGGCCAGACGAGCACCTGGGCGTCGCAGTCGACCCCGGCGCCGATGCCGACGGTCGGGATGACCAGCTCCTTGGTCACCTCGGCGGCGATCGCGGCCGGCACCATCTCCAGCACGACGGCGAAGGCCCCGGCCTCCTGCACGGCACGGGCGTCGGCGAGCAGCTGCTCGGCGCCGGCGCCGCGGCCCTGCACCCGGAACCCGCCGAGGGCGTGCTCGCTCTGCGGCGTGAAGCCGATGTGCGCCATGACCGGGATGCCCGAGTCGTGCAGCAGCTTGATCTGCGGCGTGACGCGCACGCCGCCCTCGAGCTTGACGGCCTGGGCGCCGCCCTCCTTCATCAGCCGCACGGCGGTCTCGAAGGCCTGCTGCGGCCCGGACTCGTAGGAGCCGAAGGGGAGGTCCGCCACGATCAGCGACCGCTTGGTCGAGCGGGTGACCGCCTTGGTGAGCAGCAGCATGTCCTCGACCGTCACCTGCACGGTGCTGCTGTGCCCGAGGACGACGTTGCCGGCGGAGTCGCCCACGAGCATGACCGGGATGCCGGCCTCCTCGAAGATGGCCGCGCTGTAGGTGTCGTAGGCGGTGAGCATGGCCCACTTCTCGCCGCGCTCCTTGGCCTGCTGCAGGTGGTGGATCCGCACCCGCGAGGAGGACGTGCCCCCGTACAGCACCGACTCCGTCATGACTGAGCTCCTTCGCGCACGGTGGGCAGGGTCTCCCGCCACCGGTTGGTCACGGGCAGCCGCCGGTCGCGGCCGAACGCCTTGAGGCTGATCTTGGTGCCCGGGGCCGACTGCCGGCGCTTGAACTCGGCGGTGTCGACCAGGCGGAGCACCCGCGCCACCACCTCCGGGTCGTGACCGCGCTCCAGCAGCTCGGCCATGCCGAGGTCGCGGTCGACGTAGTCGGCGATGACCGCGTCGAGCACGTCGTAGGACGGCAGCGAGTCGCTGTCCTGCTGCCCGGGGGCGAGCTCGGCCGACGGTGGCTTGTCGATGGAGTTCTGCGGGATCGGCTCGGTCTCCCCGCGGTCGCGGGCGTGCGCGTTGCGCCAGCGGGCCAGGTCCCACACCAGCGTCTTGGGCACGTCCTTGATCGGGGCGAACCCGCCGGCCGCGTCGCCGTAGAGCGTGGAGTAGCCGACGGCGACCTCGCTCTTGTTCGACGTCGCCAGCAGCAGGTGCCCGTGCTGGTTGCTCAGTCCCATGAGCAGCGTGCCGCGCACGCGGGCCTGCAGGTTCTCCGCGGCGACGCCGGACAGCTCGACCGATGCCTCGTAGGCGTCCACCATCGGCGCGATCGGGACGACGGAGTAGTGCATGCCCAGCCGGCGCGCGGAGTCCTCGGCGTCGGCCAGCGAGTGCTCGCTGGACCACTTCGACGGCAGCCCCACGCCGTGCACCCGGTCGGCCCCGAGCGCATCGACGGCGAGGGCGGCCACCAGGGCGGAGTCGATGCCGCCGGACATGCCGAGCACGACCGAGGGCATGCCGTTCTTGTCGATGAAGTCCTTGAGGCCCAGCACCAGCGCCCGCCAGACCTCCTCGCTGTCGCTCAGCGGCTCGACGACAGTCGAGGGCCGCCGGTCGAACGCGGGCACCGGCTCCTCGGTGATGACGTGCCGGGTGACGGTCATCGGGCCGATCCGGCCCTCGCGCCGCTCGGGGACCGACGACGGGTCGAGGTCGAGGTCGATCGTCGCCAGGTGCTCGACGAACTGGGGGGAGCGGGCCAGCAGCGTGCCGTCGGCGGCCACGGCCATCGAGTCGCCGTCGAAGACCAGTTCGTCCTGCCCGCCCACCTGGTTGCAGTAGAGGACCGTCGCCCGCGCCTCGGCCGCCCGCCGGCGCACCAGCGGCAGCCGCAGGTCGTCCTTGGCCCGCTCGTAGGGCGAGGCGTTGGGGGAGACGACGAGGTCGACGCCGGCCTGCCCCGCGATCCCGCACGGACCGCCCTCGACCCACAGGTCCTCGCAGACGGTCAGCGCCACGTCGATGCCGTGCAGCCGCACGATCGGCAGCTCGGTGCCGGGCACGAAGTAGCGCGCCTCGTCGAAGACGCCGTAGTTCGGCAGGTGCCGCTTGTAGTAGCGGACGACGACCTCGCCGCCGAACAGCAGCGCCGCCGCATTGCGCGGTGCGCCGCGGCGCGGGTTGGCGTCGCCGGGGGCGTCGTCGTCGGTGGGGGTGGAGTCGACCGGGGCCGGGCCTGCGCCCTCCGTGTGCGCGAGGTACCCGACGACGACGGCGATGCCGCCCAGCCCCTGGTCGGCGAGCTCCGCCGCCAGCTCGACGAGCGTGCGCTCGCTGGCGCGGGCGAAGGACTCGCGCAGGACGAGGTCCTCGGGCGGGTAGCCGGTCAGCGTCATCTCGGGGAAGACCACGAGGTGCGCGCTCTCCGCGGCCGCCTTGGCGGTCCACCGCAGGACGAGGTCGCTGTTGCCCTCGAGGTCGCCGACCCGGGTGTCCACCTGGGCCATCGCCACCCGCAGCTGCACCGGCCGTTGATCGCTCACGCCGCACAGTCTGGTCTCGTCCCCGGCGGCGGGGCCAGGCGGGGACCCGCCGGCCGGCGCCCCGGACGGTGTCGCGAGCGGGGCCGGCGGCGCTACGGTCCCGCTCGTGGCCGACCTCAGCGGACCGGAACTGTTCCTCGCGGGTG
>JBEPZM010000077.1:0-12331 GCA_041640835.1 Blastococcus sp.
CGCGCGCCACGCAACGTGCTGCAACCGGCCTCGCTGCAGGGGCCCGCGGCGAGCATGCGAGCCGTGGGGGGCAGCGAGGTCCTTCTTCAGTGCTGGACGGCCTTCTCCGCCCCGATCCCGGTGAACGCCCGCACCTCGAGCTCGGCGTTCTTGAGCACGTCCGGCTTCTCCTTGGACAGCTTCGACCCGAGCCAGCCGAGGAAGAACGACAGCGGGATCGAGACCAGGCCGGGGTTGTTCAGCGGGAACCAGGAGAAGTCGACGTCCTGGATCAGCGACGTGCTCTTGCCGGTCAGCTCGTTCACCGGCGCGCCGGAGACCACCGGCGAGAAGATGATCAGGCCGATGCAGGCGATGAGCCCGCCGTAGATCGACCACAGCGCGCCCTGGGTGGTGAAGTTCTTCCAGAACAGCGTGTAGAGGATCGTCGGCAGGTTCGCCGAGGCAGCCACCGCGAAGGCCAGCGCCACCAGGAAGGCGATGTTGATGCCGGCCTGCAGCGCCAGGATGCCCAACCCGATCGCGACCGCCCCGATGACGACGGCGGTGATGCGGGCGACCCGCACCTCACCGTTCGGCGGGACGTTGCCCCGCTTGATCACCGACGCGTAGACGTCGTGCGCGAACGAGGCCGAGGCGGTGATCGTCAGGCCGGCCACCACCGCGAGGATCGTGGCGAACGCGACGCCGGCGATGATGCCCAGCAGCACCGTCCCGCCGAGCTCGAAGGCCAGCAGCGGGGCCGCGGCGTTGACCGCACCCGGCGCGCCGAGGATGCGCTCCGGGCCGACCAGCGCACCGGCGCCGTAGCCGATGACCAGGCTGAACAGGTAGAAGATGCCGATCAGCCAGATGGCCCAGACGACCGACTTCCGCGCGTCCTTGGCCGTGGGCACCGTGTAGAAGCGCATCAGCACGTGCGGCAGGCCCGCCGTGCCGAGCACCAGCGCCAGGCCGAGGGAGACGAAGTCCAGCTTGGACGTCTCCGTGGCGCCGTACTGCGCACCCGGCGCCAGGACGTCGCGGCCCTCGACGGCGAGCTCCTGCGCGCCACCGAGCAGCGCGGACAGGTTGAACCCGTACTCGCCGAGCACCCACACCGTCATCACGAAGGCACCGGCGATCAGGAGCGTCGCCTTGATCATCTGGACGTAGGTGGTGCCGCGCATGCCGCCGACGAGCACGTAGAAGATCATCAGCGCGCCGACCAGGGTGACGACCAGCGCCTCCGCCGCGTCACCGCTGACGCCGAGCAGCAGGGCGACCAGCCCACCCGCGCCCGCCATCTGCGCCAGCAGGTAGAACAGCGACACCGCCAGGGTGGAGATGGCCGCGGCCATGCGCACCGGGCGCTCCTGCATCCGGAAGGCCAGGACGTCGGCCATGGTGAACCGGGCGGTGTTGCGCATCAGCTCGGCGACCAGCAGCAGGGCGACCAGCCACGCCACCAGGAAGCCGATCGAGTACAGGAAGCCGTCGTAGCCGTAGACGGCGATGGCGCCGGCGATGCCCAGGAAGGACGCCGCCGAGAGGTAGTCGCCCGCGATGGCCAGGCCGTTCTGCGTGCCGCTGATGTTGCGGCCGGCCGCGTAGTAGTCCGCGGCGCTCTTGTTGTTCCGGCTGGCCCGGAACGTGATGATCAGCGTGACCAGGACGAAGGCCCCGAAGATCGAGATGTTGACGGCGGGCTCGCCGATCGTGTCGTCGGCGGCGAACAGGTCAGACACGGGTGGCCCCCTCGGTGTCGGTGGTGTCCGTGCCGGACCGGTAGTCGTGCCGCTCGAGGCGCTCGCGCATCTCGTCGGCGATCGGGTCGGTGTTCTTGTTCGCGTGCGCCACGTACAGGTGCGTGATCGCGAACGTCGTCACGAACTGGGCGAGGCCGAGCAGGAGGCCCAGGTTGACGTTGCCGAAGACCTCGGTGGACATGAAGTCCGGCGCGTACGTGGAGAGCAGGACGTAGACCAGGTACCAGGTGAAGAAGGCGAACGTCATCGGGAAGGCGAACCGCCGGAACCTGCGCTTGAGCTCGGCGAACTCCGGCGAGTTCTGGGCCTGCAGGTACTCCTCGGGCGTCAGCAGACGCCGTTCCGTGGGCTCGGTCACGGTGCGACCTCCTGGTCAGCGTGGGCGGGCGTCACACCTGGGAGATGTGAGCCCCGTCACGGTAGGAGAGCGGTCCGGTGTCGGGGGCCGGACGATCGACCGGTGCGCCGAGCGGTCGTCGGCGTTCGGTGTGCGGCAGGTCCGGCGGGACGAGCGGTCGCCTCCGCGAGCGCCGGACCGGCGATTCAGCGCGGTGGGTTCCCGCGGTCGAGCTGGACGGATTCCGGGGTGTGCAGCCGCACCATCGTCCGGGCCGCGTGCCGCGGCACCCGCCGCGGCGTGACCAGCGAGACCCCCACCATGGTGAGGAAGGCCAGCGGGACGGTCCACGCGGCGGGCTGGGCGAGCAGCGCCCCACCCCAGCCCTCGGGGCCGAGGCCGAGCAGGGTCGCCAGCACCGCTCCGCCCGCGCAGCCCCCACCGACGAGCATCCCGGCGATCGCTCCGACGTCGGTGAGCCGGCGCCACCAGATGCCCAGCACCAGCAGCGGGCAGAGGGTCGAGGCCGCGAAGGCGAAGGCCAGCCCGACGGCCTGGGCGACCCCCACCCCCTCGGTGAGGACGGCGAGGCCCAGCGGGACGAGGACGGCGACGACGGCGCCGGCCTGGAAGGCGCGCACCCCGCCGAACCGGCGACCCATCACGTCCTGGCTGATCACGCCCGCCACGGCGACGGTCAGCCCGGACGACGTGGAGAGGAACGCCGCGAACGCCCCCGCCGTCGTCAGCGCGGACAGCAGCTCGCCCGCGGTCCCGGCCACCATGCGCGACGGCAGCTCCAGCACCACCGAATCCGCCTGGCCGCTGGCGACGAGGTCCGGCGCGTAGAGCCGGCCGAGGCCCCCGTACACCGGCGGGAGGAGGTAGAAGAGGCCGAGCAGGGCCAGCACGAACAGCGTCGTCCGGCGGGCCGCCGCCCCGTCGGGGTTGGTGTAGAAGCGGACCACCACGTGCGGCAGGCCCATCGTGCCGAGGAAGGTCGCGATGATGATCGAGTACGTCGTGTAGACCTCGTGCTCGCCCCCGGCCAGTGGCGACACCCACGAGTCACCGGTCCCGCGGACGTCCGCGACGTCCACCGAGGCGGGGGAGACCGCGCCGTCCCCGAGCCAGATCGCGGCCATGAACAGCAGCGGGAAGAGCAGCGCCGTCAGCTTGAGCCAGTACTGGAAGGCCTGCACGAACGTGATGCTGCGCATGCCGCCGAACAGCACGTTGACCAGCACGACGGTCGCGACCAGCACGCCGCCCAGCCAGGAGCCGGTGCCGGTGGTGGAGGCCAGGGCCAGGCCGGCGCCCTGGAACTGCGGCATGAGGTAGAGCCAGCCGATGGCCACGACCAGCAGGGCCGACAGCCGCCGCACCCCCCGGGACTCCAGCCGGCTCTCGGCGAAGTCGGGCAGCGTGTAGGCGCCGGACCGGCGCAGCGGCGCCGCGACGAGGACGAGCAGGACCAGGTAGCCCGCCGTCCAGCCCACCGGGTACCAGAGCATCTCCGTGCCGAAGGCGAGCACCAGGCCCGCGACGCCCAGGAAGGACGCCGCGGAGAGGTACTCCCCGCCGATCGCCGAGGCGTTGAGTCCCGGCCGCACCGTGCGGGACGCGACGAAGAAGTCGCTGGTCGTGCGGGAGAACCGCCAGCCGTACGCACCGACCGCCAGGGTGGCGACGAAGACCGCCGTCACACCCATGACGCTGTACCCGGCAGCCGTCATGCGCGGCCGTTCACGTGCGGTCGAGGACGTCGGTGAAGGCGCGCTCGTTGCGCTCGGCGGCGCGCACGTACAGCCAGCCCACCAGCAGCAGGAACGGGTACACGGCGAACGCCAGGAGCAGCCACGGCAGCGGCACGGCCAGCACCTCGATCTCGGAGAGGTCGGGGGCCAGCCAGAACACCAGCGGGATCCCGCCGACGAACACGGCCAGGGCGGCGAGCGCGAGCAGCGCCAGCCGCAGCTGCGAGCGGATCAGCGAGGACATGTACACCTCGCCGAGCCGGGTCTGGGCGTCGATCTCCCGGGCGGCCGGCACCCGCTGCGCGCGGGCGGCACTGGTCCGGGGGCTGGTGACCCGCACCCGGCGGGGCGCGCTCTCCGACACCTGTCACCCCCTGCCCGCGGTGCCCGGCCGGGCGCGGCGGACGAGCAGGTCGCGCAGCTCCCGGGTGTGCCGCCGGCTCACGCCCAGGTGCGTCCCGCCGACGACGACGGTGCACCGCCCGGCGTCCATCCGGACCTCCTGCACGTGCTGCAGGGCCACCAGCAGCGACCGGTGGATCCGCACGAACCCGGCGTCCTTCCACTCCTCCTCGAGGGTGGTCAGCGGCACCCGCACCAGATGGCTGCCCGACGGGGTGTGCAGCCGGGCGTAGTCGCCCTGCGCCTCGACGTAGCCGACGCTGGAGCGGGGCACGAACCGGGTCACCCCGCCCAGCTCGACGGCGATGTCGTCGACCGACGACGGCGCGCTCCCCGCCCGCGCGCCGACGACCCGGCGGACCGCCTCGGCCAGCCGGTCGTCGCGCACCGGCTTGAGCACGTAGTCCACGGCCCCCAGGTCGAAGGCGTCGACGGCGTGGTCGTCGTAGGCGGTCACGAACACCACCGGCGGCGGCGCCTTGAACCGGGACAGCACCCGCGCCAGGTCGACCCCGCTCAGCCCGGGCATCCGGATGTCCAGGAAGACGGCGTCGACCCCCCGCTCCTGGAGGAGGCGCAGCGCCTCGGTGGCGGAGTCGCAGGTCAGCACCGCCTCGATCCGGTCGTCCCGCTCGAGCAGCCAGCGCAGCTCCTCGAGGGCCGGCCGTTCGTCGTCGACCACGAGCACTGTCATCCGGTCGCCGGTCACGGATGCACCCCCGGGGCGAACTTGGGCACGCGCACCACCACCTTCGTCCCCACGCCGGGTGCGGTCTCGACGACGAGGCCGTAGTCGTCGCCGAAGGCGGTGCGCAGCCGTGCGTCCACGTTGCCCAGCCCCACCGAGTCCACCGAGACATCTCCCGCCAGCGCCCGCCGCACCTTCTCCGGATCCTCCCCGACGCCGTCGTCCTCGACCGAGATGAGGCACTCGCCGCCCCGGTCGGCCGCGATGATGGTCACCGTCCCGACGCCCTGCTTGTGCTCGAGCCCGTGCCGGACGGCGTTCTCGACCAGCGGCTGGAGGCAGAGGAACGGCACGGCGACGGGCAGCACCTCCTGCGCCACCCGCAGCGTGACCTGCAGCCGGTCGCCGAAGCGCGCCTTCTCCAGCACGAGGTACCGCTCGATCGACCGCAGCTCCTCGGCCAGCGTCGTGTACTCGCCGTGCCGGCTGAAGGAGTAGCGGGTGAAGTCGGCGAACTCCAGCAGCAGCTCGCGGGCCTGCTCCGGGTCGGTCCGCACGAACGACGCGATCGCGGTCAGCGAGTTGTAGATGAAGTGCGGGCTGATCTGCGCCCGCAGCGCCCGGACCTCGGCCTCCATCAGGCGGGTGCGCGACGCGTCGAGCTCGGCCAGCTCCAGGTTGCCCGACACCCAGTGCGCCACCTCGGCCACCGCCCGGACCAGCCCGGCCGAGGCGGAGGAGGTGAAGGCCTGCAGGGTGCCGACCACCCGGTCCTCGACGACCAGCGGGCTGACCACGACCTGCCGCAGGTCGCAGCCGGGGTCGGAGCAGGCGAAGTCCCTGCGGTCGCGCACCACGGTGTTGCCGGACTCCAGCACGGTGGCCGCCAGGGCCGGCGTGTCCCGCTCGTGGTGCCCGGACCGGCCGTCCCAGGCGAGGGTCGCCACCGTGTCGGTGAGCGCGACCGCCGGCACGCCGAGCAGGTTGCGCAGGTGCCGGGACGCACGCTCCGCGGACTCGCTGGTCAGGCCCTGGCGCAGCTCGGGGGCGGTGAGCGACGCCGAGTGGAGGGTCCGGAACGTCGCGTGCTCCGCCTCGGTGCCGAGGTGGCCACGTCGCAGCCAGCGCAGTGCATCCCGCATCGACAGTCGGGGCGGCGCCCCAGCCTCCTCCCCGCGATCGGCGCCCGCCGTCCTCCCCCACCGGACAGTGGACAGCGAACCGTAGTTCGTGAGAGCTGGCTCACACCACCAGGGTCGGCGGGCCGTCACCGGTTCGGGGGCGCGGCATCCGTGCGCCGACCGCTCCACGGCCGTAACCGCGGGGAAATCCCGGCCTGCTGGACTACGGCATGGGTACGAGTGGCGGAGCGACAGGCTGGTTCCCGGTGGCCCGCGGCACCGACGTCGGCACGGCCCCGGTCCCGGTGAGCGCCGCGGGCCGCTCCTACGTCGTCGTCCGGCTGCGACCCGGCGGCGAGGTGAGCGCGTTCCCCGCGCGGTGCCCCCACCGGGGCGTGCCCCTGGCCACGGCGTCGGTCGTGGCGGGGCGGCTCGAGTGCCCCGCCCACGGGTGGCGCTTCGACGGCGAGGGCCGGTGCCAGGTGATCCCGTCGCTCGGGGCCGAGGGCACGACTCCGCCGCGCGCCGACCTGTCGACCCCCTGGGCGGTGGAGGAGCGGCACGGCTGGGTGTGGATCGCCCCGGACCGGGCGGCCCTGCCCACGCCCCCGCGGCCGGCGGGCACCCCCGGGATCGAGCCCGCCCGCGGGCCGGATCGCCCGTCCGGACCCGTGTTCAGCAACCTCGACCCGTCGCTGGAGCACGCCTGGCACCCGGTCGCGCTCTCCCGCGAACTGCGCGACGGCGGCTGGCTGCAGGTCCGGCTGCTCGGCCGCACCTGGACGCTGTTCCGCGAGAACGGCGGCGTGGGCGCCGATCCACCCGCCTTCGCCGTCCGCGAGCGGCTGGGCCTCATCTGGCTCGCGCCGGCCGAGCCGGCCGACGTCCCGCTCGAGGTGCCCGAGGTCGGGAACCGGTCGTTCGTGGGTGGCTGGCTGCCCCCGCTGCGCTCGCCCGGGCCGGCCGGTCCGCTCGCCGACACGTTCCTCGACGCCACGCACGGCCCGTTCGTCCACCCGTCGACCCTCGCCGCGCTCCCCGAGACCGGCCCGTACGAGCTGACCCGCGAGCCCGGCGGCTTCCGCAGCGTGCAGGAGCAAGAGGTGGACAACCCGGTCGACCCGGCGGTCGCCACCGGCGAGCGCCCCCTGCGCCAGCGCCGGCGCACGACCTACGTGCACCGCGCCCCGTTCCAGCTCCGGCTGCGGCAGGAGTTCCTCGACTCCGGGGCGACGACGACGCTGCTCTACCTGCTGCAGCCCGAGGACGCCGACTCCACCCGCATCTACGTCTGCCTGATGCTGGCGGCCGGACAGGGGCAGCGGTTGCCCACGCCGGCGACGGTCACCGAGCAGGTGGCGCTCCAGCAGCAGGTGCTCGAGGAGGACATCGCGTCCCAGGCGGCGTTGCTGCTGCCCGGCCTGCCCCTGGACCCCCGCGACGAGGTGCACGTGCCCGCGGACGCGCGCGGCGTCGCGCTGCGCCAGGCCCTCTGCGACTTCCGGATGCTCGGGCAGCGGCGGCAGCTGGCCGCCTGAGCCCGGTCAGTCCGCCGGGAGCAGCGCGCCGCACTCCGCGCAGCGCGTCGGCGGGTCCCCTTCGGCCATCCGGCCGCACTCGGGGCAGACCCGGCGCAGCCAGCAGGCCGGGTCGCCGCCCTCGTCGTCCGGTCCGGTCACGCCGCCCAGTCTGGCCCCGATCAGACCTGGGGTGGAGGCGCGGCTCCCTCCTGAGGACGACGAGATCCGGGCCGCCGCTGCCTAGGCTCGGCGCCGTGGAGAACACCCTCGACAGCTCGGGCGACCGGCTGCGCCGGCACCCGTTCGCCGTCGACGTGGCGCTCGCGGGTGCCGTCTGGTTCTTCGCCGTCCTGCTGCCGGTGGGCACCTACTGGGACTCGCGGGTCAGCTCGTTCCTCATCGGCACGCTGCTCGTCGTGCCGCTCGCGTGGCGCCGGCGGGCACCGGTGCCGGCAGGCGCCGCCGTGGTGGCCGTCGGGCTGCTGGAGCTGGTGTTCGTCCCACAGTTCCTCGCCGCCAACGTCGCGGTGCTGATGACGGTCTACGCCCTGGCCGCGTACGCCCCGCGCTGGGCGGCCCAGGCGGGCCTGGGCACCGGGCTGCTCGGCGCGCTCCTGGCCGCGGCCCGCTACTGGAGCGACCTCGCCTCGTCGGTGCTGCCGACCGCGCTGGCCATCGGCGTCTCCGTGGTCGCCGCCTGGGCGCTGGGCAACCTGCGCCGGGCGCGGCTGCAGCAGATGGCCGCGCTGGAGGAGCGCGCCCAGCTGCTGGAGCTCGAGCGCGACCAGGAGATGCGGCTGGCCGCCACCACCGAGCGGGCGCGCATCGCCCGCGAGCTGCACGACGTCGTCGCCCACTCGCTGTCGGTGGTCATCGCGCAGGCCGACGGCGGCCGGTACGCCGGGAAGGCGGACCCGACCGCAGCGACCGACGCCCTGGAGGCGATCGCCGCGACCGGCCGGCAGGCACTCACCGACATGCGGTCGCTGCTCGGCGTGCTGCGCGAGGGCGGCGGCGAGGAGTACGCGCCGCAGCCCGACGTCGCGGCGATCCCCGCCCTGGTCGAGGACGTGCGGGCCAGCGGGCTCGACGTCGACCTCATCGTCGAGGGGGAGCCGCAGCCACTGCCGGCCGGCCCGCAGCTGGCCGCCTACCGGATCGTCCAGGAGTCGCTGACCAACGTGCTCAAGCACGCCGGCCCGGCCTCACGGGCGTGGGTGCGGCTGCAGTGGCGGCCCGACGCGCTCGAGCTCTCGATCCTCGACGACGGGCGGGGGGCGTCGGCCGCCCTGATCTCCGCCCACGGGACCTCCCCCGACGGCAACGGGCAGGGGCTGCGCGGCATGCAGGAGCGCGCCCAGCTGCACCGCGGCCGGCTGGAGGCGGGGCCGCGGCACGGCGGCGGGTTCGGCGTGCATGCCGCGCTGCCCTACGGTTCTCGCCGATGACGAGCTCCCCGATCCGCGTCGTCGTCGTCGACGACCAGCAGATGGTCCGCGCCGGCTTCCGCATGGTGATCGACTCCCAGCCCGACCTGACCGTGGTCGGGGAGGCCGGCGACGGCGGGAGCGCGGTGCAGCTGCTCCGGAGCACGCCGGCCGACGTCGTCCTCATGGACATCCGCATGCCCGGCGTCGACGGGATCGAGGCGACCCGTCAGGTCACGGGCCTGCCGGAGGCGCCCCGCGTCGTCGTGCTGACGACGTTCGACCTGGACGAGTACGTGGTCGCGGCCATCGGCGCCGGCGCGAGCGGGTTCCTGCTCAAGGACGCCCCGCCCGAGGAGATGCTGGCCGCCGTCCGCACCGTGCACGCGGGCGACTCGGTGATCGCGGCGTCCTCGACCCGCCGGCTGCTGCAGCACGTCGCGCCGATGCTCCGGGGGGCGGCGCCGTCCTCCCCCGGCGGTGGGGACGACGCGGCGCTGGCCGAGCTCACCCCGCGCGAGCGCGAGGTGCTCGTGCAGATGGCGCTCGGCGCCTCGAACACCGAGATCGCGCAGGCGTTCGTGGTCAGCGAGGCGACGGTGAAGACCCACGTCGGGCGGGTGCTGTTCAAGACCGGCTCGCGGGACCGGGTGCAGGCAGTCGTCCTCGCCTACCGGACCGGCCTGGTGCAGCCGGCCGACCTCCTGCGCGACGCCTGACCCCGGTCAGCCGCCGGGGCAGCGGTTGTCCCCGCCGCTGTGCTCCTGGCAGACCCGCGGGCGGTCCTCCCACGCCGGACGCTCGGGCTCGTCCGGCGTGACCAGCGCGTGCAGCGACAGACCGACGACGAGGCTGTTCACCGCGCCGCACGCGAAGAGCACGACGGCGAGGGTGCGGCGCCACAGCAACGCCAGGCCGAACCCCACGAGCGCGATCCCCGTGCCCACGACCGCGGAGACCACGCCCAGCCGCCGGGCCTCCGGCGGGTCGAAGGACGGCGTCGTGAAGGCCAGGGCGAACTGGTCTGCGAGCCAGTCGACCAGCTCGCCCATCGCGGGGAAGACGGTCCACCGGGCCGCCACGAGCCAGGCGACCCCGACCGCGACCAGCGTCCAGGGCGCCACGGCGGGGTGCGGGCGCCGGAGCGTCCTCCCGCCGGGATCCACGTCCGAGGACGGGCGGGCGCCTGCGTCGACGCTTCCGTGCTGTCCCCCTCCGGCCCGGATCTCCGCCCGGAGGATGACACGACATGGTCCTGCGGACGCAGGAGGCGCGTGCGGAAGAACGGTCCCTGCTCCGACGCGGGAGGACGGCCCGGAGCGGGAGCGTGATCACCGTTGCCGCATCCCCCCCGCACCGGAGGTCCGAAGTGTCCGTTCCCGTCATGACCGTCCCAGGCGAGCCGCCCGCCCCCGCCCGGACCGCCGCCGCCGTGCGGGCCACCGGGCTGCGCAAGACCTACGGCAGCGGCGAGACCGCCGTGCATGCGCTCGCCGGCGTCGACGTCACGTTCGCCGCGGGCGAGTTCACCGCGATCATGGGCCCCTCCGGCTCGGGCAAGTCCACGCTCATGCACTGCCTGGCCGGCCTGGACACCGCGAGCGCCGGCGAGGTCTGGCTGGGCGACACCCCGCTCACCAGCCTGCGCGACGACCAGCTGACCACCCTGCGCCGCAAGCGGATCGGCTTCGTCTTCCAGTCGTTCAACCTGCTCCCGGTGCTCGACGCCCGCGAGAACATCGTGCTGCCGATGCAGCTCGGCGGCCTGCGCCCCGACCCGGCCTGGTTCGACGCCGTCGTCGCCCGCCTGGGTCTGCGCGAGCGCCTCGGCCACCGGCCGCACGAGCTCTCCGGCGGCCAGCAGCAGCGGGTCGCCATCGCCCGCGCGCTCCTGCCGCGGCCCGACGTCGTCTTCGCCGACGAGCCCACTGGCAACCTCGACTCGCGCTCCGGCGCGGAAGTGCTCGGCCTGCTCCGCTCCAGCGTGAAGGAGACCGGGCAGACAGTCGTCATGGTCACCCACGACCCGGCGGCCGCCGCCTACGCCGACCGCGTCGTCCTGCTCGCCGACGGCAGGCTGGCCGGCGACCTCGCCGACCCCACCGCCGAGTCAGTGCTCGACGCGCTGCGCGGGCTGGGGGCCTGACCCGATGCGCACCGTCGTGCTCGCCCAGCTCCGCACCCACGCGGCGAGGCTGATCGCCTCCACCCTCGCCGTCGTCATCGCCGTCGGCTTCGTCGTGGCCACGCTCGTGCTCAACGAGACCTCCCGCAGCACGGTCCTGGACACCGTCGGCGCGCGGTACGTCGACGCCGCCGCCGTCGTCACCTCCGAGGGCGCGTCGCTCGACGACGACGTCGCGACGCTCGAGGCGCTCGGATCCGTCGGGGCCGTCGCGCCCGCCTACGAGACCAGCGTCTCGGCCGAGGTGCCCGGGCGCCCCGGCGCGCAGTACCTCTCCGTGCAGTCGGTGGCCGACGCCCCGCAGCTGCGCTGGGAGCAGCTCTCCTCCGGCCGGCTCCCCACGGGCACCGGCGAGGTCGCCGTGACCGACCGCGCCCGGGCGGAGGTCGGCGACGTCCTCACCGTCTCGGCGTACGACGCCGAGGGGGAGACGACGACGTCGCGGGCGACCGTCACCGGCATCGTCGACCTGCGCGGCGACCCGGAGGCCGGTCTCTACGCACGCGGATTCGTCACCGAGGAGCAGGCGCGCGACTGGGGCGCCACCGGCCCGACCGAGCTGCGGATCGCCGCCGGCCCCGGCTTCTCCGACGACGAGGTGATCGGCGACGTCACCGCCACGGTCACCGGCGACGTCGTGGTGCGCACGGGCGAGGAGCAGGCGGAGAAGGCCGCCGCCGCGCTCATGGGCAACGCGACCGCGCTGGCCTCGGTGCTCCTGGTGTTCGGCACCATCGCCGTCGTCGTCGCCGGCCTGGTCATCGCCAACACCTTTGCTGTCCTGCTCGCCCAGCGGACGCGCGAGCTGGCCCTGCTGCGCTGCGTGGGCGCGACCGCGCGCCAGGTGCGGCGCAGCGTGCTCGGTGAGGCGCTGGCGACCGGGCTGGTCTCCTCCGCCGTCGGCGTGGCCGCCGGCATCGGGCTGGCCGCGCTGATCTCGGCCGTCGCCGGCAGCAACTCCGCGATCCCGCTGTCCGGGGTCTCCGTGCCGCCGTACGCCGTGCTCGCCGGGATGCTCGTCGGCACCGTCGTCACCGTGCTGGCCGCTCTGGCCCCGGCCCGTGCCGCGACCCGGGTCGCTCCGCTCGCGGCGCTGCGACCGGTGGACGCCGCACCCCTGCGGTCCCGCCCGGGCGTGCTCCGGCT
>JBEPZM010000078.1:0-12276 GCA_041640835.1 Blastococcus sp.
CACATCTCCGAGCTGGCCGAGCGCCACGTGGAGATCCCGGAGCAGGTCGTGCAGGTCGGCGACGAGCTCCTGGTCAAGGTCATCGACATCGACCTGGACCGCCGCCGCATCTCGCTCTCCCTCAAGCAGGCCAACGAGGGCGTCGTCGGCGACGAGGAGCAGTTCGACCCGGCCGCCTACGGCATGTCGGCGTCCTACGACGACCAGGGCAACTACATCTACCCCGAGGGCTTCGACCCGGAGACGGGCGAGTGGCTCGAGGGCTTCGACGAGGCTCGCGAGACCTGGGAGCGTCAGTACGCCGAGGCCCAGGCCCGCTTCGAGGCGCACCGCAAGCAGATCGCGGCGGCCAAGGAGGCCGACGCCGAGGCTGCGGCCGGTGGCAGCTACTCCAGCGACGACGCTGCTGGTCCGGACGCCCCGGCCAGCACCGGCGGCACGCTGGCCAGCGACGAGGCCCTGGCCGCACTGCGGGCCAAGCTCGCCGGCGGTGAGTAAGCAGGAACAGCTCTGAACCACTGAGGCCCAGAACCGGACAGGTTCTGGGCCTCAGTGGTTCACCGCCCCGCCGTGGGCAGCGCGCGCGAAAGGCCCCCGTGGACACAGTCCACGGGGGCCTTCCTGCGTGGCTCAGAGGCTGAGGATGATCGCGAACGCAGTGCGGGGACGGCCGCCGTTGCCGGCGAGGAACGTCCAGGTGTGCCGCCCGGCGGGGGGTGTCTGCACGAGCCAGCGGAGGAAGGCGTTGCGCGGTCCCACCTGAGGGCGCTGGAACGCCATGCGCTCGCGCACCGCGGGGATGTCCGCGCACGGCACGCCCGCGGGGGAGCCCGTGCGGTGCCGCCCGGCGCCACGGGAGGTGGCGCGGGTGGACGGGGAGTCAGCAGCGGTCCTGTGACGCGACATGGTGGGGTTCTGCCTCTCTCGGCGGGGGAAGATCGCCGTGGCCGAAGTTAGTGATGTGACTGGTGGGACTCGTGCGACGCGCCGAGGATCCGGGCCCGTGTTACCTGTCCGTGATGTTCCGAGCGTCCTGTCGCTACTCTGCGCACATGCTGCGGATCGGACTGACCGGTGGGATCGGCTCGGGGAAGAGCACGGTGTCGGCGCTGCTGGCCGCGCGCGGGGCGGTCGTCATCGACGCCGACCGGATCGCGCGGGAGGTCGTCGAACCCGGCACCCCTGGCCTGGCCGCGGTCGTCGAGGCGTTCGGGGGCGGCGTCCTCGCCGCCGACGGCTCGCTGGACCGGCCCGCGCTGGCCACCGTCGTCTTCTCCGATCCCGCGGCCCGGGCGCGGCTGGACGCCATCGTCCACCCCCTGGTGCGCGACCGGGCCGTCGAGCTGGCCTCTGACGCGCCGGCGGACGCCGTCCTGGTCAATGACGTCCCCCTGCTGGTCGAGACCGGCCAGGCGGGCTCCTACGACCTCGTGCTCGTCGTCGAGGCGGAGCTGGGCACCCGGCTGGCGCGGCTGGGGGAGCGCGGGCTGCCGGAGGCCGACGCCCGCGCGCGCATCGCGGCGCAGGCGACGGACGAGCAGCGCCGTGCGGTGGCCGACGTCGTGCTGGACAACAGTGGGACGCGCGAGCAGCTGGCCGAGCAGGTGGAGCGCTTCTGGGCGGAGCGGGTCGAGCCTGCACGCGCGTAGCGGGCCGCCGTGAGCGAGTCGGAGCACCTGGCGGCGACGAGGAGCGGCTACGACGCCATCGCCGGGCAGTACGCCGAGACGTTCCGCGCCGAGCTCGCGCAGGCCCCGCTGGACCGGGCCGTCCTGGCCGGGTTCGCCGAGCTGGTCCGGCGCGCGCACCCGGACGCGCCCGTGCTGGAGGTGGGCTGCGGCCCGGGCGCGGTGACCGCGCACCTCGCCGAGCTGCACCTGGACGTGCGCGGCATCGACCTGTCCCCGGCGATGGTCGACCTCGCGCGCCGCGAGCATCCGCACCTCGAGTTCGAGGTGGGGGAGATGGGCGCCCTCGGCCGGCAGGAGGGGGAGCGGGAGCTGGCCGGACTGGTCTCCTGGTACTCGCTGATCCATGTGCCCGCCCCGGACCGGCGGTCGGTGCTCGAGGAGTTCCACCGGATGCTCCGGCCCGGAGGATGCCTGCTGATCGCGTTCCAGGTCGGGGACGACACCCTTCACCTCGACGAGGCATTCGGCCGGGCGGTGTCGCTGGACTTCCACCGGCTCCAGCCGGACGACGTCGTCGCGCTGCTGGAGGGCGCCGGCTTCGACCTGACCGCCCGGATGGTCAAGGCCCCCGAGCCCGCGAGTGCGGCGACGCCGGTGCCGCAGTGCTTCCTCATCGCTCGACGAGCACGCTGAGGACTGCGCGGCCCGGGAACGAGAGAACCCCAGGTGCCTGGTCGGCATCCTGGGGTTCTTCGGTGGGCGATACTGGGATCGAACCAGTGACCTCTTCCGTGTCAGGGAAGCGCGCTACCGCTGCGCCAATCGCCCGGCCCGGCCTTGCGACCGGTCCCTCCTCCGCGCTCGTGCTCCGCGGAGGAGAACGAGGTGGAGACGGGATTTGAACCCGTGTAGACGGCTTTGCAGGCCGTTGCCTCGCCTCTCGGCCACTCCACCGCACGCGGGCGCTGATCTCGCGATCAGCGCCCGAGGTTCCGAGCGGATGACGGGATTCGAACCCGCGACCCTCACCTTGGCAAGGTGATGCTCTACCACTGAGCCACATCCGCGTTGCAGGAAGAACGTTACCTGACGGATTTTCGGCGTCCAACGAGGGGGTGCCCCCGATGTGGCGCGCGCCGTCCGGCGGCGACGTTTCTGCAGGTCAGCGACCCGAAGGGTCCGCTCCGCCGTTGGACAGGAGCACGTGCAGCTCGTCGTCGAGGTAGAGCAGCTCGCTCTCCGACCCCGACGGGACCAGTGCCTCGGTCTGCCGCAGGAAGCCGGCGACGACGGCGCGGGACAACTCGAACAGCGCCTCGCCCGACGGGGCGCGCAGGTGCAGGAACAGCACGTCGCTGGCCGCGTGGGCGGGCCAGACGCGCACGTCGCCCTCGCCCGACGGCCGGTCGAGGCCGACCTGGAGCAGCTCGCGGCTGACCAGCCAGGCGATGCCCTCGTCGGTGTCGACGGAGCCGCTGTCGTCACCGACGTCGCCGAAGGCGATCCGGACGGCGAAGGGGTCCGTCGAGTCGTAGCAGAGCAGCGCCGGCACCTCGGTCCACGATTGCGGACCGATCAGCTGCAGCGTGATGGGGGACGTGTGACCGGGGTTCCAGCGGCTGGTCATGTCAGGTCAACGACGTTCCGCTGGGGGAGTGACGCAGTGAGTCACTCCTGTCACACCCGTCGCACCGGCCACGCATGTCGGTCATACATGGGTGTGTGTCCGCCGAGGACGGTTCGGAAACGGGTTTGGGACAGACGGGACCGATGAGGTTGCCGAGGCGCTTCCGTCCCACCAGTGCGACGTAGGCTGCGGTGGCCGCGCGCGAGGCAGTGCGCGACGGCGCACCCGGATCGTGGAGGTGACCCGCTGAGCGGACAGGAGACCGTGTCTCCGCCTGACCGGCACCCGCAGCGCGAGTCCGGGAGCGAGCGGCGTGCCCGGTACGACTCGGACGACGTGAACAGCCTGCGCGAGCGGGTGGCGGACGCGAAGTGGCGACGGCGGCTGGCCGCCCGCCGCAGCACCAACCACGCCTATCGGATCGCCGTCGGCGTGGTGGGTGGGCTGATCGTCGCGGTCGGCCTGGCCACCATCCCGCTGCCCGGGCCCGGCTGGGTCACCGTGATCGCCGGCCTCTTCGTCCTGGCGAGCGAGTTCACCTGGGCCGAGCGGCTGCTGGAGTTCACCAAGGCGCAGGTGAGCCGCTGGACCGACTGGGTCGCGGCGCAGCGGCTGTGGGTGCGCGCGCTCCTGGCGCTGGTGACGGCGGCCTGCGTCTACGGCGCCCTCGTGCTCGCGCTGCACCTCACCGGCGTCCCCGGATGGGTGCCGGGGTGGGTTCCGCTCTGGCGGTGAGCGTCTGGCAGAATGACGGAGCGGTCGCGAGCGACCGTGCCGGGCGATTGGCTCAGTGGTAGAGCGCTTCGTTCACACCGAAGAGGTCACTGGTTCGAACCCAGTATCGCCCACCGGCACGCAGGGCCAGGTTCCCCGGAGACGGGCAGCCTGGCCCTTCGTCGTGTGCGGGGCAGGAACGCTCAGCGGGTCCGGTAGTGCGCGTGGATCAGCCCGCTGGCGAAGGTCCGCTCCCCGACCAGGTCAAGGTCCAGGCGCACGCCGTCGGGGAAGAAGCGCGTACCCCCGCCGACCACGCTCGTGGTGAGGAACAGGTGGTACTCGTCCACCAGACCGGCGGCGATCGCCTGCGCGGCCAGGGTCGGGCCGTCGACGGAGAGGTCGGAGTCCGATTCGGCCTTGAGCCGGCGCACCGCGTCGGGGTCGAAGGTCCGCTCGATCCGGGTCCGCTCGCTCGACACCGACTCCAGCGTCGTGGAGTAGACGACCTTCTCGGCCGCCTGCCAGTCGCGCGCGTACTGCACGATGTGCGGCGGTGCGTCGGGTTCGGCGTGTGCGGTCTCCCAGAAGACCATCGTCTCGTACATGCGCCGGCCGTAGAGGTACGTGCCCAGGTCGCGGAAGAGGTCCCCGATGTAGGTGTGCACCTCCTCGTCCTCGGCTCCGGCGCCGAGGTCGCCGTCGGCCGGCACGGCGTAGCCGTCCAGCGAGGTCACCATCCCGTACACGAGCCTGGCCATGCGTCTCCTCCGGTGCGGACGTCGGGTACTGGTGGCCCTGACCGGCGGGGGCTCGCGAACTCATCGACCGGCGGGCGCGCCGGGCGCGGTCAGCCGTAGCGCACCACCCGCACCATGCCGTCCTCCATGTGGTGGTGGTTGTGGCAGTGGAACAGCCAGTTCCCCGGATTCGTGGCGAGGAAGTCGAAGGTCACGACGCCGCCGCGCGCGGCCACCGTCACGGTGTCCTTGACCGGGCCGCGGCCGGCGGGGGTCAGCACCTGGAAGTGGTGGCCGTGCAGGTGCATCGGGTGCCACTTCGCGCTGGTGTTGCGCATCGTCATGCGGACCCACTCGCCCTCGGCCACGGGCAACGGGTCGGCGTCGGGGTAGCTCTGCCCGCCGATCTGGGTGCCGGAGAGCTCCAGGTCGTAGGCCCGGTCGGGCGCGCCGGAGGGCAGCGTCAGCGGCTCGCGGGCCAGCAGGTCGGCGTAGGCCACGAGCCGCCCGTCCAGCTCGCCGGGCCGCTCTGCGACGGCGGGGGACGACGACGCCGCGCTGCCGGTGTACCGGAGGACCGCCCGGCCCCAGCCGCCGCGGCCCTCGGCCTGGACGCCCACCTGCCAGGCGCCGCCGCGCTGCGCGGACTCGACCAGGACGTCGTACCGCTCGCCCATGCCCAGCCGCAGGGCCTCGACCGTGACCGGCTCGACCGGCATCCCGTCGGTGTGCGTGACCGTCAGCCGGTGTCCGGCGATCGCGAACCGGAAGCCGGTGTCGGCGGCGATGTTCATGACGCGCAGCCGCAGCCGGTCGCCCGGCCGGGTCTCGAGCACCGGTGGATCCTCCGGCGGCCTGCCGTTGACCAGCAACAGGGGATAGGACCGCCCGCCGAAGGAGACCGCGTCCCCCGGGTCCCGGTCGTCCTCGACGGCGGCTCCGTACCCGTCGTCCGCGCCGTGCCCGCCGTGCCCGCCGTGGGCGTCCATGCCGTCCCGCCAGTCGTCGAGCATCAGCGTGTACTCGCGGTCGTAGGAGAGCTCCTCCGACCGCGGCTCGACGACGAGCGGTCCGTACAGCCCGCGGTCGAGCTGCATCCCGACGTGCGCGTGGTACATGAACGAGCCGGCGGTCGGCGTCTCGAACTCGTAGGTGAAGCGCTCGCCGGGAGCGACCGGATCTTGGGTCACCCCGGGCACGCCGTCCATCCGGTTGGGCGGCGCCAGGCCGTGCCAGTGGATCGTCGTGTCGTCCGGGAGCTCGTTGCCCAGGTCCACCCGCAGGCGATCGCCGGCCCGGAGCCGGATCTCCGGGCCGGGCAGCGTGCCGTACCCCCACGTCGGGATCTCGGAGCCGGCCAGGTCAACCCGCATCGGCGCGGCCGTCAGCCGCAGGCCCCCCGGGGTCGGGGGGCCCGCGGTCGTCGGCTGCCGTGCCGAGCAGCCGGCGACGAGGGCGAAGCCGGCCGCGGCGGTGAGGCCGAGGAACTGGCGCCGGGTCGCCGGCAGCGCCGGACCTCCCGTCACTCGGCCGTGAACTCCGCGAACATGCCCATCGTGAAGTGGGGCGCGCCCATGCCCGGCATCTCCATGCTCGTCGTCCCCTCGGGGATGAAGCACGCCGCGCCGTACCGGCCCTCGTCCATGCGCATGAACGTGGTCTCCGACTGGCCGGGCTCCACCACGGTGACGCCCTTCAGCTCCAGCTTGGTGAAGACCTCCTCCTCGGGGAGGGTGAGCAGCTGCTCGATCGGCTCGGTGACGTCGTCGTTGATCCGGGCGATGCCGATCTCGTGCAGCTCGGTGCCCTCGTTGGAGAAGGTCACCGCGACGACGCCGGCGGGCACGGTGTCGGGCAGCCCCTCGTACTCGTAGTCCACTCCGGTGGCCTCGAGCTGCTCGTAGCCGCACTCGGCGAGCATGTACTCGTCGATGTTGTCGTCGGCCGTCTGGAACTCCTCGCCCTCCAGGACCGCCGGGTCACCGCCGGACAGCGCCTCGCGGACGAGGCCCGCGGCCGTCGTGACGTCCTCCGAGATCTCCTCGGGCGCGGTCTCCTCGGCGTCGGCGAGCAGGGGCTCCACCGTGGCGCCGAACTCCTCGAACGCCGCCTGCTGCTCCTCGGGCGGTGCCGTTTCGTCCACTGGGGGGCCCATCGAGAACGCGCCTTCGAGGTCGACCGAGGCCTCGCAGAACTCGGCCGGGTCGGCGCTCTCCTCGGCGGCGCTGGTCTCCGCGGCCGCCGAGCCGCCGTCGTCCCCGCCGTCGTCGTCCGAACCGCACGCGGCCAGGGCGGCGGCCATCAGCAGGGCGGCACCCCCCGAGGACCAGCGGCTCAGCCGTGTCCGTCCGGTCATGTCTGAACCTCGCCTTCGACCTGGGCGGACGACGCGCTGCCGGCCGCATCACCGGAGAGGCTCCAGGTCGGCGCGGTCCTCGGGGTGCGCTGCGTCACTCCCACGGGCGCACCCCGAGCGCGTCTCCGCGAGCCGGGACGGCTCGTGCAGGCCCGTGCACGTCGCGTGCACGGCAGGGGACAGCCACCCGGAACGGCCTAGATTCGGCTCGTGACGACGACAGCCGGCCGCGTGGCGCGCCTGTGGATCTACCCGGTGAAGTCGCTCGGGAGCACCGCCCGGGACCGCGTGCGCCTGGACGTCGCCGGGCCCGAGGGGGACCGGGTCTGGTCGGTGGTCGACGCGGCGACCGGCGAGACGGTGCGCGGGAAGCATGCTCCCGGGCTCGCCGACGTGCAGCCGACGGGGGATCCGGACGCCGACGCGCGCGGCCTCTCGGACCTTCTGGGCCGGGAGGTGCGGCTGCGCGCCGCCGAGGGGTCGGCGGCCGACGTCGCGGCGGTGCACCTGGTCTCGCGGCAGGCGATCGAGCGGGCCGAGGCCGGCGACGTCCCGGAGGGGTGCTCGGCGGACGACCCGCGCGCCAACGTGCTCCTCGACCTGGCCGACGGCGGCGACGAGCGGACCTGGGTCGGGCGCACGCTGCGCATCGGCGCTGCGGAGCTGGCCGTCACCCGGACGCCGAAGCACTGCCTGGGCGTCTACGCGGAGGTGCGACAGCCCGGCGAGATCGCGGTGGGGGACGCCGTCCTGCTCTAGCGTCCGGCTGTGCTCCGTCGCCGATCCGCAGCCCTCGCCGCGCTGGTGCTGCTGTCCGCGGCCGGCTGCTCCGAGGCGCCGTCCGCGACCGACGAGCCGTCGACCGCACCGGCCGCGCCCCCGGCGCCCGACAGCGTCACGCTGCTCGCCACCGGCGACGTGCTGGTCCACCAGGACCGGGCGCTCACCGACGGAGCCCGGCAAGCGGACGGCTCCTACGACTTCTCGGCCGTGTTCGCGCCGGTGGCCGGGCTGATCGGCGGCGCCGACCTGGCGATCTGCCACCTCGAGACGCCGGTCGCCCCCGCGGGTGGGCCGTACCGCGGCTATCCGAGCTTCGCGGTGCAGCCGGAGATCGTCGGCGCCCTCGACGAGGCCGGGTACGACCTGTGCTCGACGGCGTCCAACCACTCGCTCGACGACGGGTTCGACGGGCTCGTCCGGACCCTCGACGCCTTCGACGCGGCCGGGATCGCCCACGCCGGTACTCACCGCAGCGAGTCGGCGAGCGAGGAGCCGACGGTCGTCGACGTCGGAGGCGTGCGGATCGGGCACGTCGCCGCGACGTTCGGACTCAACGGGGTGCCGCTGCCGACCGGGCGCGAGTGGGCGGTCGACGTCGCCGCCGTGCCGGACCTCGACGGCGTGCTGGCCGCGGCGGCCCGGACGCGCGCCGCGGGGGCCGAGGTCGTCGTCGCGAGCCTGCACTGCTGCCGGGAGTACGAGAACGACCCGACCGACGCCCAGGTGGCCGCCGTCCGGACGCTGCTGGCCTCCCCGGACGTGGACCTGGTGCTCGGTCACCACGCGCACGTCGTCCAGCCCGTCGAGCGGATCGGCGGCGAGTGGGTCGCCTACGGGCTGGGCAACCACCTCGCCGAGCACTCCACCCGGGGGTACCCGACGGAGGACTCGGTCGCCGCCCGGTTCACCTTCACCCGCGGCGCCGACGGGCGGTTCACCGTGTCGGAGGCCGAGGCGGTGCCGCTGCGGATCGAGATCGGCGACGACGGCGTGCGCATCGTGCCGGCCGACCCGGAGAGCTTCGCGCGGATCGCGGGCGTCCTGGACCGCAGGGGTGCGGTGGACGCCGGACTGGAAGTCGTCCCGGAGTAGGCCGGGTCGCGCACTAGGCTCCAGAGCCGTCCCACCCTCAACCCCTGGAGTGCTCTCGTGTCGACCCCGCCCTCGCCCACCGCCGTCGGATCCGTGCGGGTGCCGGCCGGGACGACGGCGATGCAGGCGCTCAAGGACGCCGGCGTCCCGCTCAAGGGCCCCGACGGCGCCGTCGTCGTCCGCGACGTGGCCAGTGGTGACCTCAAGGACCTGAACTGGGCGCCGGAGGCCGACGCCGACGTCGAGCCGGTCCCGGCCGCCAGCGCGGACGGCCGTGCGGTCATCCGGCACTCGGCGGCGCACGTCCTGGCGCAGGCCGTGCAGGAGCTCTTCCCCGGCACCAAGCTGGGCATCGGCCCGCCGGTGGAGAACGGCTTCTACTACGACTTCGACCCCGAGCGGCCCTTCGGCCCCGAGGACCTCACCGCCCTCGAGAAGAAGATGACCGAGATCGTCCGGGCGGGGCAGAACTTCTCCCGGCGCGAGATCAGTGACGCCGACGCGCAGATCGAGCTCGCGCACGAGCCCTACAAGCTCGAGCTGATCGGGCTCAAGGGCGGCGCCGGAGAGGTCGCCGAGGGCGCGGACGTGGAGGTCGGCGGCGCGCAGCTGACCATGTACGACAACCTCGACCCGCGCACCGGCGAGCGCATCTGGACCGACCTGTGCCGCGGCCCGCACCTGCCGCGCACCAGCGCCATCCCGGCGTTCAGCCTGACCCGCAGCGCGGCGGCGTACTGGCGCGGCAGCGAGGACAACAAGCAGCTCCAGCGCATCTACGGCACCGCGTGGGAGAGCAAGGACGCGCACAAGGCGTACCTGGAGCAGGTCGCCGAGGCCGAGCGCCGCGACCACCGCCGCCTGGGCGCCGAGCTGGACCTGTTCAGCTTCCCCGACCAGGTCGGCTCCGGCCTGGCGGTGTTCCACCCCAAGGGCGGGATCATCCGGCGCGAACTGGAGAAGTACAGCCAGCGCCGCCACGAGGAGGCCGGCTACTCCTTCGTCAACACCCCGCACATCACCAAGGGGCACCTGTTCGAGACCTCCGGCCACCTCGACTGGTACGCCGAGGGCATGTACCCGGCGATGCACCTGGACGAGGAGCGCGACGCCGACGGCAACGTCAAGCGGCAGGGGCAGGACTACTACCTCAAGCCGATGAACTGCCCGATGCACAACCTGGTCTTCGACTCCCGCGGCCGCTCCTACCGGGAGCTGCCGCTCCGGCTGTTCGAGTTCGGCACCGTCTACCGCTACGAGAAGTCCGGCGTGGTGCACGGGCTGACCCGCGCCCGCGGGTTCACCCAGGACGACGCGCACATCTACTGCACCCCCGAGCAGATGGCCGGCGAGCTGCGCGGGCTGCTCGACTTCGTGCTGGGACTGCTGGCCGACTACGGGCTGACCGACTTCTACCTGGAGCTCTCCACCCGGAACCCGGAGAAGTCGGTCGGCACCGACGAGAGCTGGGAGGTGGCCACCGAGGCGCTGCGGCAGGCCGCGCTGGACTCCGGGCTGGAGCTCTTCCCCGACCCGGGCGGCGCCGCGTTCTACGGGCCGAAGATCTCCGTCCAGGCCAAGGACGCGATCGGGCGCACCTGGCAGATGTCGACCATCCAGGTCGACTTCAACCTGCCCGAGCGCTTCGGTCTGGAGTACACCGCGGCCGACGGCTCCCGCCAGCGTCCGGTGATGCTGCACCGGGCGCTGTTCGGCTCCATCGAGCGCTTCTTCGGCGTCCTCACCGAGCACTACGCCGGCGCCTTCCCGGCGTGGCTCTCCCCGGTGCAGGTGGTCGGCATCCCCATCACCGACGAGCAGGTGCCGTACCTCGACGACGTCGCGGCGAAGCTGCGGCAGCACGGCGTGCGGGTCGAGGTGGACGACTCCGACGACCGGATGCAGAAGAAGATCCGCACCGCGAGCAAGCAGAAGATCCCGTTCGTGCTGATCGCCGGGGCCACCGACGCCGAGGCATCGGCGGTCTCGTTCCGCTACCGCGACGGGTCCCAGCGCAACGGCGTCCCGGTCGACGAGGCGGTGCAGCAGGTGGTCTCGTGGATCGCCTCCCGCTCCAACGTCGACCCCTCGGCCGCCGACGAGCAGGCCGCGACCGTGGTGGCCGGATGAGCGAGGCCTTCGAGCACCTGTGGACGCCGTACCGGATGGCCTACATCCGCGGTGAGGGCAAGCCCACCGGCGCGCACGACTGCCCGTTCTGCGTCATCCCGACGATGAGCGACGAGGACGGCCTGATCGTCGCCCGGGGCGCGACTGTGTACGCGGTGCTCAACCTGTACCCGTACAACGCCGGGCACCTGATGGTCGTGCCGTACCGGCACGTCCCCGACTACACCGACCTGTCCGACGACGAGGTCGCCGAGCTCGGGTCGGTCACCCAGACGGCGATGCGCGTGGTCCGCGAGGTCTCCGGCGCGCACGGCTTCAACATCGGCATGAACCAGGGCTCGGTCGCCGGCGCAGGGATCGCCGACCACCTGCACCAGCACGCAGTCCCGCGGTGGGGCGGGGACACCAACTTCATGCCGGTCATCGGGCTGACCCGTGTGCTGCCGCAGGTGCTGCGGGAGACCCGCGACCTGCTGGCCGCCGCGTGGCCCGGGCACGGCACCGCGACGCCGCAGGCTCCCGCGCGGCCGGGTGGGCAGGCCTGATGCTCGGCGTCAACGCGCGGCCCGCGGTCGCGAAGATGGTGGCTCCGATCGTGCCCGGTCTGGTGCGCGCCGGGATCACCCCCGACATGATCACGATCACCGGCACGGTGGGCGCGGTCGCCTCCGCGGTGTTCCTCATCGGCTCCGGTCACCTGTTCTGGGGCGCCTTCGCCGTCTGGATGTTCGTGATGCTGGACATGCTCGACGGGGCGCTGGCCCGCGCCCGAGGCGGCGGCTCGGTCTTCGGCGCGGTCCTGGACTCGGTCGGCGACCGGGCCGCGGACGCCGCCATCTTCGGCGCCCTCGCCTGGTGGTTCTCCGGCGGCGGGGACAACCGGCTGTTCGTGCTGCTGTCGCTGATCTGCCTCGTGCTCGGGGTCCTGACCAGCTACATCAAGGCGCGGGCCGAGGGGGTGGGCCTGTCCTGCGACGTCGGCATCGTCGAGCGGACCGAGCGGCTGATCATCGTCCTCGTGGGCACCGGCTTCACCGGCCTGGGCATCCCGTACTCGCTGCACGTCGCCCTCGTCGTCCTAGTCGCAGGCAGCGCGGTCACGGTGGCCCAGCGGATGCTCGCCGTCCGCCGCGCGGCCGCCGGCGCCCCGCTGCCCCCGTCCCCGCCGCAGCCGTGACCGCACCCGCGGGCCTGCGCAGCCGG
>JBEPZM010000079.1:0-12030 GCA_041640835.1 Blastococcus sp.
AGCACGGTCTCCGGCTGCACCGGCAGGCCGACGGCGTGCTCGAGCGCGGCGCGGGCCAGCACCAGCCAGCGGGTGCGGCGCGGCGGGTTGTAGTCGATGGCCAGGTTGACCAGGCGCCACACCGTCTGGAGGTCGCCGGCCGCGCCGAGCGGGCCGCGCAGGAGCGGGAGCAGCGCGTGCACCCGCAGCACCAGGCTCGTCACGTCGTCGGCGGTCATGGCCTCGTCGCGGGTGGCGGCGCGCGCCCAGGCCATCCAGCGGGTCAGCGCCTCGGGGAGGTCGACGGCCTCGAACGCGCCGAGGTCCTCCAGCTCGGGCCGCAGCCGCGGCGCGCGCTTGGGCAGGTCGCTCATCTCGTCGCCGCGGGCGACGGCGGCGCCGTTCGCGACCAGGCCGCCCACGGGCTTGAGCCCGCTGATCCCGATGAGGATGCCGACGGTCCCGTGCCCGGTGAGGCCGTAGCGGCCGGCCCGGCCGGCGATCTGGGCGGCCTCCCAGGTGCGCAGCGGCCGCACCTCCTGGCCGTCGAACTTCGACGTCTCGGCGAACAGCACGCTGGTGGCGGGCACGTTGATGCCGTGCCCGATCACGTCGGTGGTGACCAGGACGTCGAGCGCGCCCTCGGTGAACCTGTCGATCACCTCGCGGCGGGTGGCCGGCGGCAGGGCGCCGTAGAGGACGCCGACCTTGCCGGGCCGGTGCTGGTCGAGCTCGGCGGCCGCGGCGTACACGGTCTTGCGGGAGAAGGCGACGACGAGGGTCTGGGGGCGGACGGCCTCGGGGCGCACCGGGGCGCGCAGCACGTCGAGCCTGGACAGCCGCTTGTGGTTGACGACCTCCACGTGCTCGGCGTCGGAGACCAGCGGCTTGAGGACCAGGTAGGCCTCGGCGGCGGAGATCAGGTGCATGGTGCGGTACTCGCCGGTGAGCAGCAGCCGCGCCCAGTGGTGGCCGCGGTCGGGGTCGGTGACCCAGTGCGCCTCGTCGAGGACCAGCATCTCGCCGCGCGGCGGCGCCTTCTCGACGGTGCAGCAGACGATCGGCGCGAAGGGGTCGATCTCCTCCTCGCCGGTCGACAGCCCGACCGAGCCCTCGGGCAGCAGGGCGGAGAGCTTGGCGTAGGCCTCGTGGGCCAGCTGGCGCAGGGGCGCGGCGTAGACGCCGGAGCCGGCCTTGGCCAGTGCCTGCAGCGACTCGTAGGTCTTGCCGGAGTTGGTGGGGCCGAGGTGGAAGACGACGTCCTCGGGCCGGGTGGTGCGGGTGGGCAGCGCGGGCTCGGCGCCCTCCACCCAGCTCTGCTGCGCCAGCTTCTCCTCGCGGGCGGCCGCGCGGTCGGCGTCGCGGGCGGCGTTCTGGCGACCGGCGGAGCGTTCGCGGCGGCGGACCGTCGGCAACGGCGTGGCGGTCCGGGGCTGGATCTCGGGCAAGCAGTGTCCTTCGAAAGGGCTCGTCTGGGGGTGGGGTCGACGCCATCGCAGGCGGACCGTCACACGGAGCAACAGCGGGGGCGGCGGGTTCATGCCCGGGGCTGTCTGCTCTCCGGGCCCGCGCGGGCACCCCCATTGTCCACGGACCGGCGGTGCGACCTGCGTCGCACCGCCGATCCGCGCCTGGTTCAGGGCTTGACGAGGATCCGGATCGGGTTGCCGTCGCGCTCCTGGAGGCGGCGGATGCCCTCGCCGACGTCCTCCAGCGAGACCACGCCGCTGATCGAGCGGGACAGGTCCAACCGGCCGGAGGCGACCAGCTCGGCCAGGATGCCGATGTCGGTGCCCTGGTAGCCGAGGTGACCGAGGGCCTGCTTGCGGGAGAGGCCGAAGCCGAGCGTCGTCCCGACGGAGGCCTCCTCGCCACTGAGCCCGACGACGACGACCCGGCCGCCGTTGGCCAGCATCGCCATGCCCTGCTCGAAGGTGGCCTTCACGCCGACGGCGTCGAAGGCGACGTCGAGCATGCGGCCCTTCGTCGCCTCGGCGATCTTCGCCTGGAGGTCCGGGTCGCGGGAGTCGAAGGCGAAGTCCGCCCCGATCTCCAGCGCCCGCTCGCGGACGGCCTCCTCCAGGTCGAGGGCGATGATCGGGTTGGCGCCGACCAGCCGGGCGAGCTGCACGATGTGCGTGCCGACGCCGCCCACGCCCCAGACCCCGACGGCCTCGCCGATGCGGACCTGCCCGGTGTGCACGACCGCACCGAAGGGGGTGGACACCGCGTCGGCCAGGATCGCCGCCTGGTCCATCGGCACCCCGTCGGGCACCTGGGTGAGCCCGAACGCGCTGGCCAGCGTGTACTCGGCCCACGCGCCGTCGTAGGCGAACGCCATGAGCTGGATGCTCAGGCACTGCCCGCCGCGCACGCAGGCGGCGCACGTGCCGCACGGGCGCCCCGCGGCGGGGATCACCCGGTCGCCGACCGACCAGCCGGTCACGCCCTCGCCGAGCTCGGCGATCGTGCCGGAGGCCTCGTGCCCCTGGGTGATGACGTCGGGGGTGCCCATGCCGCCGAAGACGCCGTCGATCAGGCTCAGGTCGGAGTGGCAGATGCCGCAGTACTCGACCTTGATCAGCACCTGGCCCGGGCCGGGCTCGGGGATGGGGACGTCCTCCACCGCCCACTCGCCGGTGGCCTTGTAGAACCGCTGTGCGCGCATCGTTCCTGTCATGGAGGACTGCCTCTCGCCGGCGGAGCCGCCGGGTGGTTCGGGACGGGTCGGCGGACAGTGTGCTGGTCAACCGGTGACGTGCGTCGCACCCCCGGGTCCGTATCGTCGCGGCGGCGATCCGATCCCGACCGAGGAGAACCCAGTGCAGCGCGAGCCCGGGGCCGCCCCCGCAGAGTCCGAGCCGACGGTCCTCGACGTCCTCGACCTGGAGGAGATCGACCGGGATCTCTACCGCAGCACGCTGGTCTTCGCCGACCCGTTCCCGCTGTACGGCGGGCAGGTGGCCGCACAGGCCCTGCTGGCCGCCGGGCTCACCGTGGGCGAGGGCCGGCTCCCGCACTCGCTGCACGGCTACTTCCTGCGCAGCGGGGACGCCGCCCGGCCGACGATCTTCCGCGTGGAGCGCGACCGCGACGGCGGCTCGTTCTCCGCCCGGCGGGTGGTCGCGGTGCAGGGCGGCGAGGTCATCTTCAGCATGGCGGCCTCCTTCCACGCCGGTGGGGCGGGACCGGACATCCCCGTGCAGGAGATGCCCGAGGTGGAGGCGCCCGAGACGCTGCGGAGCCACGGCATGCCGCGGCTGTTCACGATGGAGAGCCGCCGGCCCGGCCAGTCCGATCCCGGATGGCGGCTGCCGACCCGGTTCTGGGCGCGGACGACGGTGCCGCTGCCCGACGACCAGCTCGTGCACGCCTGCGTGCTGACCTACCTCTCCGACATCGGCACGGGGCTGGCGAACATGCCGCAGGACGAGGCGAGCCCGGGGCCGACCCTGGACCACGCCGTCTGGTTCCACCGGCACGCGCCGCTGGACGAGTGGGTGCTCATGGACATGGAGCCGGGCACGGTCTCGGGTGGACGCGGCTGGTACACCGGTGCGATCTTCACCGCCGGCGGCATGCTCGCCGCCAGCTTCACGCAGGAGACCCTGTTCCGGGCGGGCAAGAACCCCTTCCGTCCCGGCAGCTGACCAGCCCTTTCCTCCCGGAGGTTCCGTGCCCGACATCCTGATCCCCGGCGCCGAGAGCACCCCGGAGCTGAAGGCCTACCTCGCGGTGCCGCCGACGGGGGAGGGGCCGTGGCCGGCCGTCGTCGTCGTGCACGAGGCGCTCGGGCTGAACGACGACACCCGCCAGCAGGCCGACCGGCTCGCCGCCGCGGGCTACCTGGCGGTCGCGCCCGACCTCTTCACCGCCGGCGGGGCGCTGCGCTGCCTGCGCTCCACCTTCCGGGCGATGCTGCAGGGGCAGGGCGCGGCCTTCGGCGACCTCGAGGCGACCCGCCGCTGGCTGGTCGAGCGGCCGGACACGACCGGCCGGGTCGGCGTCGTGGGGTTCTGCATGGGCGGCGGCTTCGCCCTGCTGGCGGCCACCCGCGGCTTCGACGCCTCCGCGGCGAACTACGGCGCCGTCCCGAAGAACGCCGAGGAGGTGCTCGCGGGCGCGTGCCCGATCGTGGGGAGCTACGGCAAGCGGGACCGCATGTTCCGCGGCGCGGCGGCCGAGCTGGACGGCGTCCTCACCCGGCTCGGGGTGCCGCACGACGTCAAGGAGTACCCCGACGCCGGGCACTCCTTCCTCAACCGGCACAACCTCGGCCCGTTCAGCGCACTGGAGAAGGTGGTCGGACTGAACTACCACCAGCCCTCCGCGGAGGACGCCTGGGCGCGCATCCTGCGGTTCCTCGACGAGCACCTGCGCGCGGAGCAGCCGGCGGGTCAGGCCTAGCCGGGCTCCTCGCCGGGGTGCGGCGGCACGCTGTCGGCGACGACGGCGCCCCGCTCGCCCGGCGGGCGTTCGGGCCCGACGGTGGAGTCCCGCGCGGTCTGCCGCTCGCTCTCGGCGTTCACCGCGGCGCCGACGATGACCAGGAAGACGCTGAGCCACAGCCAGAACATGCTGATCGCCACGCCCCCGAGGGAGCCGTAGGTCGTCTCGTAGGAGCCGAGGCTCTGCACGTAGGCGAACAGCCCCACCGACGTGGCCAGCCACAGGACGGTGGCGAAGCCCGCGCCGACGCTGATCCACCGCCAGCGGGCGCGCTGGCGGTCCGGCGCGAACCGGTAGAGGACGGCGAGCACGAGGGTGAGCGCGACGGCCAGTGCCAGCCACAGCAGCACCGGCGCGAGCGGCCGCAGGGCATCGGGCAGCCGGTCGAGCTGCCGGGACAGGGTGCCGGTGCCGGCGATCACCCCGCCGAGGACCAGCGCGCCGACGAGGACGAACGTGACCGCGAGGCCGGTCTTGCGGAGGAAGCCGCGGGTCTCGGTCTCGGAGTAGGCGAGGGTCAGCGCGTCGATCAGGTAGGTGGCCGCGGTCGTCGCCGTGATCAGCGCGGCCGCCAGCCCGCTGAGCCCCCGCCAGGTGAGCACCTGCGTGGACGCGGTCGTGATGGTCGTGAGCTGCTCGGCGACCAGTGGCTCCAGCTCCGGCGGCAGCACCTCCGCCACCGAGGAGAGCTGGTCGAGCGCCTGGTCCGGGGTGTTGACGGCGCCGTAGACCGACAGCGCGGTCACCAGCAGCGGCGCGATGGAGAGGATCGCGAAGAACGAGACGGCGGCGGCGAGCGCCATCAGCCGGTCGTCGAGGACGTGGCGCCCGGCCCGGGACAGCACCTGCAGCCAGCCCCGCACGGGGATCCGGTGCGGGGCGTGCGCGTCGTGCCCGTGCCCGGACGCCCGACGGCCGGCCCGCGGCCCGGCCGTCCCCGGCAGCGCTCTCGCCATGGTGGGAGTACTGCCCGCGCGGGCGCTCGGCCACGCGGACCGGCCGCCCCGGACTCGGACGATCGGCCGACGTCGGGGGTCCCTGATTGACTGGACCCGCCCGCGCCGCGCCCGGCGCGGGCGAGCCTTCGGAGGGACGGTCCATGCACCTCGGCGTCGACAGCTTCGTCTCGGCGGTGACCGACCCCGCGACCGGCCACCTGGTCGGGCCGGAGGAGCGGATGGAGCACCTGCTGGAGGAGATCGAGCTCGCCGACCGCGTCGGGCTGTACTCCTTCGGCATCGGCGAGCACCACCGCCCCGAGTACTACGACTCCGCGCCCCCGGTGATCCTCGCCGCGGCCGCCGCGCGGACGTCGCGCATCCGCCTGGGCAGTGCGGTGGCGGTGCTCAGCGCCGCTGACCCGGTCCGGGTCTTCCAGCAGTTCGCCACCCTCGACCTGATCTCCAAGGGCCGGATCGACCTCGTCGTCGGCCGCGGCTCGTTCACCGAGGCGTTCCCGCTGTTCGGCCTGAGCCTGGCCGACTACGACGAGCTGTTCGCCGAGAAGCTCGAGCTGCTGCTGCAGATCCGCGACTCCGAGCGCGTCACCTGGTCGGGCCGGCACCGCCCGCCGCTCACCGGCCAGGGCATCTACCCGCGGCCGCTGCAGGATCCGCTGCCGATCTGGGTCGGCGTCGGCGGGACGCCGGAGTCCTTCGTCCGGGCCGGGCTGCTGGGGCTGCCGCTCATGGTCGCGATCATCGGCGGCGAGCCGCGCCAGTTCGGGCCCCTGATCGACCTCTACCGCCGGGCCGGTGCGCAGGCCGGGCACGCGCCGGAGAAGCTGCAGGTCGGGCTGCACGTGTTCGGCTTCGTCGCCGAGAGCACGCAGGCCGCCGCCGACACCATCTACCCGGGCTGGCACGAGATGTTCGAGAAGGTGTCGCGCGAGCGCGGCTTCTCCCCGCCCAGCCGCGCGCAGTTCGACGCCACCAGCGGGCCCAACGGTGCCTTCTTCATGGGCGACCCCGACACGGTGGCCGAGAAGCTGGTCCGCATCGCCGGGCAGCTCGGCGGCGTCGACCGGATCTCCCTGCAGATGACCAACCCGCGGCTGGCGCACGCCGACCTGCTGCGCGGCATCGAACTGCTCGGCACCGAGGTCGCGCCCCGCGTGGCGGCGTCGGCATGACCGCGGCCCGGGAGTGGACCCTCGACGGGCACGCCGGACGGCTGGCCGGCCGGACGTGGGAGGGCTCGGCGCCCCACTACGTCGTGCTGCTGGCGCACGGCTACGGCGAGCACTGCGGCCGCTACGAGCACCTCGCGGCGGCGCTCGTCGCGGCCGGGGCGACGGTGCACGCGGTCGACCACGTCGGGCACGGGCAGAGCGACGGCGACCGGGTCGTCGTCGGCGACTTCGAGCGGGTCGTCGACGACCTGCACCTGGCCGACCTGCAGGCGCGCGCCCAGCACCCCGGCCTGCCCGTGGTGCTGATCGGCCACTCCATGGGTGGCCTGATCGCGGCCCGCTACGCGCAGCGGTACGGCGACTCGCTGGCCGCGGTGGTGCTGTCCGGTCCGCTCGTCGGGCAGTGGGGCGGCGCCCGGCTCCTGGAGCTGGACGAGATGCCCGACGCCCCGCTGGACAGCACGACGCTGTCCCGGGACCCGTCCGTCGGGGAGGCCTACGAGGCCGATCCGCTGGTCTGGCACGGCCCGTTCCGGCGGCCGACGGTCGAGGCGATCGCGCGATCGCTGGAGGCGGTGCAGGCCGGCCCGTCGCTCGGCGCGCTGCCGCTGATGTGGGCGCACGGCGAGGCCGACCGCCTCGTGCCGGCCGAGGGCAGCCGCGTCGGCATCGAGCACCTGCGGGGCGCGACCTACGTGGAGCGGCTGTACCCCGGCGCGCAGCACGAGATCTTCAACGAGACCAACCGGGACGAGGTCCTCGCCGACGTCGTCGCGTTCGTCCGGGACGTGCTCCGGCGCTAGAGGATCAGGCAGGTGGTGCTGCCGTGGGCCACCAGCTTGCCGCGCTCGTCGAGCACCTTGCCCTCGGCGGTGGCGACGCGGCGGCCGACGTGGACGACGAGTCCCTCGGCGGTCAGCCTCCGGCCGTCGACGGGCACCGTGCGGATGTAGTTCACCTTCAGCTCGAGCGTCGTGTACCCGACTCCGGCGCCCAGGGTGGTGTGCACCGCGCAGCCCATCACCGAGTCGAGCAGCGTCGCGGCGATGCCGCCGTGGGTGCTGCCCAGCGGGTTGGCGAAGTCGGGCTTGGTGTCGAGGGAGATGACGACGCGCCCGTGCTCCACCTCCTCGAAGTGCATGCCCAGCAGCCGGCCGATCGAGGGCACGTCGACGGGACGTTCGGTCTGGACCCAGCGCATCAGCTCGAGGCCGGTCATGGTGGTGGGGTCGGCAGGGGGCATGGCGGAACTCCTCGGGTGGGCGGTCGTCGGGAAGGCGGCTCAGCCGCGTGGTGCGGTCCGGTCCCGCAGGATCCGGAGGGCCGGCGCGTACATGCGGGCCTTGACGGTGGCGAGGGTGTCCCCGGCCTTGCCGGCGTTCGCCGCGGCGATGCGCACCGCCGTCGACCGGACGGCGTCCTCGTCCACCGCCTCGTCGACGATGCCGGCAGCGAGGGCGGCGGCGCCTCCGTAACGCTGCCCGGTGGTCATCGCGACGTGCGCGGTCTGCGGCGCGAGCCGGGCCTGGATCAGCGCCGACATCCCCGGGGTGAAGGGGATCTGGATGTCTACCTCGGGCAGGCACCAGTACCCGCGGTCGGCGCGCATGACGCGGAAGTCGTGGGCCAGGGAGAGCATGGCGCCGGCGGCGAACGTGTGGCCCTGCAGTGCCGCGACGGTGACGACCGGCAGGCCCAGCACCCGCGCGAACAGCGCGTGGACCCGGGCGACGTAGTCCTCGTGCTGGTCGGCGTGGGCGAGCAGCCAGTCCAGGTCCAGGCCGTTCGAGAAGAACTTGCCCGTGGCCGTGGTGACCAGCGCGCGGCCGCCCTCGGCCTGTTCCACGGTGTCGAGGGCGGCGTCCACCGACGCCAGCCAGTCCGGGTGGAAGCGGTTCTCGGTGTCCCCGAGGTCGAGCACGAAGACGTCGTCGATGCGGTCGAGCGTGGGCATGGTGGATCCTCTGGATCGGAGACGGGTGCGGACGAGGTCAGGCCGGCAGGCCGCAGGCGAGCACGGCGGCGACGGCGGCCGCGAGCTGATCGCGGCTTCCCTGCCGCACCCGCCCGGCGCGGACGTCGGGGAAGAGGAGCGCCGCCGGCAGGCGGACGACGCAGGCGGTGATGACGTCGACCGGAGCGGCGCCGGCCCGGCCGAAGACGGCCCGGGCGAGCGTGCGGAGCGTGTCGAGCAGTGCGGCATCCAGGGCGCGCAGCCGGTCGGCGACCTCGGTGGGCAGCGCGTCGGTGAGGACCTCGTCGCGCGAGAGGACGACGAGCAGGTGCGCCGCGCGCAGATCCTGCTCGGCCAGCTGGGCGGTCGCGTCGGCCGCCGCCTGCACCGCCCCCCGGGGGTCGTCGCGGAGCAGGGCTGCGTCGACGGCCGCCCGCTGGAGAGCGAGGAACTGCTCGGCCCGGCGCAGCCAGGCGCGACCGATCACCGCGTCGAGCGAGCCGAAGGAGTGGTAGATGCTGCCGTTCGACGCGCCTGCCCGCGCGGCCAGGGCGCGGATGGTCAGCGCGGCCCGCCCACCTTCGGCGAGCAGCTCCTCCACGGCATCGAGGACCGCCTCGGGCGCATGCAGCTGGGGACGGGGCACGACGTCATACTAGAGCACGCGCTCTAAATGATCGCCGGCGGCCGTCCGCGGCGCCTGCGCCGCCGTGCCAGACTCGCGCCGCCCTAGCGTCGTCCCCGCCCCCTGGAGGTGGCCCCCGTGGCCGAACCGAGCGTGCTCGCCGTCTTCGCGCACCCCGACGACGAGTCGATCTCCGCCGGCGGCCTCCTGGCGCGGTCCGCCGCTGCCGGCGCCCGGACGGCGGTGGTCTCGGCCACCTGGTCGGAGGGTTCGGTGCGGGCCCCCGAGCTGGCCGAGGCGGTCCGGCTGCTCGGCGTCGAAGAACCGCCGCGCATGCTGGGCTACGCCGACGCCCAGGTCCCCGAATCCGCGCCGGGGCGCCCCCGGCTGGTCGACGCGCCCCTCGAAGAGGTGGTCCGGGCGCTCGTGGAGCAGATCCGGGAGTTCCGGCCCGACGTGGTGGTCACCCACGACGCCTACGGCGGGATGACCGGTCATCCCGACCACGTGCACACCTACCGGGTCACCCTGCTCGCCGCCCAGGCGGCCGGCCTCGAGCTCTATCCGGACGCGGGCGCGCCCTGGACGCCGCGTGCGCTGTACCTGGCCACCCACCCACAATCCGTCGTCGCGGGCCTGCGGGACGTGGTCGGCGCCCGGCGGGCCGTGCACGGCGTACCGGACGAGCAGATCGGCGAGCGCCTCGACGTCACACCCTGGCTGGACCGGAAGATCGCCGCGATCCTGGCGCACCGCAGCGAGGTGGAGCGCGGGGCGGTGCCGGGACTGGTCGCCGCCGCCGCTCCGGAGGCGCGGGCGGCCCTGCTCTCCACCGAGTGGTTCATCCGCTGCAGCGCGGACCCGGCGGCGCCGGCCGAGGCCCTGCCGCGGTAGCTCCCGTCAGGGGGTGGGCTGGGGGTCGGGCGCGGGCCGCCGTCGCTGCGTCGGGAGGGCAGGCGCGCCGGTCGCCGGGCGGCGCATCCGGGAGCTGTGCACCGCCCGTGTCCAGGCGATGCCGTCGGCCGTGTAGGCCACCAGCGGCCCCCACGCGCCGTGCCACTGCTTCAGCCAGCCCGACTGCTGCGCGGGCCGCCAGGATCCGTCGTCGTGGAGAACCTCGACGTCCCTGGTCGGGGTCGTCACGAGGGTCTGGCCCACCAGGGCCTGGTGCAGCGACACCTGCACCTCGGCGACCGGCACGTCGAGCGTCCTGGCGACCAGCGCGGTGGCGAACGCCTGCGGATCCTCGCGTTCGGGGAGGGCGGCTCCCGTGTCGATCATCGGGATGCAGACGAACTTGTGCAGGGGACGTCGTTCGAGGATGGCCACGAAGTCCATGGGGGTGCTCCTTGCGGGAAGAAGCGACGGCCCCTCGCGGGGCGGCAGCGTGGTTGCACCGCGCGTCGCCGTCGTCCGGTGGCGGACCCGCTGTGCAGGGAGCCGGCCAGCGCGCTGACCGGTGGAACTCGACCGGCGCTGGAGCCTTTCGGCGGATGACCAGCGGGGAGGGCCTGTGGCGGACTGTCCTCGGAACCGGGCGGATCCGCAAGACACGCGCCGGCCCGGCGCGCCGCGTCCGGTTCAGGGCGCGAGCAGCGCGCGCACGGCGTCGAGGGTGTCCGCCTCGGCCGGCGTCTTGTCGGGGCGGTAGCGCAGCACCCGGGCGAACCGCAGTGCGACGCCGCCGGGGTACCGGGTGCTGCGCTGGGCGCCGTCCACGGCGATCTCCACCACCAGGTCCGGGCGCAGCAGCACGCCCCACGCGGGCTCCTCCCGTGCCAGGTCCGGGAAGGTGCGGGTCTGCCAGGCCAGCAGCTCGTCGGTCATCCCCTTGAACGTCTTGCCGACCATGACCGGCTCGCCGCCGTCGGGGTCGCGCGCACCGAGGTGGATGTTCGACAGCGAGCCGGTGCGCCGGCCGTAGCCCCACTCCGCGCCGAGGACGACGAGGTCGAGGGTGTGCACCGGCTTCACCTTCTGCCACGCCTTGCCGCGCCGTCCCGCGGCGTAGGTCGCGTCCAGGGCCTTGACGACGACGCCCTCGTGGCCGCCCGCCAGCGCGTCGTCGAGAACCTGCGCCGCCTGCTCGGGATCGGGCCGGCGGACGCCGGGCATGCGCAGGGGTGCGTGCGCCTCGTCGGCGAGCAGCCCGGCCAGCGCGTCGAGCCGCACGGCCAGCGGCTCGTCGAGCAGGTCGCGGCCGTCGAGGTGCAGCAGGTCGAAGAAGAACGGACTGAGCAGCACGCCCTCGGCCACGGCCTCCCCGCTGCCGAAGCGGCTCATCGTGTCCTGGAACGCGCGTGGCCGCCCGTCGTCGTCCAGGGCGAGCGTCTCGCCGTCGAGCACGGCGCTGCGGCAGGGGAGGGAGCGGACCAGCGCCACGAGCTCCGGGACGCCGTCGGTGATCTCGCGCAGCGTGCGGGTCCAGACGCGGACCTCGTCGCCGTCGCGGTGCACCTGGATGCGGGCGCCGTCGAGCTTGAACTCCACCGTGACGTCCTCGCCGAGGTCGGTCATCGCCGCGTCCAGCGACGAGCCGGGGCTGGCCAGCATCGGCCGCACCGGGCGGCCGACCTCCAGCCGCACCGCCTCGAGCGCGGCCACGCCGTCGGTCAGCGCGGCGGCGGCCGTCCCCGGCAGCCGGCCGGAGAGCATGAAGGCGCGGCGCACGGCCGCGGCCGGGACGTCGGCCGCCGTCGCCACGGCGTCGAGCACGACCCCCTCCAGGGCGCCCTGGCGCAGCTCGCCGGTGAGCAGGCTGCCGAGGAACCGCTTCTCCTCGGCGGTGGCGGCCGAGAGCAGCGCGGTGAGGACGGCGTCGCGGCGGGCGGCCGAGCCCGCACCGGACGTCGTCGCCAGCTCGGTGAGCGCGGTGACCACCGCCGCGACGGT
>JBEPZM010000080.1:0-11893 GCA_041640835.1 Blastococcus sp.
GCGCTGGCCGACGTGCTGGCCACGACGGCGTCGGTGCTGCGGGACCTGGCCGGCGAGCCCGCCGGGCCCGGTGCGCCGACCCCCGCGACACCCACGGCCCCCGCGACTCCCACGGCCGCCGAGGCCGGCCCGGACGACGAGCCCGGCCCGGAGACGGTCCAGCGGATCGACATCGCATGACCGCCCCGGCTCCCGCTTCCCTCGCGGCGCTGGGCATCGACATCGGCGGCACCAAGGTCGCCGGTGGCGTCGTCGCGCCCGACGGCACGATCCTCGCCACCGCCCGGCGGGCGACCCCCGGCAGCTCCGTCTCCGAGACCGAGGACGCGATCGCCGCCGTCGCCGAGGAACTGGCCGCCGGCCACGACGGCGACCTGGTGGGCGTCGGGATCGGTGCCGCCGGCTGGTTCGACCGCACCGGCGACACCGTGCTGTTCAGCCCGCACCTGGCATGGCGGCACTCGTCGCTGCGCAAGGACCTCTCCGCCCGCCTGCAGCGGCCGCTGTGGGTGGGCAACGACGCGGACGCGGCCGCCTGGGCCGAGTACCGCTACGGCGCCGCCCGCGGGGCCGACCTGGCGCTGATGATCACCCTGGGCACGGGCATCGGCGGGGGCATCGTCATGGACGGCCGGCTCCGGCGCGGCTCGCACGGGGTCGCGGGGGAGTGGGGCCACATGCGCGTGGTCCCCGACGGGCGGCTGTGCGCCTGCGGCAACCGCGGCTGCTGGGAGCAGTACGCCAGCGGCTCGGCGCTGGGACAGACGGCCCGCGAGGTGGCGAGCACCTCGCCGGCGGCCGCCGCGATGCTGCTGGAGCGGGTCGAGGGCGAGGCCTCCCGGCTGACCGGCGAGGACGTCGCCCGGGCCGCCCACGACGGCGATCCACTGGCGCTGGAGCTGGTCACCGAGGTCGGGGTGTGGCTCGGGCAGGGGATCGCCGACCTCGCCGCGGTCCTCGACCCCGAGGTCGTCGTCATCGGCGGCGGGGTCAGCGTGCTGGGCGAGATGGTGCTCGGGCCGGCGCGGGCACGGCTCGAGCGGGCGCTGCCGGGGCGGGGCTTCCGGCCCGGCCCGCGCGTCGTCGCAGCGGAACTCGGCGCCCAGGCCGGCCTGGTCGGCGCGGCAGATCTCGTGAGGAGGGCCGTCGCCGAGGGCGACGCGTGACCGCCTAGACGACCGCGCCGTCGTCGCCGTCGTTCTCGGAGCGGTCCCGCATCCGGGAGACCAGCATCGCCGCACCGCCGGCGATCGCGGCCACGCCGAGCACCAGCCCCAGGTCCGCCGACAGGCGCAGCGAGCCGGGGGTGGCGATGAGCACGAGCCCGAGCAGGACCAGCAGACCGGCGTACAGCGCGTGCGGCGCGGGCACCGGTACCGGCGGGGGCGGCGGCGGCTCGAAGTGCTCCTCGGGCAGGTCGAGCACCGACACCTCGTGCGGCGTCGGCGGGGGCGCGTCGGAGGGCTTCTCGGTCGCCGCTGCCGCGCCGTGCTCGGCCTCGAAGGCGGCCACGATCCGCGACCACTCGGCGTCCTCGTCCAGGTCGGCGCGCACCGGTGCGGGTTCGGCGGACCGGCGCGGGTGCTCGTCGGCGTGCTCGTCGACGAGCGCGCGGGCCTCCGACGTCCGGCCGCGGTCGACGAAGAGCCGGTCCGAGGGCGGGCTCGGCAGGGAGACCTCGCGGGTGTACGGGCCGACGTCTGCCGACGGGTCGAGGTAGGCGGCGATGCCGGCGGCCTCGAGGAGGTCGAGCAGGTGCTCGCCCACCCGGGGGTCGACGTCGCGCAGCGGGCTCCACGACGTCGCCTGCAGCCCGTTGTCCCGCCGGCCGCGGGTCACGATGCGGTCGCCCGCGGCTCGACGGCCGGCGTGCGCTCCCGGATCCACGCGACCGACCGCTCGAAGATCTGCGGGGCGTCGTTGTCCAGGGTGGCGACGTGGTAGCTGTCGCCGAGCACGACCTCGGTGGTGTCGGAGCTGGACACCGAGGCCAGGAGCAGCTCGCTGTTGGCCGGCTCCACCACGTGGTCCTCGATGCTGTGGAAGACGATGACCGGCACGGTGACCCGGTTCAGGTCTGCCCGGGTGAGCGCCCACAGCCGGCGCAGCTGCATCATCGCCCGCGTCGGCAGCCTGGGATAGGCCAGCTCGGTGACGCCGGGCTTCTTGATGTCGCTGGCGATCGGCGCCCAGCTGCCGGTCAGCCGGGCGATCAGCGGCAGCAGCCGGGCGTCCAGCCGCTCGGTGAACAGCGCCGGGTTGACCAGCAGGAGGCCCGCCACGTCGGCCGAGCGCTGCTCGGCCAGGCGGGTGGCCAGCGTGCCGCCCATGGACAGACCGGCGACGAACACGCGGTCGCACCGGCCGGCCAGGTCGTCGAAGGCGCGCTCCACCGCCGTCGTCCACTGGTCGTGCGTGCTGGTGTTGCAGTCCTGCCAGCTGGTGCCGTGGCCGGGGAGCAGCGGGCAGCGCACGGTGAATCCCTCGGCAGCGAGGTGCTCGCCCCACGGCCGCATGCTCATCGGCGTGCCGGTGAAACCGTGCACCAGGAGCACGCCGGTGCGCCCCTCGGGGCCCGATCCCGGCAGATCGAAGGGCTCGGCGCCCGGCAGTACCGCGGGCGTCGGCGTGGTCGATCCGGGCACGGGCTACTCCTGCGGTGCGGCGGCGGAGCCGACGGGCGGGCGAGTGATCCCTCGCACGTGGACGGCCGATTGTCCTACGGCCCCCCGGCTCCCTAGTCTGGCAGTCCCCCGAGGGAGGCGTGTTGTTCTACTGGTTCCTGAAGTTCGTCGGCATCGGCCCCGCGGTGAGGGTGGCGTTCCGTCCCCGCGCCGAGGGCACCGAGCACGTCCCGACCAGTGGGGCGGCCATCATCGCGAGCAACCACCTGTCGGCGGCCGACTGGATCTTCATGCCGCTGTCGATCAAGCGCCGGGTCACCTTCCTCGCCAAGGCCGAGTACTTCACCGGCTCGGGCGTGAAGGGGTTCCTCCAGCGGGCCTTCTTCTCCGGCGCCGGCCAGGTGCCGATCGACCGCACGAGCGCCTCGGCGGCCGAGGACGCCATCCAGACCGGGCTGCGCATCCTGCGGGACGGCCAGATCCTGGGCATCTACCCCGAGGGCACGCGCTCCCCGGACGGGCGGCTCTACCGCGGCAAGATCGGCGTCGCGCGGATGGCGCTGCAGACCGGTGTGCCGGTCGTCCCGGTGGCCATGTGCTACTCGCACCTGAAGCTGCCGTTCGGCAAGAAGATCATGCGGGTGCGGGTGCGCTTCGGGGCGCCGCTGGACTTCTCCCGCTACGAGGGCCTGGCCGGTGACCGCTTCGTCGAGCGCTCGATCACCGACGAGATCATGTACGAGATCATGACGCTCTCGGACCAGGAGTACGTCGACGTCTACGGCGCGACGGTGAAGAAGTCGATGTCGTCCGGGAGCAGCGCCGCGGACGCCGTCGCGACCCTGCAGCCCCCGGCGGCCGAGGCCGCTGACCGCGCGCCGACCACGCTGGCGGGCTAGCGCCCGCGCAGCACCAGCCGGTCCAACACGTCCCGCAGCAGGGCGAGGAGCTCCGGTCGGCTCATCGTCGGCTGGTCGGCCCAGGAGCCGACGAGGTCCTCGGCGAACGCGAACCAGGCCAGCACCAGCTGCCGGCGCAGCGCGTCGTCGGGGAGGCCGAGCGTCGTGAGGGCGACCTCGACCAGCCGCTGCCGGGTCTCGGCGTAGACGTCGGCCACCCAGGGGTCGCCGCCGCCCGCACCGCGGACGAACGCGAGGTGGCTCTCGCGGTAGGTCTCCACCCAGCCGACGTAGCGGTCGAGCATGCCGGCGACCTGCTCCTCGGGCGGGGTGCCGGGGCGGGGCTGCAGGTGTGCCCACATGAGGTCGGCCGCCGCCCGGGTGACCGCCGTGTAGTACTCGCGCTTGGTCGCGAAGTAGTGGAACAGCAGGCTGCGGCTGATCCCGGCGCGGCGGGCCACCGCGTCGATGGTCAGCTCCTGGATCGGCGTGGTCGGGAGGAGCTCCAGGCCGATCTGCACCAGCTGCGCCCGGCGGTCACCGGCCGAGCGGCGGGACCGGGACGGCGGGGGCGTCGGGGACGCCGTCATCGCGGGCGGCTCAGGCGGCGACCCGGCCGGCGGTCGCGGCGGCCAACAGCCGCTCGATCGCGTCGGCCACCAGCCGCGGCCGCTCCTGGATGAGCATGTGCCCGGTCCGCTCCGCCACGTGCAGCTGTGCGTCCGGGAGCGCCTCGGCCATCGTCCGACTGTGCCGCAGGGGCGTCAGCTTGTCGCTGTCACCGACCAGGATCTCGACCGGCACACCGGCCAGCGCCGTCAGCTCGGCGCGCTTGTCGTGCGCGCCGAGGGCCGGGTAGAACGCCGCGAAGGAGCGGACGGTCGAGGCGTGCATGATCTCGGCCCCCGCGATCACCATCTCGTCGGTCGCGTCGGCGCCGTAGAGCAGCTCGCGGACGACCTTCCGGTGGCGGGGGCTCGTGGGCGGCAGCAGCTGCCGGATCCGCTCGACGGCCCGCGCGCCGCCGATGGCGGCCGTGACCACGCCGGGTACGAGCTTCAGCTGCAGCCGCTCGGCGAGCGTCTCGCCCGCGGGCGCGAGGTCGCCGGAGGACGTCGAGACCAGGGCGACGCCGCGGACGCGGTCGCCGAACAGCTCCGGCCGGGCCGCGGCCAGGCACATGATCGTCATGCCGCCCATCGAGTGCCCGCCGAGGACGACCGGGCCGGTCGGGACGAGCTGGTCCAGCAGGTCGCCGAGGTCGGCGCCGAGCTGGTCGATCGAGAGCTCGCCGACTTCTCGGGCGTAGCGCCCCCACGTCGAGCGGCCGTGGCCGCGCTGGTCGTAGCGGATCACCCGCAGCTCGCCCGCGGCCACCGATGGGGTGAGCAGGGCGGCGACGTCGTCCCACGACGCCTGGGCCAGCGTCCAGCCGTGGGCCAGCACCAGGGTCGCGGGCGCGTCGTCGGACCCGTCGACGACGGCGTGGATCAGCGCGCCGTCGCCCGTGCGGACCGCGGCGACGCGGCGGAGGACGGTTCCGGCGGTCATGCCGCCACCTCCGGGGTGCTCGCCGGGGCGCCGGCCGGGACGCCGACGTAGTTCTCGCGGTCCAGCTTCCTCGTGAGCTTGCGGAACCGGAAGGTGAAGTCCGGCCACAGCGTGGTGTTGTGGCCGTGCTCGTCCAGGTACCAGCTGGCGCAGCCGCCGCCCAGCCACACGGTGCCCTTCGACTTCTCGGCGATGAGGGCCCGGTAGGCCTCCTGGGCCTCGCGCGTGGTCTCCAGGACCTCCAGGGCCTCGGCGTCCATCGTCCGCAGGGCGTCGTCGACGTAGTTCACCTGGGACTCGATCATGTAGACCATCGACGTGTGGCCGACGCCCACGTTCGGCCCGACCAGCAGGAACATGTTCGGGAAGCCGGCGACGGTGGCGCTGCGGTTGCTGACCATGCCGGCGGACCACACCTCGGCCAGGCTGCGGCCGTCGCGCCCGCGGATCTTCGTCGCGATCGGCAGGTCGGTCACGTGGAAGCCCGTGGCCAGGACGATCGTGTCGGTCGGCCGCTCGACGCCGTCGGTGCTCACGATCGAGTGCGGGCGCACCTCGGCGATGCCGGCGGTGACCAGCTCGGCGTTGGGGGCGGCGACCGCGGGGAAGTAGTCGTTGCTGATCAGGATGCGCTTGCAGCCGATGGTGTAGTCCGGCGTGAGCGCCTTCCGCAGCTTCGGATCGCGGACCTGGCGCTCGAGGTGCGCCTTGGCCAGCTTCCCGACCGGCCGCAGGAACCGGCGGTTCTTCGCCAGTCCGATGACCAGGAACTCGCGGAACAGGTAGAGGCCGCCGCGGATCGCCTTCTGCGCGCCGGGGACCGACCGGTACAGCCGGCGCATCAGCGGCTTCACCGGGTGGTCGGTGCGCGGCACGACCCACGCGGGCGTGCGCTGGTAGACCGCGATGCTGTCGACCAGCGGCTGGATAGCGGGCACGACCTGGATCGCCGAGGCGCCGGTGCCGATGACGGCGACCTTCTCACCGGCGAGGTCGTGGTCGGCGTCCCATCGGGCGGAGTGCATGACCGTGCCGGCGAAGGTGTCCAGGCCCCGGATGTCCGGATAGGTGGGATCGGCCAGCGCGCCGGCCGCCGACACCAGGACGCGGGCCCGGAACTCGCCGGCGGTGGTGGTGACCAGCCAGCGGCGTGCGGCGTCGTCCCACCGCGCGTCGGTGACCTCGGCGCCGAACACGCAGTGCCGGCGGACGTCGAACTCCTTCGCGACCCGCTGCAGGTAGGCCTGGATCTCCGGCTGCTCGGAGTAGGAGCGGCCCCAGTCGGGATTCAGGGCGAACGAGAACGAGTAGAGGTTGGACTGCACGTCGCAGGCCGCACCCGGATAGGTGTTGTCCCGCCAGGTGCCGCCGACGTCGTGGGCCCGCTCCAGGAGGACGAAGTCGGTGTCACCCCGGCGCTTGAGCGCGATCGCCATGCAGAGGCCGGCGAAGCCGGAGCCGATGATCGCCACACCGACCTCGCGGACGGCGCCCGACGGGTCCGCCGCGGGGGTGGGCTGGTTCTCGAGCGTGCTGGTCACCGATCGGCTCCTCGTCGTCCTGCGTCGCAACTCCCGGCTTGCTGAGCAACGCTCAACAAGCTACAACGGCTCGCGAGCAGTGCTCAATTCGAGAGCGCCCGGAACCGAGGAGCCGACGATGGCCTTCCGCACGTCTCGCACGTCCCTGACCGGCAAGTCGGTGCTGATCACCGGCGCGGCACGGGGCATCGGCGCGGCGCTGGCCCGCAAGGCCGCCGCCCGCGGCGCCCGCGTGGCGCTGGTCGGCCTGGAGCCCGACGAGCTGGCGCGGGTCGCCGACGAGCTCGGCCCCGAGCACCTCTGGGTCGAGGCCGACGTCACCGACCCGGAGGCGCTGAAGGCCGCCGTCCAGCGCAGCGTCGACACCTTCGGGGGGCTGGACGTCGTCGTCGCCAACGCCGGCATCGCGCCGCTGACCACGGTGATGACGTCGTCGGCGCACGCGCTGGCGCGGACCATCGAGGTCAACCTGATCGGCACCATGCTCACCGCGCACGCCGCGCTGCCCGAGATCGCGAAGCGGAAGGGCCACGTGCTGCTGATCAGCTCCGCGGGCGCCTTCACCGTGCTGCCCGGGATGAGCGCCTACTGCGCGTCCAAGGCCGGGGTCGAGCGGTTCGGGGACGTGCTGCGGCTGGAGGTGGCGCACCGCGGGGTGACAGTGGCCAGCGCCCACCCGACCTGGATCGACACCGACATGGTCCGCGACACCGAGGCCGCGCTGCCCACCTTCAAGGCCGTCCGCTCGCAGCTGCCCGGCCCGCTGGGCGCCTTCACCTCGGTCGACGCGTGCGCCGAGGCGCTGGTGGACAACCTCGAGACCCGTCGCCGCCGGGTGTTCGTGCCCCGCTCGGTCGGCACGGTGGCGGCGCTGCGGCAGGTGGTGACCGGCGCGATCGCGGAGAAGCTCGTTCTGCGGGCGGCGGCCACCCAGGTGCCGCAGCTCGAGCGCGACATCGCCGCGCTGGACGGGCGGGAGTTCGGCGCCAACTCCGTCGGCGACCGCGCGAAGGGCGCCGCCTGACCCTCAGCTCGTCCAGTGGCCGGCGCGGCCGACGGCGTCCTTCCAGCGGTCGTGCCGGCCGTCGTCCCGGCGTCCGGGCTCGGGGTCGAAGCGGCGGTCGAGGGCCCAGGTCTGCGCCAGCTCGTCGGTCGAGCCCCACACACCGGTGCCGAGGCCGGCCAGGAACGCCGCGCCCAGCGCCGTCGTCTCGGTGACCACCGGCCGGCGCACGGGGACGCCGAGCTGGTCGGCCTGCAGCTGGAGCAGCAGGTCGTTGGCGCTCGCGCCGCCGTCGGCGGAGAGCTCGGGGACCGACAGGCCGGCCTCGTCGACCATCACGTCGACGACGTCGCGCACCTCGAAGGCCAGCGCCTCCAGGGTGGCCCGGGCGATGTGCGCCCGGGTCGTGCCGCGGGTGAGGCCGAGGATCGCGCCCCGGGCGTGCGGATCCCAGTGCGGGGCGCCCATGCCGGTGAGGGCCGGCACGAAGACGACGTCGCCGGAGTCGGGCACGGTGCGCGCCAGCCCCTCGATCTCGGCGGCGGAGTCGATCAGCCCCAGCCCGTCGCGCAGCCACTGCACGGCGGCGCCGGTCACGAAGATGGCGCCCTCGAGCGCGTAGACCAGCCCGTCGCCGAGGTCCCAGGCCACGGTCGTCAGCAGCCCGGCGTCGGAGCGCACCGCCGTCGTCCCGGTGTTGGTGAGCACGAACGAGCCGGTGCCGTAGGTGCACTTGCTCATGCCGGGGGAGAAGCACGCCTGGCCGAACAGCGCGGCCTGCTGGTCACCGGCGATGCCGGCGATCGGCAGCGAGAGGCCGAGGAAGGCGTCGGGGTCGGTGGTGCCGACCACGCCGGAGTTCGGGACCAGCTCCGGCAGCGCCGACCGGGGGACGTCGAACAGGTCGCACAGCTCGTCGGACCAGGCGCCCTTCTCCAGGTCGAACAGCAGGGTGCGGCTGGCGTTGCTCGGATCGGTCACGTGCAGCGCGCCGCCGGTGAGACGGGCGATCAGGTAGGAGTCGACGGTGCCGAGCGCCAGCGCGCCGTCGCGCACCCCGGACCACGTCCGCGGCTCGTGCTCGGCCAGCCAGGCGAACTTCGTGCCGGTGAAGTACGGGTCCAGCCGCAGCCCCGTCAGCTGCGAGACGCGCGCCTCGTCCTCGCGCAGCCGGTCGCAGATGCCGGTGGTGCGGCGGTCCTGCCAGACGATGGCCGGGCGGGGGGAGTGCAGCGTGCGCCGGTCCCAGAGGACGGCGGTCTCCCGCTGGTCGGTGATCCCGATGCAGGTGGGCTGGTCGTCGGTCCCGGCGAGCGCCTCCCGGCAGGCCGCGACAGTCGCCGTCCAGATGTCGTCGGGCTCGTGCTCCACCCAGCCGGGACGGGGGAACAGCTGCGCGAACTCGCGGTAGCCGCGGGACAGGACGTCGCCGTCCTCGCCGACGACCAGCGCCGTCACCCCGGTGGTACCTGCGTCGATGGCCAGAACCGGCATGCCCGCGAACCTATCGCTCCCGGGCGGCGACCGGCTCCCGTGGCGGGGATGATCGCCCGGTGACCACAGGCATCGAGCTCGTCCGCCCGCCGACGCTGAGCGCGACCGTCCCGTACGCGTACGCCGCCGTCACCGACCCCGGCCGCATGGTGTTCACCGCCGGCGCCTGCCCGCTGGACGCCGACGGTGCGACCGTGGCCGTCGGCGACGTCGCCGGTCAGGCGCAGCAGGTGATGGCCAACCTGACGACGGCGCTGGAGGCGGCCGGCGCCGGCCTCGGCGACGTGCTGAAGACGACTGTCTACGTGGCGACGTCCGACCGCGCGGACCTGCTCGCCGCCTGGCAGGTCGTCCGCGAGGCGTTCGGCGAGCACGAGGCCCCCAGCACCCTGGTCGGGGTGACCGTGCTCGGCTACCCCGACCAGCTCGTCGAGGTGGAGGCCGTGGCCGTGCGCGACAGCTGGCAGGAGCCCGGCCCGCCGCACGACGCGGATCAGCTCACGGCCTGAGCCGTGCCCGATCACACAGGGTAGTGATGGAGGGTGAGATCCGGGTGAACCGGCTCATCCAACGGGTGAATGCCCTTCTGGTGGTGACTGCGCGTAGTTGACGCTCCCCTTGCTCGACGGAGGCGACCTGCACCTGCCTCCTCGTAGTCCACGGGGGAACACCACAGACGGGGGAGCGGCTTCGGTCGCGTCGTCGCTCGAGTGCGCCCAGGTGGCTGCCCGCTCGGCGCCGAACGCGCCGGCTGGGAGCGCCCTCCTCACGGAAGCGACACCTCCATGAAGCGCACGACTGCGTCCCTGCTCACCGGGGCCCTGGCCGCCGGCACGTTCGCCGCCCTCGCCACGATCGCCCCCGGCATGGCCTCGGCCTCCGGCTGTGGCACGACCACGCTGGACGAGAACACCTTCCCGCAGAAGTTCTCCATCGACGGCTCGCTGATGGGCGGCGTCTCGGAGATCGTGGACGACGGTCTGCACGTCAGGACCACTGCCGCGGACCAGAAGGCCAACCGGGTCTACCCGGTCGCCCGCGTCCCGCTGGCCGACCAGACCGCCGAGTCCAACTACGGCTACGCGTACGACACCGCCTCCGGCCTGGGCCCGGGCTACAACCTGCTGGTCGACCTCGACGGCAACGCCGCCACCCCCGGCTACGTGACCCTGGTGAAGGAGAACGGGCTCTACGGCGGGGAGTGGTGGAACAACAGCGCCGCGGTCAAGGGCGTGGAGCCCGGCCTCGGCTACGCCCACCTGGGCACCATCCAGGAGTACAGCGACGCCAACCCGGACGCCCAGATCCTCGGCTTCGGCTACTCGCTGGGCCGCGGCCCCTCCGGTGACGCGGTCATCCGGTCGATCACCTTCGGCTGCAACATCTTCGAGTTCGACCTGGCCAACCGCGCTCCGGTCGCGGTCGCGACGATCGACAACGGCTCCGACTCCGACTACCGCACCTACTGGCTGTCGGGCACGCAGTCGACCGACCCCGACGGTGACGAGCGCACCTACTCCTGGTCGGTCAACGGCACGGTCGTGAGCACGGCGTCCGAGTTCATGCACACCTTCCCCAAGGGTGCCGGTACCTACTCGGTCGTTCTGACGGTCACCGACCCCGCAGGCCTGTCGAGCACGGACACCGAGACGGTCACGGTCACCCCGGCGCAGAACACGACCGGTGGTCCGCTGGCCGACACCGGGGCCGACGTGATGGGCCTCGCCGCTCTCGGTGGTCTGGTCGCGGTCGGCTCGGCTGCGGGCCTGGTCGCCAACCGTCGCCGCAAGGGTGCCGACGCCTGATCCACCCGCACTGACACGGGAGGAGGATCACCATGCGCACGCTGATCAACGGTCTGTTGCAGCTCGGCCTCACGGCCGGCGTGGTGGTCCTCCTCTTCGTGGGCTACCAGACCTACGTCACCGACTACTTCTCGGACCGGCAGCAGGAGCAGGTCGCGGACGACCTCCGCGACGACTGGGACCAGCCCTCCGTCGCCGGGCGGGAGCAACCCGACTTCGGTGAGGGCTTCGCCTTCCTGCACATCCCCGCGCTGGGCCCGAACTGGTCCCGCGCCGTGGTGGAGGGCGCAGACCTGGCGGAGCTGGAGGCGGGGCCTGGGCACTACGCGGGCACCGCGATGCCCGGCGAGGTCGGCAACTTCGCAGTGGCCGGTCACCGCAACGGGAACGGCGCGCCGTTCAACGACCTGGACGACCTGCGGCCCGGGGACAGCGTGCTGGTGGAGACGGTGGACATGTGGTTCACCTACGTGGTCACCAGCAACGAGATCGTCCCGCCGTCGGACTCGGCCGTGCTCCTGCCGGTCCCCGGTGACCCGGCGGCGGAGCCCACCGAGGCCTACCTCACCCTGACCACCTGCCACCCGGAGTTCTCGGCGAAGGAACGCATGATCGTGCACGCGCTCCTCGAGCAGTCCGTCTCGAAGGCGGTCGAGCCGCAGGGCCCAGCCCTTCTGGCAGCGAGCGAGTAGGCGACGGGCCTTACCGTGGCCACCGTGCGCCGCTTCTTCTACGACACCGAGTTCATCGAGGACGGCACGACCATCGACCTCGTCTCCATCGGCGTCGTCGACGAGACCGGGCGGGAGTTCTACGCCGTCAGCACCCAGTTCGACGAGCGCAAGGCCATCCCGTGGGTGCGCCGCAACGTGCTCGACCAGCTCCCGCCGCCCGCCGACAAGGCGTGGCGCAGCCGCGAGCGGATCCGCGACGACCTGCTCGCCTTCCTCACCGGGCCGGGCGAGGAGATCGAGCT
>JBEPZM010000081.1:0-11877 GCA_041640835.1 Blastococcus sp.
CCGACGACGACCTGGCCGAGGCCGCGCGCGCGGCGCTCGCGCCCTTCGACCGCGAGGGCGGCGAGAACCCCTACACCGTCCAGCACGACCTGCAGCAGACGATGCACGACCTGGTCGGCATCATCCGCACCGCGACGGAGATGGAACAGGCGCTGGAGCGGATCGCCGCGCTCCGGGAGCGGGTGGCGAACCTGTCGGTGGAGGGCCACCGGCAGTACAACCCGGGCTGGCACCTGGCGCTGGACCTGCCGCACATGCTCGTCGTCGGCGAGTGCATCGCCCGCGCCGCGCTGGAGCGGCAGGAGAGCCGCGGCGGGCACACCCGCGACGACTTCCCCGCGACCGACGCCGGATGGGCGCGGACCAACCTGGTCTGCTCCCTGGCCGCCGACGGGTCGGTGGCGCTGACCCGTCAACCGCTCCCGGTCATGCCGGCCGAGCTCGCCGAGATCTTCGAGGAGTCGTCATGACGTACGACGCGACGTTCCGGGTGTGGCGCGGCGACGCCTCCGGTGGCGACCTGCAGACCTACACGGTGGAGGTGAACGAGGGCGAGGTCGTCCTCGACGTCGTCCACCGGCTGCAGGCCACCCAGGCCGGCGACCTCGCCGTGCGCTGGAACTGCAAGGCGGGCAAGTGCGGGTCGTGCAGCGCGGAGATCAACGGCCGGCCGCGGCTGATGTGCATGACGCGGATGAGCACGTTCGGCGAGGCCGAGACCGTGACCGTGACCCCGCTGCGGACCTTCCCGGTCATCCGCGACCTGGTCACCGACGTCTCCTTCAACTACGAGCAGGCGGCGCGGATCCCGGCCTTCGCGCCGCAGGCGCGCGACGCCGACGGCAACCACCGGATGCAGCAGGTGGACGTCGAGCGCTCCCAGGAGTTCCGCAAGTGCATCGAGTGCTGGCTCTGCCAGGACACCTGCCACGTCATCCGCGACCACGAGGGCAACAAGGCCGCCTTCTCGGGCCCGCGCTTCCTCATCCGGCTCGCCGAGCTGGACATGCACCCGCTGGACACCACCGACCGGCGGGACGCCGCGCAGGACGAGTTCGGGCTCGGCTACTGCAACATCACCAAGTGCTGCAGCGAGGTGTGCCCGGAGGGCATCCACCTCACCGACAACGGCATCATCCCGCTGAAGGAGCGGGTGGTGGACCGGAGGTTCGACCCGATCACCTTCCTCGGGGCGAAGATCGGTCGCCGGAAGAAGAATTGACGTCAATGCGTCGTGCCGACCAATGTTTCCCGCGGCACGCACTCACGGTCATGGTCGGGGGGAAGGCTCGTACGTCGCCAGCGTCTCGAGCAACGCCTCCACCGCTTCAGCGGACACGCCAGGTAGACCCTCGGTGTAGCGGGTTGTCACGACTTTCTCCTGCAGCGGTAACCCGTCGCGAACTCGGACGAGCGCGTCTATGACCGCGGCGAGCCTCCGCTCCCGGACCTGGAAGAACTGCGGGCTGGACACGAACCAGTTGAGGTTCCCCGAGTCAACCGGCTCGATTCGTCGAGGTGACTGAGGAAGCTGCGCCCAACAGCCTTCTACGAGTTCCTTGAGATGGGGGCTGACGGGCGCGTCCCGATAGACGACCCATGCCAACGCCTGAAGGGTCTGCTGAACAACGCCTCCCTCGCGATCGGTGAGCTTGGCAATCTGTCCGGGGAGCCACACCAGGTTCGGAACGAAGGAATTCAACGTCGGGATGCGGCTGGCCAGCGTGTCCGTCCCGTGGACAGTGCGCCACACGTGAGCCGCAACGAACTCAGTGCCCATGCGCGCCCCTGCGAGCCTCCGGGTGCGAGGACCGGTCACCGCAAGCGCTCGCGGCAGACCCTTGATGAGCGAGTTGTCATCACGCAAGAAGCCGTGACTGTCTGGACTCCCCCAGGTGTCCGGTCGGCCGATGGATGGCCGAGGGCGGCAATCAGGGTCTCTCACGGCGTAGGGAAGAAGCACTGGCCATCGCTCGTACACGTCGAGCGGCAACCAGATTCCCATCGTCTCGAGCAAGAGCTGGGGCACGGCAGCGAAGGCCTCGTTCTCCTGGCTGATGACGTGCTGAAAGAAGTCGTAGAGCAGGTCATCGCCATGCACGACTCGCGGCCGACGGGGAGCTCCGGCTGATGGCATGTGCACATCATCCGTTGACGACCCAGCACGCGCGGCCGAGTGGTGACGACGGCGCCACCAGCGCAAACGTCGCGTGTGCTCGGCAAAAACTTCCAGCGTCCCCGCTAGTCCCGACTCAGGGCATGCCGTCGTCGAAGAAGCCGCCGCCCCGCGGCAGCGGCTGCCGGACGACCGGGCGGACCTTGCGCGCGGCCGGCAGCCGCACGGTGTAGCTCTCGGCGTTGCTCCGGATGTGGGCGAGGTCGTCGTCCGTGGCCTGCCGGACCACCTTGGCGGGGACGCCCGCCACCACGGACCCGGGCGGGACGTCGGTGTTCTGGGTGACCACCGAACCGGCGGCGACGATCGAGCCGGTGCCGATGTGCGCGCCGTTCATCACGATGCTGCCCATGCCCACGAGCACGTCGTCGTCGACCCGCGCCCCGTGCAGCACGACCCGGTGCCCGACGGTGACACCCCGGCCGACCATCAGCGGGAAACCCGGGTCGGAGTGCAGGGTGCACCCGTCCTGGACGTTGGAGTCCGGCCCGATGACGATCACCTCTTCGTCGGCGCGGACGACGGCGCCGTACCAGATGCTCGTCCTCGATCCCAGGGTCACGGCGCCGACGACCACGGCCGTGGGAGCGACGAAGGCCTCCTCGTCGATCTTCGGTGCGCCGAAGTGCAGCTCCGCGATGTAGTTGTCGTTCCCGGTCATCGGTGGCCTCCCGGTCGTAGGGGAGCGAGTGTGGCGGATCCGGTGACGTTGGAGGAGTGGATCGGTCCCGCGGGATCAGCGAGGAGCATCCGACTACCGTCGATGCCCGGCGGCCACGGCGGGTGGCTCCGATCGGAGAGGAACCTGATGGCCAACCTGGAGTCGCTGCGTCGGTTCGGCCTCGTCCTGGAGATGGCCGAAGCGGCCGGCGACGGCGACTGGGCTGCCTGGACGAAGGTGCTGGGCGCCATGGACCAGGACACCCGCGCCGACGTCGTCCGCCAGTCGTCGCTGGTCATCGCCATGCTCTGCGAGCGGGAGGCGGAGCGGCGGGGCATCACCCGCGACCAGTTCCTCGCCCAGTTCCGGGCCGAGGCCATGGAGGGCCTGAGCTGACGAGCCCGGTGGCCCGGATCCTCGTAGCCTGGACGGGGTGACCATCGCCCCGCAGTCCGCGGTGTCCCTCGACGACCGCTTCGCGCGCGCCCTGCCCGAGATGGCGCTGGCCTGGCAGGCGGAGGAGGCGCCCGAGCCCCGGCTGCTGGCGCTCAACGAGCCGCTGGCCGCCGAGCTCGGGCTGGACCCCACCGCACTGCGCACCCCCGAGGGGCTGCGCCTGCTCGTCGGCACCGCGGTCCCCGAGGGCGCCCGGCCGGTCGCCCAGGCCTACTCCGGGCACCAGTTCGGCGGCTACTCGCCACGGCTCGGTGACGGCCGGGCCCTGCTGCTGGGCGAGCTGGTCGGCAGCGACGGCACCCTGCGCGACCTGCACCTGAAGGGCTCCGGGCGCACCCCGTTCGCCCGCGGCGGCGACGGGCTGGCCGCCGTCGGACCGATGCTGCGCGAGTACGTCGTCAGCGAGGCGATGCACGCCCTCGGCATCCCGACCACCCGCGCGCTCGCCGTCGTCGCCACCGGGCGCAGCATCCGGCGCGAGACCCTGCTGCCGGGCGCCGTCCTGGCGCGGGTGGCGAGCAGCCACCTGCGGGTCGGGAGCTTCCAGTACGCCCGCGCCACCGACGACCTCGACCTGCTGCGCCGCCTCGCCGACGTCGCCATCGAGCGGCACCATCCGGCGGCCGCGGACGCGGAGAACCGCTACCTCGCGCTGTTCGAGGCGGTGCTCGGCGTCCAGGCGACCCTGGTGGCCCGCTGGATGCTGGTCGGGTTCATCCACGGCGTGATGAACACCGACAACATGACGATCTCCGGCGAGACGATCGACTACGGCCCCTGCGCGTTCATGGAGGCCTACGACCCCGACACCGTCTACAGCTCCATCGACGAGGGTGGCCGGTACCGCTACGGCAACCAGCCGCTGGCGGCCGAGTGGAACCTGGCCCGGCTGGCCGAGGCGCTGCTTCCCCTGATCGCCGACGACGCCGAGCAGGCGATCGCGCTGGCCGTCGAGACGCTGAAGACCTTCCGGCCGCGGTACGACGCCGCTCTCGCCGACGGGATGCGCGCCAAGCTGGGGCTGCCCGCGGACGCGGACGACGACGCGGTGGCCGGTCTGGTCGACGACCTGCTCGACCTGCTGCAGGCCGGGCACGTCGACTGGACGTCGTTCTTCCGCCGGCTCGCCGGCGCGGCCCGCGGGGACGCGGAGCCCGCGCGGCTGCTCGTCCTCGACCTGGCCGGGTTCGACGGCTGGCTGCAGCGGTGGCGGGCCCTGGGCCCGGACGGCGACGCGATGGACCGGGTGAACCCCGTCTACATCCCGCGCAACCACCTCGTCGAGGAGGCGCTCGACGCCGCGACCGCCGGCGACCTGACGCTGCTCGAGGAGCTCCTCGAGGTGCTGGGCTCGCCCTTCGACGACCGCCCCGACCACGAGCGGTACGCCGATCCGGCGCCGCAGGACTTCGGCGCCACGTTCCGTACCTTCTGCGGAACCTGAGCCGGCCGCTCCCACCGCGAGGAGCGGCCCCCTGTCCAGCGGGGCCGCGGGCGGGGCAGACTGGCGGGCCAGGGACGAAGGGCGCGTCGCTCCGCCGATAACGGAGGGGCCGACGCAGGTGCTGCGCTGCGGCACGCAGCGAGCACTCATACAGGAGGACGTCGATGGTGGGCGGCGCGACCACCCTGGCCGATCCGCGCCGCCCCGAGCCGCACGCGGCCGGGAGCGCCGAACCGGCCGGGAAGGGCCACCACCGGCCCGACATCCAGGGCCTGCGGGCGGTGGCCGTCGGCCTGGTCGTCGCCGCGCACGTCACCGGGTGGCCCGCCGGCGGGTTCATCGGCGTCGACGTCTTCTTCGTGATCTCCGGCTTCCTGATCACCGGGCTGCTGGTGCGCGAGCGCACGCGGACCGGCCGGATCTCGTTCCGCGGCTTCTACGCCCGGCGGGCACGCCGGCTGCTGCCCGCGGCGCTCCTGACGCTGGCGGCGACCACGGCGGCCGCCTACTTCGTCTTCCTCACCGGGCGCTTCCAGGAGACCGTCACCGACGTCGTCTGGGCCGCCCTCTTCGCCGCGAACATCAACTTCGCCCGCCAGGGGACCGACTACTTCGAGCTCACCGCGGCGCCGTCGATGGTCCAGCACTTCTGGTCGCTGGCCGTCGAGGAGCAGTTCTACCTGGTCTGGCCGGCGCTGATCCTGCTCGCGTTCGCCGTCCCGCTGATGGGCACGCGCCGCCGCCGCGTGGTGCTGTGGGTCCTCCTCGGCGCGGTCACCGCGGCCTCCTTCGCCTGGTCGGTGCACGCGACGGTCGCGTCCCCGGCGACTGCCTACTTCTCCACCTTCACCCGCGCCTGGGAGCTGGGTGTGGGCGCACTGGTCGCGGTGTCGACGGCCCAGCTGCGCCGGCTCCCGGCGCCGCTCCGCGCGACGCTGGCGTGGGCCGGGCTGGCCGTCGTGCTGGCGGCGGCGTTCGTCGTCGACGAGCGGACCCCGTTCCCGGGCACCGCCGCTGCGATTCCCGTGCTCGGCACTGCCGCGCTGCTCGCCTGGGGCGCTGCCCCGGGTGGTCCGGGCGGTCGCTGGCTGCTGGGCAGCGCGCCGGCCGGGTTCGTCGGGGCGATCTCGTACTCGCTGTACCTGTGGCACTGGCCGGTGCTGATCGTCGCCGGGGTGTTCCTGGCGCCCGACTCCCCGCAGTTCTACGCGGCGGCGGTCGGCGTCTCCCTGGCGCTGTCCACGGTCTCCTACTACTGCGTCGAGCAGCCGGTGCTGCACACCAACTGGCTGCTGCCGCACCGGCCGATCGACGGCGCCCGCGCCCGGCCGGTCTTCCGGCGCGCCGGCCTGGTCGGGGCGGCCGCCGCGGTGGTGGGAGCGGCGACCGTCGTCGCGGTGGTCCTGGTGCCGCGGGACGACGCCGGGGCCGGGCAGGCCGAGGCAGCGCGGGCCGCCGCCGAGGAGAACGCCGTCGACGGGCAGGCGCTGACCCCGCTCCAGGAGGACATCCAGGCGGCGACCTTCGCGACGGAGTGGCCGGAGGACCTGGACCCGAGCCTCGACGAGCTGCCCGGCTACCTCACCACGATGTGGGAAGAGGGCTGCCTGCTCACCGGCCCGTCCAACCTCGACGAGTGCCGCTACGGCGACGCCGACGCGCCCCGGACCCTCGCCGTCCTCGGTGACTCGTTCGCCGCGTCGTGGCTGCCGGCGCTGAGCGAGTCCCTCGTGCCGCAGGGTTGGTCGGTGCAGAGCCTGACGCTCGGGCTGTGCCCCAACATCGAGGTCCGGGTCTACTACGACGCGGTGCCCTACGACGGCTGCATGGAGCACCGGGACTGGGCGATCGACCACATCGTCGAGCAGCGCTACGACGTCGTCGTGCTGAGCCACTCGTGGCTGGCGGCCCTCGCGGTCGGCACGGACGTGCGGGCCGTGTACCGGGAGGGACTGACCTCGGTCGTCCAGCGGGTGAAGGCCTCGGGCGCGGACGTCGTCATCCTGGGCGCGCCACCGGGGTCGGCGAGCCTGATCGACTGCGCGACCCCCTTCAACGGGCCCGACGACTGCCTGCGCGGTCCCTCGGAGACGTTCGCCGACCAGGTGGCCGACGAGCGGGCCATCGCCGCCGAGACAGGCGTGCGCGCCATCGACCCGGGCCCGTGGTTCTGCATCAACGACCTCTGCCCGACGTTCGTCGGCAACGCGGCGGTGTACGGCGACGGCCTGCACATGACCGCCGAGTACTCGCGGCGGATCGCCCCCGAGGTGGGGGCCGCGATCCTGCAGCCCTGACCCACGGTCCCGCCGCGCGGGATCGGCCCCGGGTGGGCAGGCTCGCCCCGTGGACCGTGTCGAGGTACTGATCGTGGGCGCCGGCAATGCCGGCATCTCCCTGGCCGCGCGACTGCTGCGCGACGGCGTCGAGGGGGTGGCGATCGTGGCCGCCCAGCCGGTGCACCGGTACAAGCCGCTGCTCAACTACGTGGCCGGCGGCGAGGCGACGATGGCCGACCTCGAGCGCCCGATGGCCGACGTCGTGCCCGAGGGGTGCACGTGGATCCGCGACAGCGTCGAGGCCGTCGACCCGGCGGCGATGACCGTGCGGACGCGGTCGGGGCGGACCCTGTCGTGCGCGACGCTGGTCCTGTGCCCCGGCCTGGAGGAGGACTGGGACGCGACCCCGGGTCTGCAGGCGGCCTACGCCGACGGGTGGGCCGCCTCCTCCTACGTCCCCGGCAGCACCCCGACGGTGTGGCCGCGTCTGTCGTCCCTGCGCAGCGGGTCGGTCGTCTTCACCGTGCCGCCGGAGCCTGCGTCGTGCGGCCCGACCGCGCTCAAGCCGCTGTTCATGGCCTGCGACGCCTGGCGCCGGGCCGGTGTGCTGGGCGACCTCGACGTCCGCCTCGTCCTGCCCGGGTCCACGGCGACGGGCGTGCCGCGGGCCGACGAGGTGCTGGAGCGCGCGTTCGCCGACTACGGCGTCGAGGTGCTCCGCGAGGCGCGGATCGAGCGGGTGGACCCCGACGCGCACGCGCTGACGATCGGCTCGTCGACCGGGCGGCACGTGCTGGGCGACGTCGCCTTCGCGCACGCCGTGCCGCACTACCGGGCGCCGCGCTGGATCGCCGACGCCGGGCTGGCTTCTCCGTCGTCGAGACAGGTGGACGTCGACCCGTTCACGCTGCGCTCGCGCCGGTACGGGTCGGTCTGGGCGATCGGCGACGCCGCCGACGTCGCGACGCGCCCCTCGGGCGGGGCGCTGCGGAAGCAGGTGGCGGTCCTGAGCCAGAACCTGGCCGCCGCGGCTCGCGGGAAGGAGCTGCAGCGCTACGACGGCTACACGGTCATGCCGATCACCGTCGCCCGCCGGAAGCTGATGCTCGACGAGGTGGACCGCGACGGCCGGCCGAGCCCGTCCGTGCCGTTCGTGGATCCGTTCGTACCCCGTCGGTCGACCTGGTTCTTCGACCGCTACGTGCTGCCGCAGGTCTACTTCCGGCGCATCCTCCGCGGCCGCGTCTGACCCGGGTTCCGGCCCGTCGGCCGGGCGCCGGCGGGTGGTGTCGGCATACTCCCTGGCCACGGCACCCTCGCGGTGCGCGTCGGGCGGGGACACGGGGGCGTGCCGCCGGGCGATCGGTCGTCGGAGCGCGGGCTCCACCGCGTCGACGGTCCCCGGGAACGAGGGCGACCGTGCCCCACCTCAGCTCGACGGCCCCTGCGGCCGGGCGCCGGGCGTTCCTGGTGCTGGCCGCCGCGGGTGTTGCCGCGGCCTGCGCGTCACCGGCCGCTGAGCCGCGGCGCGTGCCCCGGGCGGCACCGAGCACCACGCCGGAGCCGGTTCCCTCGAGCACGCCGACGCCTGCGGCACCGAGCGTCCCGGCCGCACGGACGCGCGACGCCGTCGTCGCCCGGTACGCGGGGGTGACGCCGACGGCGTTCGGGCTCGACGTGCCCGGGGTGGTGAACCGGCTGCCGACGTCGGAGCGGGTGGTCGCGCTGACCTTCGACGCGTGCGGCGGTGCGCGCGGCAGCGGGTACGACGCAGCGCTGATCGAGACGCTGCGGGCCACGGGGACGCCGGCGACGCTGTTCCTGAACCAGCGCTGGATCTCCGCCCACCCCGACCTGGCGGCGGAGCTCGCCGCCGATCCGCTGTTCGAGCTGGCGAACCACGGGACGGCGCACCGGCCGCTCTCGGTGTCCGGGGCGGCGGCGTACGGGATCCCCGGGACGACCGGTGCGGGCGAGGTCTTCGACGAGGTCGAGGGCAACCGGCGGACGCTGACCGAGCTGACCGGTACGGCACCGAGGTTCTTCCGGTCCGGGACGGCGCACTACGACGACGTCGCGGTGCGGATCGCCGGTGAGCTGGGCGAGACGGTGGTGAACTTCGACGTGAACGGTGACGGCGGCGCCACGTTCGGGCCGCGTCAGGTGACCGCCGCGCTGCAGACCGTCTCCGCCGGGTCGATCGTCATCGGCCACCTGAACCAACCCACCGGCGGCACCGCCGCCGGCGTTGCCGCCGCGCTCCCCCGGCTCACCGCGGACAGCTTCCGGTTCGTGCGGTTGTCGGAGTACGTGTAGCCCCTCCCCCGACTGTTGGTGGCGCCCTTCCCTCCTGTGTGCGCGGCGCTCGCCCGCGGGTCATGTCGCCGCCGGAGCCTCGTGGTGCCCGACCGCCGACCGTCCCAGGAGGAAGCCATGACCACGCCCTCAGCCACGAACCCCACGTCGACCGACACCGACACCGCTGCCGCGAAGCGCACCGCGGACGCCGCGACGCAGCCCGCGACCGGCGGACGGGACGAGATGGAGGAGCTCGCGCGCACCCGCGACGAGGCGGAGGACCGGGCGCGCGAGCTGCTGGCGGCGCAGGTGCTGCAGGAGTCGCGGAACGGGTCGCACGACGAGCGGGCCCGCCAGCTGGTGCTCGCCGTCCGCCGCGACCTGCTGGTGGAGCTGCGCGAGCAGGAGCAGGAGCAGGCCCGGCGTCAGCTCGCGTCGGCGGCGGACAGCAGCGAGGACGCCGTCACCGGGCTCGTGCAGGGCGTGACGACGATCGTGCGCAGCCTCGTGCCGGCCGTGCTCGTCCGCCCGGAGGAGTTCATCGAGACGACCTTCGCGCTGGCCGACCAGGGCCTGCGGGTCACCCGCCGTCTCGCCCTGGTGGCCACTCAGAGCGTGCGCAGCCTCGTCACGGCCTGACGCGCCGGACCCACGCGGTGGCCGCCGGAGCAGGAGTCCGGCGGTCACGGCGGGTCCGGTCGGCCCGGCACCGATGAGTTGCCGCCCGCGCGCGGTCATCTCTGGGACCGCCCGGAGAGAGGATGCCGAGATGGACACCGCCCAGTCCCCCGCCGAGGAGTACCGCGAGATCGGCGGGCGCTTCACGCGCCTGGTCGAGGAGGTGCGCGACCCCGCGACCTGGAACCGACCTGCGCCGGTCGCTGGCTGGACCGCACGCGACGTCGTCCGGCACCTGGTGGAGTGGTTCCCCGGCTTCCTGCACGCCGGCGCGGGGATCGAGCTGCCCACCGGGCCGCCGGTCGACGACGACCCGGTGGCCGCCTGGCGGACCTTCAGCGAGGGGGTGCAGGCACTGCTGGACGACCCCGCGTCCGCCGGCCTCGTGGTCCGCGACCGGCACGTCGGCGACGTCCCGTTGCCGCGCGCGGTGTCGCAGTTCTTCACCTCCGACGTCTTCCTGCACTCCTGGGATCTGGCCCGCGCCACCGGGCAGGACGCGACGCTCGACCCGGAACGCTGCGCGGCGATGCTCGAAGGCATGGAGCCCATGGACGAGCTCCTCCGGTCCAGCGGTCAGTACGGGCCCCGGGTGCCGGTGCCCGCGGAGGCCGACCCGCAGACGAGGCTGCTCGGCTTCATCGGCCGCGATCCCCGCTGACCTCCCGCCACGGCGGAGTCGATGCCCGGGGAGAAGCTGCAGCCGCCGGGAACCGACGACCTCTACCGGGACGTCGGGAGGTCGGTGGCGCAGGTCCACGTCGCCGCCGACCGCTTCCGCAGCAGCCGTCCGCGCCGCACCGTCCAGACGGGTTCCGATTCTGGCGAGGTCAGACGTTGAAGCGGAACTCCACGACGTCGCCGTCGGCCATGACGTACTCCTTGCCCTCCATGCGGACCCAGCCCTTGGACTTGGCCTCCGCCATGGAGCCGGCCTCGACCAGCTGGTCGAAGGAGACGATCTCGGCCTTGATGAAGCCGCGCTGGAAGTCGGTGTGGATGACGCCGGCGGCCTGCGGGGCGGTGGCGCCGACCGGGATGGTCCAGGCGCGTGCCTCCTTGGGGCCCGCGGTCAGGTAGGTCTGCAGCCCGAGAGTGCGGAAGCCGACCTTCGCGAGCTGGTCGAGCCCGGGCTCGTTCTGGCCGATCGACTCCAGCAGCTCCGCGGCCTCGTCGGCCGGCAGCTCGATGAGCTCGGACTCGGTCTGCGCGTCCAGGAAGATCGCCTCGGCCGGCGCGACCAGGGCCCGCAGCTCGTCCAGCTGCGCCGAGTTGGCCAGCTCGTCGGCGTCGACGTTGAAGACGTAGAGGAACGGCTTGGTGGTGAGCAGGCTCAGCTCGCGCAGCGGCTCGGGGTCCACCCCGGCGGCGAAGAGGGTCCGGCCCTCGTTCAGCACCTCCTGGGCGGCGACCGCGGCGTCGTGCAGGACCTTGCGGTCCTTGTCCTTGCGCGACTCCTTCTCCAGCCGCGGGACCGCCTTCTCCAGGGTCTGCATGTCGGCGAGCACGAGCTCGGTGTTGATCGTCTCGATGTCGTCGGCCGGGTCGACCTTGCCCTCGACGTGCACGACGTCGGGGTCGGTGAACACCCGGATCACCTGGCAGATCGCGTCGCTCTCGCGGATGTTGGCCAGGAACTTGTTGCCCAGGCCGGCACCCTCGCTGGCGCCGCGCACGATGCCGGCGATGTCCACGAACGACACCGTCGCCGGGATGATCTTCTGCGACCCGAAGATCTCGGCGAGCTTCTCCAGCCGCGGGTCGGGCACGCCCACGACGCCGACGTTGGGCTCGATCGTCGCGAACGGGTAGTTCGCCGCGAGCACGTCGTTCTTGGTCAGGGCGTTGAAGAGGGTCGACTTGCCGACGTTGGGCAGGCCGACGA
>JBEPZM010000082.1:0-11857 GCA_041640835.1 Blastococcus sp.
ATGGTGGGGGTGAAGGCGTTGAGCCGTTCCGGCCGGTGCAGCCGGATCGTGGCGATCCGGTCGGCGACCTCGTAGCGGAGTTCGGTCAGGTCCACGGTGGTTCTCCGTCCCTCGATGAGCACGTCCCCGCGGACTTTCGGTGCAGAAAGTCCCGGACCTTCGGTGCAGAAAGTCCCGGACCTTCGGTGCAGGAAGTCCGGGACGGGAGTCGTCGTCCGCGCGGGGTGCGACGCGGGGCAGCGTGTCACCGGTCGCAGACGGCAGTCAACGGTGACTGTCGCACGGGCCGCCCCGGCCGTAGGTTCGGGCGGTGACCGTCACCGAGCGGCCGCCCGGACCCCGCTCCCGGTCGGCCCGCACCGCCGACAGCAGGCTGCTGATCCTCGACGCGGCCGTCGCCTGCCTGGTCGAGGACGGCTACGCGGGCGCCTCGACGCTGGCGGTCCAGGCCCGGGCCGGCGTCTCCCGCGGGCGGCTGCTGCACCACTTCCCCTCGCGGGCCGAGCTGCTGGTCGCCGCCGCCGACCACCTGGCGACGACGAAGCTCGAGGAGGTGCGGCTGCGCTCCGCGGCGCTCATGGCCGACGGGCCCACCGGCCGGGAGCGGGTGGACCGCGCGATCGACCTGATGTGGGCGACGTTCCAGGAGCCGCCGTTCTGGGCGGCGACCGAGCTGTGGACCGCCGCCCGCACCGACCCGGCGCTGCGCGCGGCACTGCGCGGCGAGGAGCGCCGGCTGCGGGCGGCGATCACCGCGGTCGGCGACGGGATCTGGGGGGCGGAGATCGCCGCGTCGCCGATCTACGCCGAGCTCACCGAGCTGCTGTTCACCAGCATGCGGGGGGTGGCGCTGGTCTACGCATTCGAGAGCCGCCCGGCGGCGACGGATCCGCACCTGCCGCTGTGGAAGCGGCTGGCCGCCCGGCTGCTGGAGCTCGACGGCGAGGGTTGACCGCCTTCGCGATCACGGTGAGTATGACGCGGATCACACCCGGCCAGCCCAGTCGAGGAGCGTCCGTGAGCGTCGAGATCCCCTCCCTGCAGGGCCGCGGCATGACCATGGGCGACCAGCTCGCCCGGCATGCCCGGAAGAACCCGCAGGACACCGCCCTCCGCTTCGACGGGGCCGGCCGCACCTACCGCGAGCTCGACCAGCGGGTGACCCGGCTGGCCCGCGCCCTGCGCGAGCGCGGCGTCGGGTCCGGCGACCGGGTCGGGGTCCTGGCGCTGAACGGCATGGAGACCTGGGAGACCTACCTCGCGGGCGTGCGGCTGGGCGCGATCGTGGTGCCGGTGAACTTCCGGCTCGTGCCGGACGAGGTGGCCTACGTGCTCACCGACTCGGGCGCCGTCGCCCTCGTCGTCGACCCCGCGCTGCTCGCGGTCGCCGAGAAGGCGCGAGAGCAGGCGCCGTCGGTGACCAGCACGCTGGTGATCGGCGAGGAGTACGAGGCGGCGCTCGCCGCGGCGGGCGACGAGCCGCTCGACGTCGCGGTCGACGAGGACGACCCCGCCTTCCTCATGTACACGTCGGGGACCACCGGCCGCCCCAAGGGCGCGGTGCTGACCCACCGCAACCTGCTCATGCACGCCTTCAGCCAGCTCGCCACCCTCGGGTCCGACCCCGACGACCGGGTCGGCGTCCCCGGCGCACCGCTGTTCCACATCGCCGGCCTGGCCGGCGGCATGCTGCCGCTCCTGCTCGGCGGCACCCACATCATCATCCGGTCCGGCGCGTTCGACCCGGCCGAGACGCTGGACCTGATGGAGCGGGAGAAGGTCTCCAACATCTTCCTGGTGCCCGCGATGTGGGCAGCCGTCCTCGCCGTCCCGGATCTCGCCGACCGCGACCTGTCGCACCTGCGCCGGATCTCCTGGGGCGCGGCACCGGCCTCCACCACGCTGCTGCGGGGGCTGATCGAGGCCTTCCCCCAGGCAGAGGTGATCACCGCGTTCGGGCAGACCGAGTGCAGCCCCGTCACCTGCCTGCTGCGCGGCGAGGACTCGGTGCGCAAGATCGGCTCCATCGGCACCCCGATCCTCAACGTCGAGGTGCGGGTGGTCGACGACGCGATGCAGGACGTCCCGCAGGGCGAGGTGGGCGAGATCGTCTACCGGAGCCCGATGGTCATGAAGGAGTACTGGAACAAGCCCGAGGCCACCGCCGAGGCCTTCGCCGGTGGCTGGTTCCACTCCGGTGACCTCGTGCGGCAGGACGAGGACGGCTACTTCTACGTCGTCGACCGCAAGAAGGACATGATCATCTCCGGCGGGGAGAACATCTACTGCGCCGAGGTCGAGGACGTGCTCGCCGCGCACCCCAAGGTCGGCGAGGTCGCGCTGATCGGCGTGCCCGACACGAAGTACGGCGAGGCACCACTGGCGGTGATCGCCCCGCGCGACCCGGCCGACCCGCCGACCGCCGAGGAGCTCGGGGCGTGGTGCCGGGAGAAGCTGGCGCGCTACAAGAACCCGCGGGAGTACTCCGTCGTCGGCGCCCTGCCCCGCAACCCCAGCGGCAAGGTGCTCAAGACCGCGCTGCGCCAGGAGCACTCGGCCGGTTCGCTGGTCGCCGAGCCGGTGGTCTGACCCTCAGCCGGTCCAGGCCTCGGCGACCCGCTCGGCCACCGCGGCCGCCTGTGCCCGTCCGGCCCTGGCCGAGGCTGCGCGCGCCGCGGGGTCGAGCACGTTGCGGCCGATCGCCGTCTTGCTGCCCTGGTCGGGGCTGACGACGGCGACGCGGGCGGAGACCATGGAGGTCACCTGCGCGTCGACGCTGGTGATCGGCCCGACGCCCCGCGGGATCGGGGCGAGCACCACGAGCCGGTCGTACCCCTGGGCGAGGTCGGCGTTGGCCGTCGAGCGCATCCCGCCGTCGATGTAGCGCTTCCCGCCGATGGTCACCGGCGGGTAGACGCCGGGGACGGCGCAGCTGGCCGCGACCGCCTGGAGCAGGGGCACCCCGGACGAGCGGTCGAAGGCGGCGAACTCGCCGGTGGCCGCGTCGACGGCGGCGACCGTGAGCTGCCGGTCCGGCCACTCGCTGCTGACCAGCCGGGCGCCGATGACGTCGAGCCGCTCCTGCTCCGTCGGCGTCAGGCCGGCCTTCTCGGCGGCCAGCGCCACCTGCCCGACCCGGCGCCGGAAGTCCTCGTCGCGGCCGCGGCTGACCAGCATCGCCCAGGCGTAGCGGGCGAGGTTGGCGCGCGACATCCGCGCCACCTTCTCCTGGGCCGGCGGCTCCAGCTGGCGGCCGAACATCGCCTCGAGCTCGGCCCCGCCGGTCACCTGGGCGCCCACCACCGAGCCGGCGGACGTGCCGACGACCAGGTCGGCGGAGGTGAGGTCCACGCCTGCCTCGGCGAGCCCGGCCAGCAGGCCGATCTCCCAGGCGATGCCGGTGATGCCGCCGCCGCCGAGGACGAGGGCCGTGCGCTGGTCGCTCATCCGCTGATAGTCACAGACTCTCGACAGCCCCTGTGGCGTGGGCCACCCTGTCGAGGATGTTCCGACGGAGGAACACCGCTCCGACGAGCCCCGACCTGGAAGGACCCGCATGACCGCGACGCAGCCGGCACCCGACACCACGACCCGGAGCTGGCCGCCCGGCCTGCCGCGGTCGCTGGAGTACCCGAAGGTGCCGGTCGGCTCGATCCTCCGCGCCGCCGTCCGCCGGTGGGGCGACCGGGAGGCGTTCATCCAGAACGATCTCCCGCTGACCTACACCGAGGTGGGCGCCCGCGCGCACGCCGTCGCCGGCTGGCTGGCCGACCACGGCATCGGCCGGGGCGACGTGGTCGCCCTGCACATCCCGAACTGCCGGCAGTACCCGGCGCTGTACTTCGGCGTCATGCTGTCGGGGGCGACCTTCTCCCCGACCAACCCGTTGCTGCCGGCCGCCGACCTCGCCGCCCAGCTGACCGACGCCGGCGCCACCGCACTCATCACCTGGGACCTGGTGCTGCCGATGGTGCGCCCGGCGCTGGCCGCCTCGCCCGTGCGGACCGTGATCGTCACCGGCGAGGCGCACTCGCTCGACTTCGGCGCCCGCCTGGACCTGGCCGAGGGAGACGTCGACGCCGCCGACCTGCTGGGTGGCGACCCGACCGACCGCCACCTGGACGCCGCCGTCGACGTGGACGCCGACCTGGCCCACCTCGCCTACACCGGGGGCACGACCGGGGTCAGCAAGGGCGTGGAGCTCCCGCACAGCAACGTGGTCACCAACGTGCTGCAGTCGGTGTGCTGGAGCAACGGCGCCGTGCCCGAGCTCGACGAGCAGGGCGACCTCACCGCCCGCCAGGTGGCCGGCACCGACGAGTACCCGACCCCCATGGGCACCGCCCGGATCATCAACCTCACGCCCTGGTTCCACGCGATGGGCGCCGTCGGCTACCTCAACGGCATGGTGCTGAGCGGGACGACGGTGGTCATCCACCCCCGCTTCGACCCCGTGAAGTACGTCGAGGACATGGCCCGCTACGACGTGACCTCCATCGGCGGCGCGCCCCCGATCTTCGTGGCGCTGCTGCAGGTGCCCGCGTTCGTCCAGGGCGAGTGGCCGAACGTGCGCGGTGTGTCCAGCGGCGCCGCGCCGCTCCCGGTCCCGCTCATCCAGAAGTTGAAGGCGCTGCTGCCCAACGCCACGATCGGCGAGGGGTACGGGCTCACCGAGGTCACGATGCAGGCCACGGGCAACCCCACCTTCAGGTCGGGCACCCGCAAGCCGGGCACGGTCGGCGTCCCGGTCTTCGACACCGAGATCAGCATCCGCTCGCTGGAGAGCGGCGCGGCCGTGCCGCAGGGCGAGCGCGGCGAGGTCTGCATCCGCGGCCCGCAGGTGATGCGCGGGTACGCGCACCGGCCCGAGGCCACCGCGGAGTCGATCGACGCCGACGGCTGGTTCCACACCGGGGACGTCGGGATCCTCGACGAGGACGGCTACCTGTCCATCGTCGACCGCACCAAGGACATGCTGCTCTACAAGGGCTACAACGTCTTCCCGCGCGAGCTCGAGGAGATCCTCTTCGGCACGCCCGGCGTCGCGGGCGCCGCGGTCGTCGGGCGTCCCGACGAGGAGGCCGGTGAGCTGCCGGTCGCCTACGTCGTCCGCAAGGGCGACGACGCCGGCGCCGCGCTCACCCGGGAGTCGGTGCTCGAGGCGGTGAACGACAAGGTGACGCACTACAAGCGGCTCCGCGACGTCGTCTTCATCGACGCGATCCCCGTCTCCGCCGCCGGCAAGGTGCTCAAGCGCGAGCTCGCCGCGCTGGAGCGGCAGAAGGTCGGCGGCTGACCGTCCCCGCCTGAACGCGCGCCGCCCCGTCCGGATCGGTTGACCCGAACGGGGCGGTTCGCGCGCGCAGGGGGCCGCGGCTCACTACTGTCCGCGACGTGGGCAGCGAGTGGACGGGCACCGAAACCGAGCACACCGGTGTCCGGATCGCGCACGAGGAGGTCTCGCCGGTCCGGCAGGTGCTGCGGCGGGTGTGGATCGCCGCGATCGTGCTCGTCGTCGTCGTCCTCGTCGTCTACCTCGACCGGGACGGCTACGAGGACAGCAAGGGTGGACCGCTCTCGCTGCTGGACGCCGCCTACTACGCGACCGTCACGCTCTCCACGACCGGCTACGGCGACATCACGCCGGTCACGCCCGAGGCCCGGCTCATCAACATCCTGCTGATCACGCCCCTGCGGATCATGTTCCTGATCGTCCTCATCGGGACGACCCTCGAGGCGCTCACCGCGCGCTCGCGGGAGGAGTTCCGCATCCACCGCTGGAGGTCCCGCGTGCGTCAGCACGTCATCGTGTGCGGCTACGGCACCAAGGGCCGCAGCGCCATCCGCTCGCTCATCGCCAACGGGACACCGGCGGACAAGATCGTCGTCGTCGACCCGGAGCCGCGGGCCATCGACGAGGCGAACTCGCTGGGTCTGACCGGCATCGTCGGCGACGCCGGCCGCACCGAGGTGCTGCGGCGGGCCTCGGTCGAGCGGGCCCGCGCGGTCATCGTCGCCGCCAACCGCGACGACGCGGCGGTCATGATCACGCTGACGGTCCGGCAGCTGAACCCGAGCGTGCCCATCACCACCAGCGTCCGGGAGGAGGAGAACGCCAACCTCCTGCGCCAGTCCGGCGCCGACACGGTCATCACCACCTCGGCCACCTCCGGCCGGCTGCTCGGCCTCTCCACCGACTCACCCCGCGTGGTGGCCGTGGTCGAGGACCTCGTCACCGGCGGGCAGGGCCTGGACCTGCACCAGCGCACGGTGCAGGTCAGCGAGGTGGGCCTCGGCCCCCGGGCCCTGCGCGACATCGTCCTGTCGGTCACCCGCGGCGGACGCACGCTGCGCTTCGACGACCCGATCATCGGCACCCTGCAGCCCGAGGACGTCCTCGTCGTCGTCAAGGCGCATTAGGAGCGAACGAACGTCTGCGTCTTCTCGTCGCGGCCGCGGAGGGTGACCGCGCGGTCAGGGCGCCAGTGCTCGCGCTCGTCGGGGGCGGCGCCGCGCACGGTCGCCTCGCTGGCCACCGCGCGGCCGGGGTGGTCCTTGGCCAGCTCCGTCAGCCGGGCGGCCTCGTTCACCGGGTCACCGATCACCGTGTACTCCAGCCGGCTGGCCGCACCGACCTGACCGGCCCACACCGGCCCGCAGGCGACGCCCACCCCGACGTCGACCTCGCCGGCCTCCGCGACGGCCGCGCAGATCCGCCGGGCCGCCCGCAGCGCCGCGCCCGCCGGGTCCGGGTGGTCGGTCGGGGCGCCGAACACGCAGAGGGCGGCGTCGCCCTCGAACTTGTTCACCAGCCCGCCCTCGTCCTCGACCGTGTCGACGACGACGGCGAAGAACCGGTTGAGCAGCCCGACCATCTCCTCCGGCCCGGTGCGGCGGACCAGCGACGTGGATCCCTCGATGTCGACGAACAGCGCGGCGACGGTGCGCTCCTCGCCGCCGAGGCTGACCCCGGTGCGCAGCGCCTGCTGGGCCACGCTCGTCCCCACGTGCCGCCCGAAGAGGTCCCGCAGCCGCTCGCGCTCGGCGAGGCCCGCGACCATCGTGTTGACGCCTTCCTGCAGCAGCCCGATCTCCCCGGCGTCGTCCACCAGCACGTCGACGTCGTAGTCGCCCTGCCCGACCTGCTGCACCGCCCGGCGCAGGTCGCGCAGCGGCTGCCCGACCGCGCGGGCGGTCAGCAGCGTCGCCAGCGCACCGACCAGCAGGGCGACGACGACGAGGAAGACCACCGCCCCCTCCCCCGGGCCGTCGGGGTTGCTGGGGTCGAGGAACAGCAGGACGACACCGAGCATCGGCACCCCGCTGGTCAGCGCCCAGGTGAGCAGCAGGCGCGGCCGCACGCCCAGGATCAGCGCGCCCACCGGCGGGTGGGCCGCCAGGGCGCGCGCGGTGACGGCGCGGGCCGCGCGGGCGGTGAGCAGGTAGGTGACACCGGCGGTCACCACGCCGCCCAGCGTGACCACGACCGCGACGCGGAGTCCGACCAGCGGCTCGGGCAGCAGGAAAGCCGCGACCACGGACATCAGCACGGCCGCGACCAGCCAGATCGACGCGGCGATGAGCGCGACGTCCAGCGGCAGGCGCAGCGCCTGGCCGGCCTCGGCGCCGGTCGGCTCGCGCCCCTGCGTCAGCCAGCGGCTGGTGGACCGCTGGCGACGCAGCCCCGCGATCGCACCGGCCGGCAGGGCGACGACGAGATAGGCGACGGCGGTCCACAGCACCTCGGTGCGCCCGCTGCGGCCGCTGCCGTCGTCGACGCCGATGAGCAGCAGCACGACGGTGCCGACCCCGATCAGGTTGGCGACCATCACCAGCAGCACGATGAAGGGGACGGCGGTGCGGCCACTGGGCGCCCACTCCGCCCAGGCACCGTCCCGGGCGACCGTCACCGGCCGCTTCCCACCGTCCGAGGTCATGGTCAGCGCAACGAGACCCGGTGCGGGGCGGTTCCGGGGACTCCCCCGATCGTGATCACCCGGCCATGATGTCCCAGACCCGGAGGCGACGAGGAGAACCCGTGGACCAGCGCGAGTACCTGCAGCACGACGGCCTCGCCCTGGGCGAGCTCGTGACCAAGGGCGAGGTGACGGCGGCGGAACTGCTCGCCGCGGCCCGCGCACGGGCGCACGAGGTCAATCCCGCCATCAACGCCATCTGCACCTGGCTGGACGACCACGCCGACGAGCGCGCGACCCAGCCGCTGTCCGGCCCGTTCGCCGGCGTGCCGTTCCTGCTCAAGGACCTGCACCAGCACCTGGCCGGGCACCCCACGTCCGACGGCTGCCGGGCGCTGGCCGGCCGCCGGTCGGAACGCACCAGCACGGTCGTGCAGCGCTGGCTCGACGCCGGCGTGGTGACCTTCGGGAAGACCAGCACCCCCGAGTTCGGCTCCAAGGGGATCACCGAGCCCACGTTGTTCGGGCCGACGCGCAACCCCTGGGACCTGGAGCGCACGCCGGGCGGCTCCTCCGGCGGGTCGGCCGCCGCGGTCGCCGCCGGGATCCTGCCGGTGGCGGCGGCCAGCGACGGCGGCGGGTCGATCCGCATCCCGGCCGCCTGCACCGGGTTGGTGGGGCTCAAGGCCGGCCGCGGCCTGGTGCCGTTCGGCCCCGAGGAGAGCGAGCCGCTGAACGGACTGGCCACCACCGGCGTCGTCTCCCGGACGGTGCGCGACACCGCGGCGATGCTGGACGCGCTGGTCGGCCCCGACGCCATGAGCCCGTTCGCCCCCGCCCTGCCCGACCGCCCGCTGCTCGACCGGCTCGACGAGGCGCCGGGGCGGCTGCGGATCGGCTTCACCACTGCCTGCGCGCTGCGCGAGCAGCCGCACCCCGAAGGGGTCCGTGCCGTCGAGCACGCCGCAGCGCTGCTGGCCGATCTCGGCCACGAGGTGGAGGAGGTCGCCCCGCCGCACGACGACCGGCAGCTCGGGCGCGACTTCCTGACCATCTGGTTCGTCCACCAGGCCAACGAGATCGCCCGGATCCGGCGCGAGACCGGCACCGGCGACGACGGGTTCGAACTCGACACCCGCATCATGGCCGCGCTGGGCCGGTCGTTCAGCGCCGTCGACCTGCAGGCGGCCGACGAGCGCCGCCGCGACTACATCGCCGCCCTCGCCGGCTTCCACGCCACCCACGACCTGCTGCTCACGCCGACGCTCGGGGAACCGCCGATCCGCATCGGCTCCCTGGACACCCCCGCGCACCTGCAGCGGATCAGCGAGCTGCTGCTGCGCACCCGGACCACCGCTGTGCTGCGGCGGATCGGCATCGTCGACCAGCTCGTCGACGCCAACCTCGGGTGGGTGCCCTACACCCAGCTGGCCAACGTCACCGGGCGTCCGGCGATCAGCCTGCCGCTGTACCGCACCCCCGGCGGGCTGCCGATGGGCGTGCAGTTCGTCGGCCGGCTGCGCAGCGAGGACCTCCTGCTCCGGCTCGCCCGCCAGCTGGAGCTCGCGGCCCCCTGGGCGCAGCACCTGCCGCCGCCGGCGGTCTCCGCGATGGGCTGACGGACCTTCCCGAACTGTCGGTGGCCGGTCCTACGGTGGCCGCACGACCTACCGGAACCCGTGGAGGTGTCCCGTGACCGCACTGGAGAACCGCCCGCGCACCGCCCTGCTCGTGATCGACGTCCAGAACGGGGTCGTCGGCGAGGCCTTCGAACGCGATCGCGTCGTCGCCACCATCGGGAGTCTCGTGGAGCGCGCCCGGGCGCAGGAGGTGCCGGTGGTCTGGGTCCAGCACTCCGACAACGGACTGCCCGAGGGCTCACCGGGCTGGGAGATCGTCCCGGAGCTGGCGCCCGACGACGGCGAACCGGTGGTGCACAAGCACTTCGGCGACTCGTTCGAGGCCACCGACCTCGAGCAGCGGCTGGCCGAGCAGGGGGTGGGCCGGCTCGTGGTCACCGGCGCGCAGACCGACGCGTGCATCCGGTCGACGCTGCACGGTGCGCTGGCGCGCGGCTACGACACGACGCTGGTCGGCGACGCGCACACGACCGAGGATCTCCGCCGGTTCGGCATGCCGATCGGGCCCGAGGACGCGATCGCCTACACGAACACCTACTGGCGCTACACCGCCGCGCCCGGTCGCACGGCAGCGGTGACCACCGCCGCCGAGCTGGACTTCGCGGCTGCCTGAGCCGGCCGCCGGTCAGCCGCGGGCGATCTCCGCGACGATCGCCCGAGCCGCGGCCCGGCCCTCGGGCGCGGGCACCAGCGGGTAGACGTGCACCGCCCCCGGGCAGACAGTGATCTCCAGGGCGGCGCCGGCTGCGGCCCCGCGCTCCTGGAGCAGCAGCACGTCGGGCAGGCAGAGCTCGCGTGTGCCCACGTAGACGTCCATCGGCGCCAGCCCGTCGAGCGGCCCGTTGATCGGGCTGAGCCGCGGCTGGGTGGGGTCGTCGCCGCCGGCCCACACCCTGCCCGCCTCGACGGTGCCCCCGATGTTCAGCCACGGGTCGCGGGGCTCGAGCGCGGGCAGGTCGGGGTGGCTCAGCGTCAGGTCCAGCCACGGGGAGAGCAGCACCAGCTTGCGCGGCTGCGGCAGCCCGGCGGCGGCCAGCGTCTGGGCGAACCCGAGGGCCAGTCCCCCGCCGGCGGAGTCGCCGGCCACGGTGACCGCGGAGGCGTCGACCTCGCCCAGCAGCCGGCGGTACACCTCGGTGACGAAGGGATAGGCCTCGCGGTAGGTGTGCTGGGGCGCGAGGCCGTACAGCGGCACCTCCACCCGGACGCCGGCGTCGGCCAGTCGCGAGATCAGCGCCCAGTGCTGCGGAGCGATCTCACCGGTGTACGAGCCGCCGTGCAGGTAGACGACCGCCCGTCCGGTACCGCCGTCGCGCGGCGCCACGGTGGTGCACGGAAAGCCCTGCACCGAGCGGGTGCGCACGTCGTGCCGCTGGAGGACGGCCTTCGGCGGCGCCGCCGACCCCTTGGGTGCGGCGATGCGCCGCTGCGCCCGCTCCACGGTCGCCGTCCGCGGCTTGCGGGTGAGGCGGAGGACCACCGAGATCGCGCGCATCTGCAGGCTGGCCATGGGCTCGGGATCCTCTCGCGGGCTCGACGTGCGTGCGCGGCGCACCCTATGCGCTGCACCGCTAGGGTGGCGCGGCCCACCGGAGCAGCTTCCCGGTTCGCGCCTGACCTGGAGGAACGCCGTGTCGCAGTCCGCCCGCTCCATGGCCGCCCGGCGGCGGCGCCGCATCGACGCCTGGCTGATCGTGCTGGCCGCCGTCGTCGTCGCCGTGGTGGCCTTCGCCGTGGCGGCGCTCGCCGGTGGCGAGCGGATCGCCCGCCTCTGGGTGAGCGCCACGATCGCCGAGGACGGCAGCGCCCGGATCGTCGAGGTCATCGACTACGACTTCGGCGTCGAGGAGAAGCGCGGCATCTACCGCGACGTCCCGGGGCTGCGCGCCGACGACCCGGTCGAGGTCTCGTCGCCCGACGCCCCGGACGACGTCGTCGTCACCGGGGAGAACCCGGTGCGGCTGCGCATCGGCGACCCCGACGTCACGATCACCGGGCAGCACCGCTACGAGCTGAGCTACACCCTGGACGGCGTGACCCGCGGCGGTCAGCTGGCGTGGGACGCCGTCGGCACCGGCTGGGAGGTGCCGATCGACGAGGTCGAGGTGCACGTGACCGGCGCGGTGGAGCTCGACGCCGACACCTGCTCCGCCGGGGACCGCGGCACGACCAACGGCTGCGCGCTGCGCCAGACGGCGCCGGGGCACCTCGTCGCCCGCGTCGAGGCCCTGGAGGCCGGCCAGGGCGTGACCGTCTACGCGACCGAGGGCCGCGCCCTCGACGCCGCGCCCGACGCCCCCA
>JBEPZM010000083.1:0-11638 GCA_041640835.1 Blastococcus sp.
GACCGGTCGACACGTCGCCGAGTCGTCGCCGCGTCCGCCCGCGGCACCGGGTGTGCGCGCGGACACAGTGGAATTCCGGTACGTAGCCGTAACCCACGAGACGCCGAGCCGTTGGTCAGCGCGGTGTCGATGCTCTCGGGCGTCGGCACCGCCCGACCGCGACAGGGCGGAGACGCCCGCGACCGGCTGCACGGGGGAGCCGGTCGCCGCGGGTCGCGGCACGTCGTGAGGCTGCCTGGGGACGCCGTCTCCCTCGCACGAGCAGTGCGGCCAGGGCTCGTTCCGGCGCGCCCGGCTACGCTCGGTCGGTGACAGGTGGGCGGATCGGTGTGATGGGCGGGACGTTCGACCCCATCCACCACGGGCACCTCGTGGCCGCGAGCGAGGTCGCCGGGCTCTTCGGGCTCGACGAGGTCGTCTTCGTGCCCACCGGCCAGCCGTGGCAGAAGAGCGACCGGCAGGTGAGCCCCGCCGAGGACCGCTACCTCATGACTGTCATCGCCACGGCGTCCAATCCGCGGTTCTCGGTCAGCCGGGTCGACATCGACCGGGGTGGTCCGACCTACACGATCGACACGCTGGTCGACCTGCGGGCCCAGCGGCCGGACGCCGAGCTGTTCTTCATCACCGGAGCGGACGCCCTGGCCCAGATCATGACCTGGCGCGACGGCGACCGGTGCTTCGACCTGGCGCACTTCATCGGCGTGACCCGGCCCGGGTACACCCTCGCCGACCTCGACCTGCCGCCCGGACGGGTCAGCCTGGTCGAGATCCCCGCCCTGGCCATCAGCTCCAGTGACTGTCGTGGACGCGTCGCCCGCGGCATGCCGGTCTGGTACCTGGTGCCAGACGGCGTCGTCCAGTACATCGAGAAGCGGGGCCTCTACCGGGAGGGCCTGCGCCGGCGTGCGCCGTCGGCCGTCAGCGGCGGCGAGGACGGCGCCGCGCCCCCTGCGCGCGAGCTGCCGGCCGGTGACGGCCGGCCGGCGGATCCCGATCCCGGACACGACACCGACACCCCATCCCACTTCCAGGAGGTACCCAGATGACCGCCTCGGCCGAGGCGCGGGACACCGCGCAACTCGCCGCTCAGGCGGCCGCCGACAAGCTCGCCACCGACGTCTCGATCGTGGACGTCAGCGATCGGCTGGCGATCACCGATGCGTTCGTACTCGCATCGGCACCCAACGAGCGCCAGGTCCAGGCGATCGTCGACGCGGTCGAGGAGCGCCTGCGCGAGCACGGCATCAAGCCGGTGCGCCGCGAGGGCATGAACGAGGCCCGCTGGGTGCTGCTGGACTTCGTGGACGTCGTCGTCCACGTCCAGCACGCCGAGGAGCGTGCCTACTACGCCCTCGAGCGCCTGTGGAAGGACTGCCCGACGATCCCGTTCGTCGACAGCGCCCTGCCGGCGGAGGCCGCGGCCGACGCGGAGACCGCCGCCGAGCCGTCGGCCCAGGAGGGTGACGCGGCGCAGGACACCTCCGACCGGTGACCTCCGACGCGGCGCTCGCCCTGCCCGTCCGGCGGCTGATCCTCTGGCGGCACGGGCGGACCGAGTGGAACGCCGTCGGACGGTTCCAGGGCCGGATGGATCCGCCCCTGGACGAGGTAGGCCGCCGGCAGGCGCTCGAGGCCGCGCCGCACCTCGTGGCGTCGGGCTCGCTCGGCGCCGACACGGTGGTGGTCTCCAGCGACCTCGATCGCGCCGCGGACACCGCCGCTGCCCTGACCCGGCTCCTGGGCGTGCAGCTCCGACTCGATCCGCGGCTGCAGGAGCACGGCATGGGCTCGTGGGAGGGACTCACCCGCGACGAGGTGGCGGACCGGTACCCCGACCAGTACGAGGACTGGCTCGCCGGACGCCCGGTCCTCGGGCGCGGGGGCGAGGAGCCGGGGGAGGTCGCCGAGCGGGCACTCGCCGCGGTCGCCGACCTGCCACCGGCCCCGGTCGCGGTCGTGGTCACGCACGGCGGCACGAGTGGTCGACTCATCGAGCGGCTGATCGGGCTCGGTCCCGGGCAACGACGGCTGTTCGGACCGCTGGGTAACTGCGGCTGGAGCGAGCTCCGGGAGCAGTCGGGGGCCTGGCGCCTCATGCGCCACAACGCGTCGGTGCCCGCGGTGGTGACCGCCGCCGTCGGCCACGACGTTGTCGCCGCGCGCGAGGGTGCGGCGGTGCGGTCGGGTGCCAGCCCCGAGGAGGGCGGTGCCGGACCGATCGGGGACGCCGACGCGGTGTAGGGAGGGAACTCCCGACGCAACCCGAACGGTGGACGGCTGACCGTGGCGCCCGGATCGCCGGCCCCGGCAGTTAGCCTCGCCGGGTGCCCGTAGCCGTCGTCACCGATTCGACGGCGTACCTCCCGCCGGAGCTCCTCGAGCGCTACCGCATCGAGGTCGTGCCGCTGTACGTCGTGCTGGCCGGCCGCTCCGGCACCGAGGGCGGCTCCGTCGGCTCCGACGACGTCGCCAGGGTGCTGGGCACGCGCGGCGGGCGGGTCTCCACGTCCCGCCCCACTCCGGGGGACTTCGTGGCGGCGTACCGGCGGCTCCTGGACGCCGGAGCGGACCGGCTGGTGTCCATCCACCTCTCGGCCGAGCTGTCGGGCACCTGGGACGCCGCCCGGCTGGCTGCCTCGCAGGTCGGCGAGCACGTCGTCACGGTGGTCGACAGCCGGTCGGCGGCGATGGGGAACGGCTTCGCCGTGCTCGCCGCCGCTCGGGCGGCCGCCGCCGGGTTCGACGCCGCCGAGGTCGCCGACGCGGCCCGCCGCACGGCGGAGGCCACCCGCACGTTCTTCGTCGTGGACACCCTGGACCACCTCCGCCGCGGCGGCCGGATCGGGCCCGCGGCCGCCCTCCTGGGCTCGGCGCTGGCCGTGAAGCCCGTGCTGCACGTGCTCGACGGACGGGTGGTGCCGCTGGAGAAGGTCCGCACCTCCGCCCGCGCCCTGAACCGGCTGGTCCAGCGGGTCGTCGAGGAGGTGGCGGACGCCCCGGTGTACCTCGCGGTGCACCACCTCGCCGCTCCGGAGAAGGCCGAACGGCTGGCCGCCGAGCTGCGCGAGCGGGTGCCGACCGCGCGCGAGATCTACGTGAGCGAACTGGGCGCCGCCATCGGGGCGCACGTGGGCCCCGGTGCGGTCGGCGTCGTCGTGGCACCGGCGCCTGACGACGGGAACGCGGCGGAGGACGGCGTTGCCGCGGACGCGCCACCGCCGGAGAGCGCGCACGAGCCCTCGACGGACGACTGACCGCGGCCGAGGTCGCGGAACGAGGGCTGCACTCAGGGGCATGAGGGCACCTTGACCCGTGCGGGTGCCGGGGCGCTCTCCGGCGTCCACAGGCCGGGCCTCCGTCCACAGATCGCGTTCGGACCCGTCGTGACCGAGCGGAAGTTCCTAGCGTCCGCGGGGTGCGCACCACCCCTCGCCGTTCCGACGACGCCGACGTCATCCGTGCCCGGTTGCGTGCGCTGCTCGACGAGGGATTCCGCGGCGGCTGGGTTCCCGAGGACGAGGACGAAGAGGGGGAGCGGCCGCTCTCCGGGCGAGCCGATGAACAGCACACCCGGGAGGCGTCCGCCGCCGAGGCGGACCCGGACACGGACCGCCCTCCGGGGCTCGGACGGCACCGGGCGCCCGGCCGGGTGGTGCGGTGGGATCCGGGCAGGCCCGGTACCCGCGCTCTCTGGATCGCGGGGCTGCTGGCCGCGCTGCTGGTCATCGGCGCAACGTGGTGGGACCGCCCCCGCGTCGAGCCGGTGTCGCCCAAGCCGACCGGCAGTGCGGCGACGACGCTCCCGGCGGCCGGCCCTCGCGTGGGGGAGGCGGCCGAGACCGCGACGACCGTCGTCGTCGCCGTCGTGGGCCTGGTCGGGCGGCCCGGACTCGTCACCGTGCCGACCGGCTCCCGGGTCGCCGACGTCGTCGAGGCGGCCGGCGGCTTCCTCCCGGGGACCGATCCGGCCACGGTCAACCTGGCCGCCGTGGTCTCCGACGGTCAGCAGATCGCGGTCGGCGTGCCCGCCGTCGGCGGCAGCCCGCCGCCGGCGGGGGAGGGCGCCGGCGGCCCGGTGAACCTGAACACCGCGACCGCACAGGACCTCGATGCGCTCCCGGGCATCGGCCCCGTCCTGGCCCAGCGGATCATCGACCACCGCGGTGAGCAGGGCCCCTTCCGCACCGTCGAGCAGCTCGACGACGTTCCCGGCATCGGACCCGCCATCGCCGCCGAGCTGGCCGAGCTGGTGACGGTGTGAGGCAGGTCGGACGGCCGGCGGCCGAGCTCGCGGACGGCCGCTGGCGGTGGACGGATCTGCGGTTGGTCCCGGCGGCCGGCGCCGTCTGGGCGGTCAGCGTCGCGGCGCCGTTCCTCGCGCCGGTGCTGCTGGCCCTGGCGTCCACCGGGGCGGCGGGCCTGGGCTGGTGCGCCCGCCGTCGCCGCGGTGCCGGGGCCACGGTGCTCCTGGCGGTCCTCGCCGCGCTCGCCGTCACCAGCGCGACGTCCGCGGTCCGCGGGATGTCCCGGGAGGCCTCGCCGCTGCGGTTGCTCGCCGAGGAGGAGCGCGCCGTCACGGTGGACCTCGAACTGGACGCCGATCCGCACCTGCTCTCCGGCAGCGGGCATCCCCGGGTCGTCGTGGACGCCACGGTGACTGCGCTGCACGACGGTGCGTCGACCAGGCGGTTGGACGCCGCGGTGCTGCTCTTCGCGCCGGCGGAGGGCTGGCGGGACCTGCTGCCCGGGCAGCCGCTTCGGGCGCACGCGGGCACGTCGCCGCCTCGCCCCGGCGACGACGTCGTCGCGGTGCTGTCGGCCCGTGGGCCGCCGACGACCGTCGGGAGCGCCGAGGGATGGCAGCGGCTCGCCGGAGGGTTGCGGAACGGGCTGGCCGACTCGTCGGCCCGGGTGCTCGATCCTCGTCCGGCCGGACTGCTGCCGGGGCTGGTGGTGGGGGACACGCGGCAGATGGACCCGGTGCTCGACGAGGACTTCCGGCGGGCCGGGCTCGCGCACCTGACGGCCGTGTCCGGAGCGAACGTGGCGATCACGATCACCGCGGTGCTCTGGCCGCTGCGCCGGCGGGCGGTCGACCGGCGTGTGCAGGCGGCCGTGGGCGGCGCAGCGCTCGTGTGCTTCGTCGTCCTGGCCCGTCCCGAGCCGAGCGTGGTCCGGGCGGCCGCCATGGGGGCGGTCACGCTGCTGGCGCTGGCCTCCGGGCGGGCCCGGGTGGCCGTGCCGGCCCTCGCAGCCGCCGTGTGCGTCCTGCTCCTCGCCGACCCGGGTCTGGCGCGCGACCCCGGTTTCGCCCTCTCCGTGGTCGCCACGGCGGCCATCGTCCTGCTGGCCCCGGACTGGTCGCGGCACCTTCGGGAGCGCGGCTGGCCTCCGCCGGTCGCCGATGCACTGGCGGTCAGCCTCGCCGCCGGAGCGGCCACGGCGCCCCTCGTCGCGGCGCTGTCGGGAACGGTGAGCCTGGTGTCGTTGCCGGCGAACCTCCTGGCGGCCCCGGCGGTGGCTCCGGCCACGATCCTCGGCATCCTCGCCACCGTCGTGGGTGCAGTCCTGCCGCCCGCGGGCGATCTCCTGGTGTGGGGCGCCGGTTGGCCCACCCGGTGGCTGGTGCTCGTGGCCGAGCGCGCGGCACAGGTGCCCGACGCCGCCCCTGGCTGGCCGGCGGGCCTGCTCGGCGCCACCCTCCTCGCGGGGCTCCTGGTGGGCGGTGGCTGGGCGCTGTGGCGGTTCCGACGGCTCCGCCCGCTGGCGCTGGCCGTGCTCACCGGCCTGGTGCTGGTCGGCTGGCCCGTGCGTCAGGCGGTGCGTGGCTGGCCGCCGCCCGGCACCCTGGTCGTCGCCTGCGACGTCGGCCAGGGCGACGCGCTGGTGCTGCCCACGGGCCCGGGGGAGGCCGTGCTGGTGGACGCCGGCCCGGACGTCCTGCCGGTCGACCGGTGCCTGGACGATCTCGGCATCGACCGGCTCCCGCTCGTGCTGCTGTCGCACCTGGACGCCGACCACGTGGGCGGGCTCGCCGGCGCTCTCGGCGGCCGCACCGTGGACGTGGTCGCCACCGGTGCCCTGTCGCCGGCCGACGACCGGCTCCCGGCCGTGGACGGGCTGATCCGGCGGGCGGGCGCCGAGCGGATCCGGCTGGTGCCGGGGGAGCGGCGGGACGTGGGGGCGGTGTCACTGGAGGTTCTCGCACCGGCCCCCGAACGGGCCACGGCGGCGGCGGAGGCCAACGACCTGTCGCTGGTCGTGCGGGCCACGGTCCGCGGCATCCGGATCCTGCTCACCGGCGACCTCGGCGCGGAGGCGGAGAGCCGGCTGGTGAGCAGCGGGGTCGACCTCCGGGCCGACGTGCTCAAGGTGCCGCACCACGGCAGCGCCGACGCCGATCCCGGGTTCCTCGCCGCCAGCCAGGCTCGGATCGCGCTGGTCTCCGTCGGCGCGGACAACACCTACGGGCATCCCGCACGCACGCTCCTCGAGGAGCTGGCCCGTACGGGCATGACCGTCCACCGCACCGATCGGGACGGCGACGTCGCGGTGGTGGGCTCCGCCGACGAGTGGGGTGTGGCGGCGCGACGGCGGAGCCCGTGAGGCCCGTCGGCCGGGCCGGCGATTGGTTTCGCCGTCGGCCGGCGTCTGCAGTCTCACGAGGTCCGGCGAGGAGGAGCACACGGTGCGCAAGGTCGTCCTGTACGAACTGATGGCGCTCGACGGCGTTGCCGAAGAACCCGGCGACTGGATGTTCGACGTCGACGACGACGTCTTCGACAACCTGGCCGGGGTCATCTCCTCGCAGACCGACGTGCTGCTGGGCCGCGGCACCTTCGACTACTGGGCCGGCTACTGGCCGACGTCCGACGTCGAGCCCTTCGCCGGCTTCATCAACGATGTCCGCAAGCACGTCTATACGTCGACGCCGCTCGGGCTGCCGTGGTCGGGTGCGGAGGCGGTCACCGAGCGCGCCGAGGACCACGTCGCGCGCCTGAAGTCCGGCCCCGGCGGCGACATCGGGGTGCACGGGAGCATCACGCTGGCCCAGTCGCTGCTGCAGGCCGGGCTGGTCGACGAGCTGCGCCTGGTCATCGTCCCGACCGTCGCGCACGGCGGACGACGGCTGTTCCCGGAGGGCCCCACGTGCCGCCGCCTGGACCTGGTGACCGTGCGACCGTCGTCCACGGGCAGCCTCTTCGTGCACTACGCCGCACGGAACACCTGAGGTCAGGCGAACGCCCGCCGAGCGGTGCCCGGAGGACCGCCGGACCCGTCGGTCCCGCGTGGCACCATGCAGGCGTGCCTGCCGATCCCGTGCCACCCACCTCGCGGCTGCGGGTCGTGACCGGCGAGGAAGAGCTCCTCCGGGCGCGGGCGGTCACCGCGGTGCGGACGGCGGTCGTCGAGCGGCACCCCGACGCCGAGCTGCACGAGCTGGCAGCCCTGGGCCTCCCGCCCGGTCAGCTGGCCGACGTGCTCGCGCCCTCGCTGTTCGGCGGGCACCGGCTCGTGGTGGTGACCGGTGTGCACGAGTCCGCAGCTGTGCTGGCCGAGGCGCTCACCGCCTACGCCAAGGATCCCGATCCGGAGATCACCTTGGTGATCGTCCACTCCGGCGGGAAGCGCAACGAGGCGCTGGTCAAGGCCTTCGTGGCGGCCGGGGCGGCGGTCGACGAGTGCCCCAAGATCAGCTCCGCCGGCGATCGCGCGGCCTTCGTGCGCAACGAGGTCCGCACCTTCGGCGGCCGGATCACCGGCGACGCCCTCACCGCGCTGGTCGACGCGGTCGGCAACGACCTGCGGGCGCTCTCGGCGGCGGCCAGCCAGCTGGTCTCGGACTTCGGCGGCACCATCGACGGTGACGCCGTCGCGCGGTTCCACCGGGGGCAGGCCGAGGTCACCGGCTTCACCGTCGCCGAGCGGGTGCTCATCGGGGACCGGCAGGGTTCGATCGAGATGCTGCGCTGGGCGCTGCAGCGCGGCGTCGCGCACGTCCTCATCGCCGACGCCCTCGCCGACGGGGTGCGCACCGCCGCCCGGGTCGCGTCGCTGAGCTCGACCAACCCCGGCGAGCTCGCCCGCACGCTCAAGATGCCGCCGTGGAAGGTCAAGAAGGCCCAGGCCCAGGCCCGGGGCTGGAGCATCGACGGTCTGCAGCAGGCGATCGGTGTCGTGGCCGGACTCAACGCGGACGTCAAGGGCGCCGCCGCCAGCGCCGACTACGCGCTGGAGCGCGCCGTGCGGAGGATCGTCGAGATCCGGGCCACCACCGGCCGCGGCCGGATGCCTGCCGGCCGCTGACGGCACCCGCCACCGCCACTCGCGAGCCCCCGGAACGCGAACGAGCCCCCGTCCCACGAGGGGAGAGGGGCTCGTTCGCTCCGCGTCGCGAGGACGCGGGCCGGATCAGAGACCGGTCGTGAGCTTCGCCAGACCCGACTTGCGGTTGGCAGCCTGGTTCTTGTGGATGACGCCCTTGCTGGCGGCCTTGTCGAGCTGCTTCGCGGCGACCGCGAACGCGGTGGCCGCGGCGGCGGCGTCGCCGGACTCGGCGGCCGTGCGGACACGCCGGACGGCGGTCTTCAGGGCGGACTTGACGGCCACGTTGCGCTGACGCGCCTTCTCGTTGGTCTTGATCCGCTTGATCTGGGACTTGATGTTCGCCACGCGTGAGCCTCGGTGTCTCGACAGGAGGGAGTACTTCTGACAATCGTTCGTGAAAGACCTGCGTTCGGGCGCTGTGCCGTGCGGGGACGGCGCGCACACGAACCGGCCTCACAAGATACCAGCCGGTCGAGCCGACCCCAACTTGCCCGGTCAGCAGAGCCCGGCAGCGACGCGGCGCATCCCCCAGGCGAGCGCGGCGTCGTGGAAGTGCCGCTGGAAGGCCCGGATGGTGGGCAGCCCCGGCGGGGCCGGGCGACGCATGCTCGACGCCCACATCCCGGCCATCGCCAGCACCAGATCGGTCACCTGGCGCGGGTCCGCGGCGGCGACCAGGGGCGAGCGGCCCACCAGCCACTCGGGGTCCACGCCGCCCTGCGCCGCGGCGTCCAGGGTGAACAGCACCGTGTCGATCCAGTCCGCACCACGGACGGCCCAGGCCCAGTCGACGAAGGCCACTGCGCCCCCGGGCCCCAGCAGCAGGTTGTCCGCCCGCAGGTCGCCGTGGACCAGGGTGTCCCCGTGCAGCCACCCCGCGGCGGCGAGCCGGTCGGGCACCTTCCCGAGCCAGTCCAGCCGCTCTGCCTCCCAGGGGTCCAGATCGGCAGGCGGGTCAGCGGCCAGCCCAGCCCACGACGACAGCGGCGCGTCCACCCGCTCGGCGAGCGTGGGCAGCCCGGCGACCGGGCACGGTGTGGCCGACCGGGCCAGCTCGGTCAGCCCGGCGACGGCCACGGCGGCGGTCTGCGGCGTCCACGGCAGGGGTGCGGCGTCGCCGTCGAACACGTCGAACACCAGCGCGACCCACTCGTCGGCACCGTCGGCCCACTCCAGGTGTGCGCGGAGGGCAGGGACCGGCAGGGTCGCAGGCATCCGGGCGGTCACCTCCGCCTCCGCACGCATCAGCGCCGGCGTGTCCGGGTTCAACCGCGTCCCGACCGCCTTGACGAACGCGGAGCCGCCGTCCGCGCACGTGACGACGGCGGCCGGTCCGGGGGAGAAGCCGCCCTGCCGCGGCGACACCGCGACGACGGGAGAGCCCAGGGCCTGGTCGATCTGCGCCCGCAGGGGCGACGGGAGCCGCTCGTAGGGAAGGCGGGGACTGCCGGGCAGGGACACCGCGCCACCCTGGGGTACGACGCGGTCCTCGGGCAATGACTTACCCGTCGTGCAGACGTGGGACGATGGCCCCACTGTGACGACTCCTGCTGCCACCGATCCGGCCCTCATCCGGAACTTCTGCATCATCGCCCACATCGACCATGGCAAGTCGACGCTGGCCGACCGGATGCTCGAGGTCACCGGACTCGTCGAGGGGCGCCACATGCGTGCCCAGTACCTCGACCGCATGGACATCGAGCGCGAGCGCGGCATCACGATCAAGGCGCAGAACGTCCGGCTGCCGTGGACGCCGCGCTCCGGCGCGCACACCGGCACCGAGTTCGTGCTCGACATGATCGACACCCCGGGCCACGTGGACTTCACCTACGAGGTGTCCCGCTCGCTGGCCGCCTGCGAGGGCGCCGTCCTGCTCGTCGACGCCGCCCAGGGCATCGAGGCCCAGACGCTGGCGAACCTGTACCTGGCGCTGGAGAACGACCTCACGATCATCCCGGTGCTCAACAAGATCGACCTGCCGGCCGCCCAGCCCGAGCGGTACGCCGAGGAGATCGCGCACATCATCGGCTGCGAGCCCGACGACGTGCTGCGGGTCAGCGGCAAGACCGGCGTCGGCGTCCCCGAGCTGCTCGACCTGATCGTCGAGCGAATCCCGGCGCCCACCGGCGAGGCCGCGGGCCCCGCCCGGGCGATGATCTTCGACTCGGTCTACGACATCTACCGCGGCGTCATCACCTACGTGCGCGTGGTCGACGGCCGGATCTCCTCGCGCGACAAGATCAAGATGATGTCGACCGGCGCGACGCACGAGCTGCTGGAGATCGGCGTGATCTCGCCGGAGCCCAAGCCGGTCGAGAGCCTCGGTGTCGGCGAGGTCGGCTACTTCATCACCGGTGTGAAGGACGTCCGCCAGTCCCGCGTCGGTGACACCGTCACCCTCCAGCACAAGCCGGCCGCGGAGTCGATCGGCGGCTACCGCGACCCCCGGCCGATGGTCTACTCCGGCCTCTATCCGATCGACGGCAGTGACTACCCGCTGCTGCGCGAGGCCCTGGACAAGCTGCTGCTCAACGACGCGGCGCTGACCTACGAGCCGGAGACCTCCGCCGCCCTGGGCTTCGGCTTCCGCGTCGGTTTCCTGGGCCTGCTGCACCTGGAGATCGTCCGCGAGCGGCTCGAGCGCGAGGCCGGCATCAGCCTCATCTCCACCGCGCCCAACGTCGTCTACCGGGTGGTGATGGAGGACCGCAGCGAGCTCACGGTCACCAACCCGAGCGACTGGCCCGAGGGCAAGATCGACAAGGTCTTCGAGCCGATCGTCAACGCCACCATCATCGCGCCCAGTGACTACACCGGCGCGATCATGGAGCTCTGCCAGGGCCGGCGCGGCCAGCTGGGCGGCATGGACTACCTGAGCGAGTCCCGGGTCGAGCTGCGCTACAAGCTGCCCCTGGGCGAGATCATCTTCGACTTCTTCGACGCCCTGAAGTCCAAGACCCGCGGCTACGCGAGCCTGGACTACCAGGAGGCCGGCGAGCAGGAGTCCTCGCTCGTCAAGGTGGACATCCTGCTGCAGGGCGAGGCCGTCGACGCCTTCAGCGCGATCGTGCACAAGGACAAGGCGTACAGCTACGGCGTGATGATGGCCGGCAAGCTTCGCGAGCTGATCCCGCGCCAGCAGTTCGAGGTGCCCATCCAGGCCGCCGTCGGCTCCCGGGTCATCGCCCGCGAGACGGTCCGCGCGATCCGCAAGGACGTCCTCGCCAAGTGCTACGGCGGTGACATCACCCGCAAGCGGAAGCTGCTGGAGAAGCAGAAGGAGGGCAAGAAGCGGATGAAGATGGTC
>JBEPZM010000084.1:0-11611 GCA_041640835.1 Blastococcus sp.
CGCTCGACCCGGCCGGCGACCCCGCGAACGTGCCCGGCCCGCGGGCCGACTGACCCGCCGCTCAGGTGCGGGTGGTCCAGGCGGCGACGTCGCGGCCGGTCGGGGCGAACACGTCCGCGGCCCGCTCCGGGCGCAGGGCCACGAACAGCCCCACGGCCTCGGCCAGCGTCGTCCCCGGGTCGTCCTCGGCGACCAGGCGGGCGGTGGCCGTCGTGCGCCGGTCGTCGATCTCGCCGATCTCGGCGGTGGCGACGACGGGAACGCCGAGCGGCACCGGCCGCCGGTAGGTGACGGTGAGCGTGGCGGTCAAGCCGCCGCGACCGGCGGCGCGCACCGCGCGGGCCAGCACGTGGTCCAGCACGGTGGCGACGACGCCGCCGTGCACCAGCCCGGGCGGGCCCTCGTGGGTCTTGCCGAACGTCGCCCGCCCGGTGGCGCGGCCGTCGGGTGAGTCGGTCGCCTCCACCGGGGGCGCCACCGGGTTGCCCAGCCCGTAGACCGGGCTGTACCAGCGCTCGCCGGTCGAGGGGTCGTCGACGGCCGCGATGTCGTGCAGGCCGCGCCGGTCTGCGTCCAGCCGCTCCGCCAGCGCCCGCACCGCGGCGGCGACCTCGTCGAGCTCGCCGATCGGCACCTCCGTGCGGATCGCGGAGTCGACCAGGACGCGGAGGGCGTCCCCGAGCCCGGCCACCGCCTCCCGCCGGAGGGCCCGGTCCTCAGCCACGCGCCATGCCCGCCTCGCGGAGCAGCCCGCCACCGATGATGACCCGCTGCACCTCACTGGTGCCCTCGTAGAGCCGGAACAGCCGGGCGTCGCGGTAGAAGCGCTCGACCGGCGTGCTGCGCAGGTAGCCCATGCCGCCGTGGATCTGGACGGCGTTGTCGGTGGCCCGGGCGACCATCTCGGTGCAGTAGAGCTTGGCCGACGACGGCCCGATCGACATGTCCTCGCCGCTGTCGTAGCGCTCGGCGACCTCGCGGACCAGGCTGCGGCCGGCCAGCAGCTCGGCGTGCATGTCGGCGAGCATCGCCTGGACCAGCTGGAACCGGCCGATCGGGGCGCCGCCCTGCTTGGCGGTGGCGGCGTAGGCGACCGACTCGTCCAGCACGCGCTGGGCCATCCCCACGCACAGCGCGGCGATGTGCAGCCGGCCGCGGGAGAGCACGGTGAGCGCCTTGGCGTAGCCGCGGCCCTCCTCGCCGATCAGCGCGTCGGCGGGCACCCGGACGTCGTCGAAGAACACCTCGGCGGTCCAGGCGCCGGACTGCCCCATCTTCTTGTCCTTGGGACCCACGGTGACGCCGGGCGTCGTCGTCTCGACGGCGAAGCTGGAGATGCCCCGGCCGCCCTTCTCCTCCGGGTTCGTACGCGCGAAGACCATGAAGAGGTCGGCGATCGGGGCGTTGGTGATGTAGCGCTTGCTGCCGTTGATGACCCAGGAGTCGCCGTCGCGGCGGGCGGAGGTGCGCAGCCCGGCGGGGTCGGAGCCGGCCTCGGCCTCGGTGAGCGCGAAGGACCCGATCAGGTCACCGGCGGCGAGGCCGGGCAGGTACTTCTTCTTCTGCTCGTCGCTGCCGAACTTGGCGATCACCTGCCCGGCGATGCCGTTGTTGGTGCCGAACAGCGAGCGGAAGGCCGGCGTCGTGTAGCCGAACTCCATGGCCAGCTGGACGTCCTCGACCATGCCGACGCCCAGGCCCCCGTACTCTTCGGGGAGGGCGTAGCCGAACAACCCCATCTCGGCGATCTGCGCGCGCAGCTCGTCGGGGATGCGGTCCTCCTCCTCGATGCGCTCCTCGAGCGGGATGACCTCCTCGCGCACCAGCTGGCGAACGGCGTCCCTGACCTGTCGGAAGTCGTCGGCGTCCATGAGGACATGCTGACACGCGCCCGGGACCGGGGGCAGAAATGGCCATTTCTGCCCCCGGCCGGAGGCCGGGTGATGCGCAGCGCGGAGCCCGGAGGGTTCCCGCTGCGCATCACGGACACGCTCCGCCGTCTGGAGCGGGCACCTGGCCGCGGTGTCGTCCGGAGGACGACTATGCGATGGAGTCCAGGCGAGTCATGTCCTCGGCGGAGAGGCGGACGCCGGCGGCGCCGAGGTTCTCCGTCAGGTGGTCGACCGACTTGGTGCCGGGGATCGGCAGGATGACCGGCGACTTCTGGAGCAGCCAGGCCAGCGCCACCTGGGACGGCGTGGCGCCGACCTCGCGGGCGATGTCGGCGACCGGGCTGTCCGGCGAGGCGAGGTCGCCGGTGGCGATCGGGAACCACGGGATGAAGGCGATGCCCTCGGCGGTGGCGTAGTCGAGCACGTCCTGGCTCTGCCGGTTGGTGAGGTTGTAGAGGTTCTGCACGCTGACGATCTCGGTGATCTCGCGGGCGGCCTTCAGCTCCTCGACCGACACCTCGGAGACGCCGATGTGCCGGACCTTGCCCTCGGCCTTGAGCTCGGCGAAGGCGCCCAGCTGGTCGGCGAGCGGCACCTCGGCGTCGATGCGGTGGAGCTGGATGAGGTCGATGCGGTCGACCTTCAGGTGCCGCAGCGAGAGCTCCACCTGCTGCTTGAGGTACGCGGGGCGGCCGACCGGCGTCCAGATGCCGGGGCCCTGCCGGGTCAGCCCAGCCTTCGTCGCGATGACCAGGCCGTCGGCGTACGGGTGCAGCGCCTCGGCGATGATCTGCTCGCTGACCTCGGGGCCGTAGGAGTCGGCGGTGTCGATGAAGTCGACGCCCTGCTCGACCGCGGCCTGCACGACGCGGACGGCGGCGGCGCGGTCGGCCGGCTCGCCCCAGACGCCGGGACCGGGGAGCTGCATCGCGCCGTAGCCGAGGCGGTGGACGGGGAGGTCCCCGCCGATGGTGAACGTGTCGCTCAGTTCTGCAGTGGTCATGACATCGGCCAGCACACGCGGGCGGGCAGGTGTTCCCGGCAACGTGTTCGATGAGCGGCGTGAGCGGAGATCGCGGGGAGATCGTCGTGCTGCGGCACGGGCAGACGGACTGGAGCCGGAGCGGGAGGCACACCGGGCACACCGACCTGCCGCTGCTGCCCGAGGGCGAGGCGCAGGCGCGGGCGCTGGCCGACGGGCTGGGGGCGCGTCCCTTCGCCGCGGTCTGGACCAGCCCGCTGCAGCGCGCCGCCCGCACCGCCGAACTGGCCGGCCTGCAGGTCACCGGCACCGATCCCGACCTCGTGGAACTCGACTACGGCGGCCACGAGGGCCGGACGACGGCGGAGATCAGCGCGGAGCTCGGCCGCACGTGGTCGATCTGGGCCGACGGCACCGTGCCCGGGGCGACCCCCGGCGAGACGCTGGACCAGGTCGCGACCCGGGTGGACCGGGTGCTCGACCGCGCCCGCGCCCGGCTGGACGACGGCGACGTCGCGCTGGTCGCGCACGGGCACGTGCTGCGCATCCTCACCGCCCGCTGGCTGGGGCTCGCGCCGCAGGCCGGTGCGCTGTTCGCGCTGCCGCCGTCGGCCTACGGCGTGCTCGGGCACGAGCACGAGCGGACGGTGCTGACCGGGTGGGCCCTGCACTGAGGGCAGAAATGGGCATTTCTGCCCTCGGAGCGGGTCAGCGGGAGCGGCTGACCCCCACGGGCTGGAAGCCGCTCTCCGGCCGCTCGACCGGCTGTGCCGGCCGGACGGGGCGGCCGAACAGCCAGCCCTGACCGAGGTCGGCGCCCAGCGCGGTGACCTCCTCGGCCAGCTGCTCGGTCTCCACACCCTCGGCGACGACGACGGCGCCGAGCTGGTGGGCCAGGTCGGTCACGGCCTTGAGCACGGTGCGGGCGCCGTCGTCGGGCAGGCCCTGCACCAGCCCCTTGTTCAGCTTGACCACCTCGGGCCGGATGGCGGCCAGCAGCGACAGGCTGGAGTAGCCGGCGCCGACGTCGTCGAGCGCGACCCGCCAGCCCAGCGACCGGTAGTGCTCGAGCACCGAGACCAGGTGCCCGCGGTCGGCGATGACGTGGGACTCGACGACCTCGAAGACGAACTGCTCCGGCGCCAGACCGGAGGCGTGCGCCACCTGCTCGGTGCTGGCGAGGCAGACCTGCGGCCGGTAGATCGACGTCGGGTCGAAGTTGATGAACAGGTCGTCGTCGCCGATCCACGGCACCGCACCGCTGATGGCGGACTCGCGGGCGATGCGGTCGAGCCGGGGCAGCCAGCCGGCGGACTCGGCCACGAAGAAGAGGTCGTCCGCGCCGATCTCCCGGCCGTCGACGACGCCGCGCAGCAGCGCCTCGTGGGCGACGACGGAGCGGTCGGCGAGGGAGACGATCGGCTGGTAGGCCGACCAGAACTCCGCCTCGACGAGGACGCCGACCTCGGCGGTCACCCCGCGCCGGGCCAGCTCCACGGCGAGGCTGGGCGCGGTGAGCAGGCGCGCCGTGAGCGCTGCGCCGTCCGGCGGGTCGGTGGCCACCCGGACGGCGTCCAGCTCGGCGGCGGTGAGCTCGCGGGCCAGGCGCTGGAAGAGCCGGTCCAGGCCGGCGCCGCCGCGCGGATCGGTGACGTCGACCAGCTGCGGCGAGGTGCTGACGCCGAGCCCTAGCCCCATGGCCGTGCGCGAGACGGTCGGCAGGACGTGGCCGACGGACGTGGCCAGCAGCGCTCGGGTGGCCTTGCCGGGCACGTCCCAGTGCCGACGGCAGGTGCAGACGCCGCTGCAGTTCGGGGACACGTCAGCAGGATGACCGACTACGGGCGATAGCGCTGGAGCCACGCGGCGCAGCGGCCGAGCTCTACCGGGTGACTACCAGTCGACTCACAGGCGATCTTGTCGCAGTTTCGAGACTTGAGTCCCTAAGGTTACGGTCATGGCCGTTCTCTCTGCTCCTGAAACCCGACCCAGCCGCGGCGGCCGCCCGCGCGACCCCAGCCGCGACGGGGTCATCCGGGCCGCGATCCTGCGACTGCTGGCCGACGTCGGCTACGGCGCGCTCACCATGGACGCCGTCGCCTCCGAGGCCGGCGTCGGCAAGGCGACGATCTACCGCCGCTGGCGCACCAAGGAGGAGCTGGTCGTCGACACGGTCTCCGACCTCAACGCCGCCGAGGCGCTCTCCCCCAGCACGGGTTCGCTCGAGGGTGACCTGCGCCAGCTGATGGCCTCGATGGTCAACCTCATCAACGGACCGGCCGGCGCCGCCACCCAGGCGCTGCTCTCCTCGATGCACCACCAGCCCGCGCTCCAGGAGGCGTTCCGCGAGGGGCCCTTCGCCGTGTGGCAGCGCGCGTTCCACGACATGTGGGCGAACGCGGAGCAGCGCGGCGACCTGCCCGCGGGCCTCGTCGGCACGCCGGTCACCGACGCCATCGGCGCCCCGCTCGTGCAGCGCTGGCTGGCCAGCGGCCAGCCCGTCGACAAGGCCTACGCCGACGCGGTGGTGGACATGGTCGCGCTCCCGCTGCTGCGGGCCCACGGCGCGACGATCTGAGCCCGAGCGCGCCCGGTACTGCTCACCACCCGAGCGTGCCGGGCGCGCCCTTGAACGGTCCGACGACCTCGTCGGTGATCCAGCCGCCGTAGTACTCCCCGGGCTGCGGGCGGACGACCTCGCCGTCCACCGTGGCCCGGTCGACCCGCCCCGGGTAGAACGCGACGGCGCCGGCCAAGTGCTCGAAGCCCGGCGTCGGGTCCTCGTAGGACCACCCGACCTCGGCGACGCGGCGGCCGGCCACGACGGCGTCCCAGTAGGTCGCCGACCCCTTCCACTCGCACCACGACCCGCCGGCGGCCCGCTGGAGCAGCCCGGGCGCGAGGTCGTCGCGGGGGACGTAGTACGTCGGCGGGTGGCTGGTCTCGCACACGCGGATCGCCCGCCGCGTCTCGCCGAGCACCTGCCCGCCGAGCTCGACGACGACGTGCCGGCCCACGACCTCCGCGGACGGCGGCCGGGGGTAGTCCCAGACGGACTCCTGGCCGGGACCGACGGGATCGCGACGCACCGGCACCGGATCAGTCGTTGCGGTGCCGGACCCGCTGGACGACGACGAAGGTCACGAACAGGCCGACGGCACCGGCGGCGGCCATCCCGGCGGGCGTCTGCAGCCAGCGCACGACGGCTTCCTGACCCTTGGCGCGCAGGTTCTTGGGGCTCGTCCGGTAGGTCAGCTGGTCCAGTGTGGCGGCCAGCGACTCGCGGGCGGCGTCGATCTCCAGCTGGATCTGTCGAGGGTCGCGAGGCACCCCGACAGCCTGCCAGACCAGGGCCGACTCAGCCCATCCACCGTCCGGCCGTCATCCGGGCGGGGTGCTCCTAGACTCTCAGGACTTCGCGGGAGTGGTGTAACGGCAGCCACGCCAGACTTAGGATCTGGTGCCTTCGGGCGTAGGGGTTCGACTCCCCTCTCCCGCACGACGACGGTCCTGCGCGGCGTCAGACGCCGCGGTCGGGTGCGCCCATGTCCCCCGTCGCCGGGACGCCGTCGCGCAGGCCGTAGCGCAGGAGCACCGTCCCCGTCGGGCTGGCCGCCGGCGGCTCGAGCAGCTCCAGGTTCGTGGGCACCGCGCCGCCGTCGAAGAGCTTCTTGCCGACGCCGAGCACGATCGGGTGCAACCAGAGGTCGAGCCGGTCGAACAGCTTCTCGCGCAGCAGGGTCTGCACCAGGTCCAGGCTCCCGACGACCTTGATGTTCTCGTGCCGGTCGCGGATCTCCCGCACCGCCCTGGGCAGGTCGGGGCCGAGCTGCTCGGAACCGGCCCAGGAGAGCTCGGGCCGGCCGCGGGAGGCCACGTACTTGGGGATGCGGTTGAACAGGGTGGCGATGTCGTCGTCCTCGCCACCCTCCTGGTGCGGCCAGTAGGCCGCGAAGATGTCGTAGGTCCGCCGACCCAGCAGGAGGGCGTCCGTGCCCTCGTAGGCGGCGGCGACCTGGCCTCCGGAGACCTCGTCCAGCAACGGCGCCTGCCAGCCGCCGAACGGAAAGCCGTCCGGATCCTCCTCCGGGCCACCGGGCGCCTGCCCGACGAGGTCGAGGGTCGCGAACATCTCGATGGTGATCAGGCCCATGGCGAGCTCCCGGTGCCGGTGGTCGTCGTCGAGGGGTGGACCGGAGCACGCCGGCGAACTCATCGCTGCCGGCCCGTCGGCAGGCCCCGCCATAGGCTCCGTCCCCGATGATCACCGACTTCCTCCTGGAGCACTCGGCGCTCGTGCCCGGGACGCTGCTCGGGATCGCGCTGGTCTGCGTCGCCGTCGGCTACGCCGCGCTCCGCCGCGGACCTGCGGGCATGCGGCTGCTGCTGTTGCTGACCGGGCTCTCGCTGCTCCCCGTGCTGGCGCTCACCCTGCTCCCCGGCGGGAAGGGCGCCTCGGACGGCGGCTGCACCGTCCAGTTCGCGCTGCCCGCCCTCGGCCGGGTGGAGCTGCTGGCCAACATCGCGCTCCTGCTGCCGGCGGCCGTCTTCGCCACGCTGGCCACCCACCGGCCGTGGGCCGTGCTCGCGGCGGGCGGGGGGCTGTCCGCCGGGATCGAGGCGGTCCAGGCCGCCGTCCCCGCCGTCGGCCGGGCGTGCGACACCAACGACTGGGCGATGAACTGCCTGGGCGTCGTCGTCGGCGTGCTGCTGGCCCGCGGGACGCTCGCGCTCGCGGACCGCGCGGCGGCCCGGCGGACCGATCCGGCGTCGTCGGGGCGCTGACCCGGCCCGATCGGTTGGCGTCGACGAACCGACGTATCCGGTGGCTCTTCCGCCCGGCCTCGGCGATGCTGCGCCGATGGACCTGTCGCTCGTGGAGCTGCCGCGAGAAGTGGTGCACACCGGGCGGCTCGTGCTCCGCCCCTACCGGCCCGAGGACGTCGACGCGGAGCACCGCGCCTGCCAGGACCCCGACATCCAACGCTGGACGACCGTGCCAGTGCCCTACACCGAGGCCGACGCCCGTCAGTTCGTCACGGAGACGACGGTGTCCGCGCGCGCCCAGGGACGGGCGCTGACGACCGCCATCGACGTCGACGGTCGGTTCGTCGGGTCGGCCGGCCTGCACTTCTCGACGGGCATGCTCGGCCCCGCCGTCGGTTACTGGCTCGCGCCCTGGGCCCGCGGCCAGGGGTACGCAGCCGAGGCGACCCGGGCCCTGGCCGACTGGGCGTTCGACCGTGGCGCCCACCGGGTGCACCTGTCCGCCGACGTCCGCAACGTGGCGTCCCGGGCGGTGGCTCGCCGTGCGGGGTTCGTCGAGGAGGGCATCGTCCGCTCCTCCCTCCCCTACCGGGATGGGACCCGCGGGGACGCCGCCCTCTTCTCCCGGCTGCCCGGGGACTGACCCAGCGCGGGATCCTGCCGCGCTGCGTCAGAGCTCGAGCCGCAGCTCCAGTTCGGCCGAGGGCGCGTCGGCGTCGTCGTCGTCCACGACCGCCAGCAGATGCACGGTGCGGCCCTCGAGGACCCGGAGCGCGAGCCCCTCGATCTTGTGCACGGTGCCGCCGACCTCGGGAACCGGCGCCACGGCCACGACCGTCTCGTCGTCGACGAGCGCGAGCGCGGTGGCGACCACCGGCCCGTCGTCGACGGCGTTCGGGGAGTCCTCGGCCGCGGCGCTCAGGACCACCCGCCCGTCCGGCAGCGCGACGGCGTCGGTGACCTCCAGACCCACCCCCTCGAACGCGCCCAGGTCGTACCGGCGCGGGTGCTCCACCGGCACCGCGGCGGCAGAGGTCCGGCCGAGCACGGCGTCGACCAGGGCCGCCAGCGGGATGTCGACGCTCGCCGACGGGGTGCCCGTGGCCAGGTTGCCCCGGGAGAACCAGCGCACCACGCCCCCGAGGCGGGCGGCCCCCTCCAGGTTCAGCTGGTCCATCGGCACCCCCAGCCGCGCGGCGACCCGTTCGTACAGCGGGGTGAGATCGGCACCGGTGGCTCCTGGCGCGCCGTCGGCGAGGCGGACGAGGATCCCGCGCATGCGATAACCGGAGGAGCCGGAGCCCAGCAGCAGCACCGCCGGCTCGCGCCCCACCGCGGCGGGACAGGCGACCTCCAGATCGGGCTTGAGGTGCTTGGTCCCCGCGCGCTCGGAGAACCGGTCGTAACCCTCGACCGGGGGCATCAGCCGGACGGGCGTCACCGAGCCGGGGCGGTGCCAGGCGGCGGACGTGGCGTCGTCCTGCGCGATCAGCCAGCCGTCGCCCAGCGGTGCGATCGCCGACGCCGCGGTCACCGGCGTCCCGTCGTCGAAGCGCAGCCGCCGGATTCCGTCCACGAACAGCCGCATGCCGCCACTCTGCCCGGTCCACCGGCAGCCCGGCCTCTCCGGTGCCGTCCTCACCCCTCGGGGTGAGGCAAGCGGGGCGCACGCTCGGGCGCAGCGGCCGGCGCGCCGAACTCCCGGGTATGAGCAACGCCGCCCTCGCCGTCGGACGCCACCGCGCGCCGGAGGACATGCTGGAGACGATCGCCTCGCTCGCCGACGTCGACCGTCCGGGCCGGCACGCCGAGCCGGACGCCGACCTGCCGATCTACGACGCGCTGCGCGCCGAGCTCGCCGCGGTCGACTGGTTCAGCCTCGACGTCGACTGACCTCAGCGGTCGCCTAGCACCTCGGCGATGACCGGCACCAGCGCCGCGAACGCCTGACCGCGGTGGCTGCGCGCGTCCTTCTCCCCCGGCGAGAGCTGCGCCGAGGTGACCTCCAGCCCGTCGGGCACGAAGACGGGGTCGTAGCCGAAGCCGTTGCTGCCGCGCTTCTCCCGGATCACGGTCCCTCGCCACTCCCGCTCCAGCACCCGCTCGGCCCCGCTGGGCAGGACCAGGGCCGCGGCGCACACGAACGCCGCGCCCCGCCGCCCGTCGGGCACGTCGGCCAGCTGGCCCAGGAGCAGCGCGGTGTTGGCCTCGTCGTCCCCGTGCCGGCCCGACCAGCGCGCCGAGAGGATGCCGGGCATCCCGTTGAGCGCGTCGACGGTCAGCCCCGAGTCGTCGGCCACGGCCGGCAGGCCGGTGTACCGCACGGCCTCGCGGGCCTTGAGCAGCGCGTTCTCGGTGAAGGTCGCGCCGGTCTCGGGCGCCTCCGGGTAGTCCTCGACGTCGGCCAGCCCGACGACCTCCACACCGGGGACGGCGGAGACCAGCAGCCGCTGGAGCTCGGCGAGCTTGCCCGCGTTGCGGGTGGCGAGGAGGAGCCGGGTGCTCATCGTGCGAGCGCGGCGGCCTGCAGCCGGGTCAGCTCGGCGCATCCGGACACGGCGAGGTCGAGCAGCGCGTCGAGGGTGGGCCTGTCGAAGACGGCGCCCTCGGCGGTGCCCTGCACCTCGACGAAACCGCCGTCGCCGGTGCACACCACGTTCATGTCGGTGCCGGCGCGGACGTCCTCCTCGTAGGCCAGGTCCAGCCGCGGCTCGCCGTCGATGACGCCGACGCTGACGGCGGCCACCGACTGGATCAGCGGCTCCTTCTTCGCCAGCTTCTTGCGCTCGCCGAGCCAGGAGACGGCGTCCGCGAGGGCGACGTAGGCGCCGGTGATCGCCGCGGTGCGGGTACCGCCGTCGGCCTGGAGGACGTCGCAGTCGATGGCGATGCTGTTCTCGCCCAGCGCGCCCAGGTCGATGGAGGCGCGCAGCGAGCGGCCGATCAGCCGGCTGATCTCATGCGTGCGGCCGCCGATCTTGCCCTTGACCGACTCGCGGTCGTTCCGGGTGTGCGTGGCGCGGGGCAGCATCGAGTACTCGGCGGTGACCCAGCCCAGCCCCGAGCCCTTGCGCCAGCGCGGCACGCCCTCGGTCACGCTCGCAGCGCACAGCACCCGCGTCTTGCCGAACTCCACCAGCACCGATCCCTCGGCGTGGTCGAGCCAGTTGCGGGTGATGGTCACCGGTCGGAGCTGGTCGGCCGATCGGCCGTCGGCACGGGCAGTGGTACGGGGCGCGCTCACGGGATCCGACAGTAGTGCGCGACCGGAGAACCGCAGATCGTGCCCGTGCGGACGGCCGGGCGGCGCCGCGGGCCGGGGGCGACGAAGATCATTGCCATGAGATCGGAGCTGCGTGCCGTCCGGACCGGAGGGATGCCGGTCGTGGTGGACCTGACCGACGAGTGCGCCGAGTTCGTGCGCCAGGAGGTCGACGGTCTGCTGCACGTCTTCGTCCCCCACGCCACGGCGGGGATCGCACTCATCGAGACCGGCGCCGGGAGCGACGACGACCTGCTCGCCCAGCTCGACGAACTGCTCCCGCGCGACGACCGGTGGCGGCACCGGCACGGCAGCCCGGGGCACGGTCGTGACCACGTGCTGCCGGCCTTCGTGCCGCCGCAGACCGTGGTCCCGGTGCTGGAGGGCCGCATGCAGCTGGGCACCTGGCAGCGGATCTGCCTCATCGACACCAACACCGACAACCACCAGCGGCACGTGCGCTTCTCGTTCCTGGCCGGCTGACCGCCGCCCTCCGGAACGGCGCACCCGGCGCAGCGCTCCGTTCCCGGCACACGGCAGGATGCCGGGCATGACCGACAGCAGCACCGACACGGCACCCGTCCGCCTCACCCCCGGCGAGCCCGCCCCGGAGTTCACGCTGCCCGACGCCGAGGGCAACCCGGTGTCCCTGTCGTCCTACCGGGGCCGGCGGGTCATCGTGTACTGCTACCCGGCGGCGCTGACCCC
>JBEPZM010000085.1:0-11553 GCA_041640835.1 Blastococcus sp.
GACGGCGTCGCGGCGCGGGCGGACATGGAGACCTCCTACCGGCGGATCGCGGTGGCGGCCAAGAACATCGACACCCGCGAGCACGACATCGCCGACTCCGACGACTACTTCCAGTACCACGGCGGGATGGTCGCCACGGTCCGCGCGCTGACCGGGAGCTCACCGAAGGCCTACATCGGGGACTCCACCCGGCCCGAGCACGTGCGCACCCGCTCGCTGGTCGAGGAGACCTCGCGGGTGTTCCGCGCACGCGTGGTCAACCCGAAGTGGCTGGCCGCGATGCGCCGGCACGGCTACAAGGGCGCGTTCGAGATGGCCGCCACGGTCGACTACCTCTTCGGCTACGACGCCACCACGGGCGTCGTCGCCGACTGGATGTACGAGAAGCTGGCGCAGACCTACGTCCTGGACCCGGAGAACCGCGAGTTCATGGAGCAGTCGAACCCGTGGGCGCTGCACGGCATCGCCGAGCGGCTGCTGGAGGCGGTCGACCGGAAGATGTGGGCCGAGCCGGATCCCGCGCTGCTGGCCGAGCTGCAGCAGGCCTACCTCGACACCGAGGGCGACCTCGAGGGTGGTGAGTCACCGGCCCAGGTGGGCCGGTGACCCGGCGGGCTCAGCCGACGCGGCGGAGGGCGTCCCGGGTCAGGGAGGCGATCGACGGATAGCCGTCGACGGCCATCGTCAGGTCGGTCTCGGCGAGCAGGCTGCGCAGCACGTGCTCGATGCCCTCCTGGCCGCCGACGGCGAGGCCGTAGGCGTACGGGCGCCCCACCGCGACCGCCCGGGCGCCCATCGCGAGGGCCTTGACCACGTCCGGACCGCCGCGGACCCCGCTGTCGAAGATCACCGGGGCGTCACCCGCGGCGTCCACGACGTCGGCGAGGCAGTCGATCGCCGGGATGCCGCCGTTGGCCTGGCGGCCGCCGTGGTTGGAGCAGTAGATGCCGTCCATGCCGGCGTCGACGGCGCGGCGGGCGTCGTCGGGCGCGCAGATGCCCTTGAGCAGGATCGGCAGCGTGGTGAGCGACCGGAGCCAGCCGAGGTCGTCCCAGCTCAGGGTCTGGTTGCCGAAGATCGACGCCCAGTGACCGACGGCGCCCTGCGGATCCTCCTCCGGCGGCGCGGCCAGCCGGGAGCGGAACACCGGGTCGGAGGTGTAGTTGGCCAGGCACAGGCCGGTGAGCTGGGGGAAGCTCGCGATCGTCAGGTCGCGCGGCCGCCAGCCGAGGGTCAGCGTGTCCAGCGTGATGACGATGGCGCGGTAGCCCGCCGCCTCGGCCCGCCGGACCAGGCTCTCGGTGAGCTCGCGGTCGTTCGGCGGGTAGAGCTGGAACCACCCGGGGGTGTCCCCGAGAGCGGCGGCGACGTCCTCCAGCGGATCCTGCATCAGGGTCGAGGCGATCATCGGGACGCCGGTCGCCGCCGCGGCGCGGGCGGTGGTGAGGTCGCCGTGGCCCTCGGGCTCGCAGATGCCGATGACGCCGACGGGCGCCAGCATCAGCGGCGTCGGCAGCTGCTGGCCGAACAGCTCGACGCCGAGCTCGCGCTGCGCGGCGCCGGCCAGCATGCGGGGCATCAGTCCCCAGCGCTCGAACGCGGTGACGTTGGCGCGCTGGGTGTGCTCGTTCCCGGCGCCGCCCGCCACGTAGGACCAGACCTCCTCGGTCATGGCGGCCTCGGCGGCGCGCTCGAGGGCGCCGTACTCCATGGGCAGCGACGGCTTCTGGCCGACCAGCCCGTTGAAGTAGATCCCGAACTGCCAGTCGCCGTGGTTGGCCACGTGCTCTCCTCGTGCGTCGTTCCCCGGACCAGGGCCGAAGCCCTTGACGGGGTGAACTGAACCACAGTTCCATTTCGAGGCATGACGGTCGACGACAGGTTCACCGAGGACTTCCGCGAGCAGCAGACCCAGCGGGAGGACTTGGGCACCTGGAACGAGATCGTGACCGGGCCGGTGTCGGACTGGACCACCGACTGGTCCCACACCGAACCCGAGTACAACGAGCGCGCGATCGAGATCTGGGAGGACCTCCGCGTCCGGTGCCCGATCGCACGCACCGAGCGCTTCGGTGGCGCGTGGCTGCCCACCCGGTACGAGGACGTCCAGGCCATCGCCTACGACACCGAGCGCTTCAGCTCGCGGGCGATCATCGCCGGCAACTACCGCCCCCCGCTGGACCTCGCCCCGGTCGGCGGCGAGCCGCCCATCTCCTCGGACCCGCCCTTCCACCACGACGCGCGCAAGCTCCTGCTGCCGGCGTTCACCAAGGCCAACGTCGCCAAGCAGGCGGTGACGACGGAGGCGTTCTGCCACTCGCTGATCGACGGGTTCGCCGGCCGGGACGTCGTGGACGCCGCCACCGAGTACGGCATGCACATCCCGATCCGGGTCATCGCCGACATGCTCGGGTTTCCGGCGGCGGACAGCGACCGGTTCAAGCACTTCGTCGAGGACGCGCTCGAGGGGATCAACAAGCCGCTCGAGGAGCGCGAGCAGCAGCCCGACCAGCTCTTCGACTACCTGCTCGAGCAGATCCAGGACCACCTGGCCAACCCGCGGGACGACCTGACGACGCACCTGATCAACGCAGAGCTGTACGGGCAGAAGCTCGATGCCGGGCACGTCGCCGGCACGATGGCGCTGCTGCTCATCGCCGGCATCGACACCACCTGGAGCGCGATCGGCTCCTCGCTGTGGCACCTGTCGACGCACCCCGAGGACCGTCGTCGTCTCGTCGAGGACCCGTCCCTGCGGGCGACGGCGGTCGAGGAGTTCCTCCGTGCCTACGCGCCGGTGACCATGGCCCGGCTGGTGAGGGAGGACATCTCCTTCGGCGGGGTCGAGATGAAGGCCGAGGACTGGGTGCTGCTGCCCTTCCCGGCCGCGAACCGCGACCCCGAGCGCTTCGAGCGGGCCGACGAGGTGGTCATCGACCGCGAGGTCAACCGGCACGCGGCCTTCGGTCTCGGCATCCACCGCTGCGTCGGCTCGCACCTGGCGCGGATGGAGCTGCGGGTGGCACTGGACGTGTGGCTGGACCGGATCCCCGAGTTCACGCTCGCGGACCCGTCCGCGGTGCGCTGGTCTACCGGCCAGATCCGCGGACCCCGGGCGCTGCCGCTGCGCATCGGCTGACACCGGCCGGCGCGGCGCACCGAGAGGCCTTGACTAAGTGAACTGAATCACATTTCATTTCGTGGCATGGGGCGGACCGTAGGAGCGAACGCCGACGAGACGCGCCGCCGCCTGCTGCGGGCGGCGGCCGACGTCTTCGCCGCCCGCGGTTACGACGGCACCCGCGTGGCCGACATCGCCGGCGCCGCGGGGCTGAGCAACAGCGCCCTCTACTGCTACTTCACCTCCCGTGCCGACCTGCTGATCGGCGCCCTCCGGGTGCACGGCCGGCGGCCCTTGGCGGACCTGGTCGCTCGGTTCCCCAGCAGGTCGGTGGCCGACCTGCTCCTGCAGACGGGCGCGGCCCTGCGCCGGCGCCAGGATCCTGAGTCGTTCCTCGCCGTCGAGGCGCTGATCGCGGCCCGCCACCACGGCGAGGTGGCGACGGCGCTGCGCGACTACACCGCCGAGCGGGCCGACTGGCTCGCCGCCCTCGTCCGGGACGGCCAGACCCGCGGGGAGCTGGACCCCGCTCTGTCCCCCCAGGCGGTCGCGCACTTCTGCCTCGCCCTTGCTGCCGGCACCACGCTCATCGGCCCCGACCTGCACGACGTGGACGACCGGGAGTGGACCGAGCTCCTCGTCCGCGTCGTCACCAGCCTCGAACCCGTCCACACCGGAGAACAGATCGGAATCCGCACATGAGAGTCAGCATCGATCCCGCGACGTGCCAGGGCCACGGCCGCTGCTACGACCTCGCCCCCGACCTCTTCGGGGAGGACGAGGAGGGCTACGCGGTCCTGACCGATCTCACCGCCGACCGCGACGTCCCCGAGGGCCGGGAGCACGACGCCCGGCTGGCCGCGGCCAACTGTCCCGAGTCTGCCGTCCTCGTCCACGAGGAGGCCCGGGCATGACTGTCGACGACAGGTTCACCGAGGAGGCCCGGGCGCAGCGCATCGCGCAGGCCCAGCTCGGCACGTTCAACGAGATCGTCACCGGGCCGGTGTCCGACTGGACCACCGACTTCTCCCACCTGGAGCCCGAGTACGCCGAGAACGCGATCGAGGTCTGGGACGACCTCCGGGAACGGTGCCCGATCGCGCGCACCGAGCGCTTCGGCGGCGCCTGGTTGCCCACGCGGTACGAGGACGTCCAGGCGATCGCCTACGACACCGAGCACTTCACGTCACGGGCGATCATCGTGAGCAACGTCCGCCCGCCGCTCGACGCGGCGCCGGTGGGTCTGGCCCCGCCGATCTCCTCGGACCCGCCGTTCCACCACGACGCCCGCAAGCTGCTGCTGCCGGCGTTCACCAAGGCGAACGTCGCGAAGCAGGGGGTGACCACCGAGGCGTTCTGCCACTCGCTGATCGACGGCTTCGCCGGCCGGGACGTCGTGGACGCCGCGACCGACTACGGCATGTACATCCCCATGCGGGTCATCGCCGACATGCTCGGGTTCCCGCAGGAGGACAGCGAGAAGTTCGCGCACTTCGTCGAGAACGCGCTCGAGGGAGCCAACGGACCGCTCGAGGAGCGTCAGGCGCGGGGGATGGCGCTGTCGGACTACCTGTTCGAGCAGGTGCGCGACCACCTCGACAACCCCCGCGACGACCTGACGACCTACCTGCTCAACGCCGAGCTGTACGGGCAGCGGCTGTCCCCGCAGCACGTGGTGGGCACCATGACGCTGCTGCTGATCGCCGGCATCGACACGACGTGGAGCGCCATCGGCTCCGCGCTGTGGCACCTGGCGAAGAACCCCGAGGACCGCGAGCGCCTGGTGGCGGATCGCTCCCTGCGGCCGAGGGCGGTCGAGGAGTTCCTCCGCGCCTACGCCCCGGTCACCATGGCGCGCCTGGTCAAGGAGGACGTGGAGCTGGGCGGCGTCCAGATGAAGAAGGAGGACTGGGTCCTGCTGCCCTTCCCCTCCGCCAACCGCGACCCGGAGCGCTTCGAGCGGGCCGACGAGGTGCTCATCGACCGCGAGGTGAACCGGCACGCCGCCTTCGGCCTGGGCATCCATCGCTGCGTGGGCTCCCACCTGGCGCGGATGGAGCTGACCGTGGCGCTGGACGTCTGGCTGGACCGCATCCCGGAGTTCAGCCTGGCCGACCCGGACGCCGTCCGGTGGTCGGCGGGTCAGATCCGCGGGCCCCGCGCACTGCCGATGCGCATCGGCTGAGGCTCGGAAGCAACGAGAGAGGCCCTGGTCGAACCCGACCAGGGCCTCTCTCGTGCGGTTCGACGAGTCAGCCGGCCTGGGAGTGCTGGGCGAGGTGCTCCTCGCTGACCTCCCACAGCCGCCGGGCGTTGCCCTCGTCCAGCGCCCACCGGCGGACGCCGGACCGCACCTTCGCGTCGTCGTCGACCGTCGGTGCCTCGGCGCAGTCCTCCAGGTAGTGCCCGCCGGTGGCGAACTCCGGTGCGACGGCGGCGACCAGGGTGGTGGCCGCGCCCTGGGCTGGGGTCTTGAAGGTCACCGTGCCCTCGCGCTGCGCCTTCTCCCAGCCCTCGATGACGTCGGGGGACACGTGCCGCTGCAGGTTGGTCATGATCCCGCCGGGCATGAGGGCGTTGGCCACGATGCCCTCGCCGGACCAGCGCCGGGTGGCCTCCACCGCGAGCAGCACGTTCGCCGTCTTCGACTGGCCGTAGGCCTGCCAGGGGTCGTACTCGCGCCGGGCGAAGTGGATGTCGTCGAAGTGCACGGGTGAGGCCAAATGGCCGGTGGAGGACACCGAGACGATGCGGGCCCCGTCGGCCGCCGCGGCCAGCGCGTCGTGCAGGCCGACGGTGAGGGCGAAGTGGCCGAGGTGGTTGGTGGCGAACTGCGTCTCCCAGCCGCGGTCGGTCGGCGTCAGCCGCGGCAGCGCCATGACGCCGGCGTTGTTGATCAGCAGGTCGAGCGGGCCCTGCCAGTCGGCGACGAACGCCGGGACGGAGTCGAGGTCCAGCAGGTCGAGGCGCGCCACCCGCAGCGTGGTGCTGCCGGTCGTGCCGGCGACGTCCTGCAGAGCGCGCGTGCCCTGCCCGGGATCGCGGACGGCGATGGTCACCTCGGCGCCGGCCGAGGCCAGCGCGCGCACGGTCTCGACGCCGATCCCCGAGCCACCGCCGGTGACCACCGCCCGCTTCCCGGTGAGGTCGTGGCCGGCGACGACGTCGGCGGCGGTGCTCGTGGCGTCGAAGCGGGTGCTGATGAGGGTCATGCCCGCGACTCTGCCTTGAGCGTCGGAACACCGCTGGGCCGGGCACGACGCGCGATGGCGATCGTGGGGACGAGCGTGAGCGCGGCGAACACCGTGCCCACCACGGCGGGGCCGGTTTCGCCGAGTCCGGAGTCGAGGGCGCGGCCGGCGATCCAGGAACCGACTGCGGTGCCGAGGTTGTAGGCCGACACGGACATCGCCACGCCCAACGTCGGCGCCACCCCGGCGAATCGGACCGCCAGTGCGGACAACACCGGGTTGGCGCTCAGCCCGAGCAGGCCCAGCAGGACCACCAGCAGCACCGTGGGCACGGCATGTGCGGAGAGCAGGACGATCGCCAGCAGCACGATCGCGGTCGACGCCGCGACGGCGATGGGCGTCGAGTGGGGGCGGACGTCGCCGAGGCGGCCCCCGACGATCGTGCCGATGAGCGAGCCCACGCCGAAGCCCACGAGGACCAGCGGCACCCACCCGGGCGCGATCCCGGCGCGCTCGGTCAGCAGCGGGGCGATGTAGGAGTACGCCGACAGCACGCCGCCGGTGGTCGTCGCGCAGGCGGCCAGCACCAGCCACAGCGGTCCGGACCGCATCGCCCGCAGTTCCGACCGCAGCGACACCGGCTGCCGGGCGTCCTCCTCGCGCGGGACGTGCCGGGCGATGAGCGGCACGGCGGCGAGCGACAGGACGGCCAGCGCCCAGAACGGCCCGCGCCAGCTCGACAGCTGGCCGGCGAACGCGCCGAGCGGGACCCCTACGACGTTGGCGAGCATGCCTCCCGCACCCACCAGGCCCAGGGCACGAGCGCTGGCACCGGGGCCGGCGGCGCGAGTGGCCGCCACGGACGCGACCGACCAGAACGCCCCGGTCGCGAAGGCCGTTCCGAACCGGGCCGCCAGGAGGAGCACGAAGCTCGAGCCGAGCGCGACCACGAGGTGGCCGGCCGCGAAGACGACGAGGGCGAGCACCAGCGTCGTCCGCGGCGGCATCCGCCGGGTCAGCAGTGCCATCGTCGGCGCCCCGACGACCATGCCGACCGCGAAGACGGTGATGAGCAGCCCGGCCTGCGCAACGGTCACCTGGAGGTCGCCGGCGATCTCCGGCAGCAGACCGGCGACGACGAACTCGGTGGTCAGCATGAGGAACGTGCCGACGGCGAGCACGTACACGACGAACGGGAGGCGCACCCGCAGGGCGCTCGTGCCGACCGGGCCGGTGGGCGCTGTCGCCGCCCCGGTCGGCCGGGCCAGGTCGACCTCGGTCATCGCATGCTGGAGGCGTCGATGACGAACCGGTAGCGCACGTCGGACGCGAGCACGCGCTCGTAGGCCTCGTTGATGTGGTCGGCGGCGATGACCTCCACCTCGGCGCCGATGCCGTGCCCGGCGCAGAAGTCGAGCATCTCCTGGGTCTCGGCGATGCCGCCGATCATCGAGCCGGCGTAGGTGCGGCGGCCGCCGATCAGTGACATCACGTTCAGGCTCAGCGGCTCCGCCGGGGCGCCGACGTTGACCAGCGCACCGTCGACCGCCAGCAGCGACAGGTAGGCATCGACGTCGATGGCTGCGCTGACGGTGTTGACGATCAGGTCGAACCGGCCGGCCAGCTCGGTGAACGTGCCGGGGTCGCCGGTGGCGAAGTAGGCGTCGGCGCCGAGGCGCAGGCCGTCCTCCTGCTTCTTCAGCGACTGCGACAGCACGGTCACCTCCGCGCCCATCGCGTGGGCGAGCTGGACGGCCATGTGGCCCAGCCCGCCGAGGCCGACGACGGCGACCTTCTTCCCGGGGCCGGCGCCCCAGCGGCGCAGCGGGCTGTAGGTGGTGATGCCGGCGCACAGCAGCGGCGCGGCCCCGGCCGGGTCGATCCCCGCCGGGACGGACAGCACGTAGCCGGCGTCCACCACGACGTGGGTGGAGTAGCCGCCCTGGGTGGTGCTGCCGTCGCGGTCGGTGCCGGCGTAGGTGGCGACCATGCCGGCCAGGCAGTACTGCTCGTCGCCGTTGCGGCAGTTGGCGCACTCGCCGCAGGAGTTCACCATGCAGCCGACGCCGACGCGGTCCCCGATCCGATGACGCGTGACGTCGGCGCCGACCTCGGCGACGACGCCGACGATCTCGTGGCCGGGGACGACGGGGAAGGGCTGCGGACCCCAGTCGCCGTTGACGGTGTGGATGTCGGAGTGGCAGATGCCGGCGAACTCGATCTCGATGAGGACGTCGTCCGGGCCGACGTCCCGGCGCTCGATGGTGGTGGGGGCCAGGGGCCGGCCGGCGGCGGGGGCGGCGTAGGCGTTGATGCGCAAGGGAGGTGCTCCTCGTTCCGGGATGGGGGTCTCAGGCGACGGCGGGATGGGCGCCGGGATCCACGGAACGCCCTCGGGCGTGCACGTGGGAGGGCGGGCTTGTGGGGGGTAGAAGCTCGACCTCCCTCCGGCCGCCGTCCGCCGTACCGTCGATCGGGTGGACAACCGCTCGGACATCCGCGACTTCCTGGCCAGCCGGCGGGCTCGCATCACCCCCGAGCAGGCAGGGCTGCTGCCCGGCGGCGGGCGACGGCGGGTGCCCGGCCTGCGCCGGGAAGAGGTCGCGGTCCTCGCCGGGGTGAGCACCGACTGGTACGTCCGGCTGGAGAAGGGCCACATCGCCGGCGTCTCCGACGACGTCCTCGAGGCCGTCGCCAGGGCACTGCAGCTGGACGAGGCCGAGCGCACCTACCTGTTCGACCTGGCCCGGGCCGCCAAGCCGACCCGCACTCCGCAGCGCCGCAGCAAGGCGCCGATCCAGCCGCGGGTGCAGTGGATGCTGGACTCGATGACCGGCTCGGCCGCCTTCGTCGCCAACGGCCGCCTGGACATCCTCGCCACCAACACCCTCGGCTGGGCGCTGCACTCACCGATGTTCGACGGACCACGGCGGCCGGCGAACTTCGCCCGGTTCCAGTTCCTCGACCCCCGGGCGCACGACTTCTACCAGGACTGGGAGGGTGCGGCCAATGTCACCGTCGCCCTGCTGCGCACCGAGGCCGGCCGTCGTCCGCACGACGCCCGGCTGCGTGAGCTGGTGGGCGAGCTGTCGACGGTGAGCGAGGACTTCAGGACCCGGTGGGCCGCGCACGACGTCCGCATCCACCACAACGGCGCCAAGCAGTTCCACCACCCCGTGGTGGGCGCCGTCGATCTCAGCTACTGCACCCTCGATCTGCCCGCCGAGGCTGCCGGTGATCTCCGCCTGACCATCTACACCGCCGAGCCAGGGACTCCGTCGGAGGACGCCCTCGCGCTGCTGGCGAGCTGGGCGGCGACCGACGCGGCGTCGGTCGCCGCCGACGCCGCGACGTCCGCGAGCGACCGGACCTGACGCGGCCCCGCGCTCGGCCGACGACGAGAGAGGCCCTGGTCAGGTTCTCCTGACCAGGGCCTCTCTCGCGTGGGGTGAGTGACGGGGCTCGAACCCGCGACACCCAGGATCACAACCTGGTGCTCTACCGACTGAGCTACACCCACCATGTCCCCTCCCTGGGCGAGCAGGGAGGGGAACCGGCGCAACGATACCGGAGCGCTCGCGCGGCCCGGCGAGGCCGGGGGAGCGGCGCGCCTCAGGCGCCGGGAGAGGACGCCTTCTCGTCGCCGGCGAGCAGTGCGGCGAAGCCGCCGACGACCTCGGTGGCCGCCTTCTTCGCCTGGCTGCTGCTCGGCCCGGGCGACTCCACGAACACCGTGCGGCGGTAGTAGGCCAGCTCCCGCACCGACTCGATGATGTCGGCCAGCGCGCGGTGCGCGAGGCCCTTCGCCGGCTGCCCGAAGTAGACGCGGGGGAACCAGCGGCGGGCGAGCTCCTTGACCGAGGAGACGTCGATCATCCGGTAGTGCAGGTGGTCGTCCAGCTCCGGCATGTCGCGGGCGAGGAACCCGCGGTCGGTCCCGATCGAGTTGCCGCACAGCGGGGCCGTCCGGCGTTCGGGCACCCAGCGCTTGATGTAGGCGAGGACCTGCTGCTCGGCCTCGGCCACGGTGAGCGTGGCGGCGCGCACCTCCTCGGTGAGCCCCGACTTCCGGTGCATCTCCTGGACGAAGTCGTCCATGCCGTCGAGGTCGGCGTCGTCGGCGCCGATGATCAGGTCCAGACCGGGATCCACGACGTTGAGCTCGGAGTCGGTGATGAGCACCGCGATCTCGATGAGCTTGTCCTTGACGATGTCGAGCCCGGTCATCTCGCAGTCGATCCAGACCAGGTGTCCCGCGCTGTCAGCCACGGCGAACGACAGTACGCAACGCCACGGACAGGAGCTCTGCGGACGCCGGGCGCGTCGCCGCCCGCGGGGCGTGTGATTCGCGCGGGATCCGGCGCGGTCCCTGAGACCGGACCGTGACGTGACGTAGCGTCGAGGGGACGCCGGAACGATCGACTGCCGGCTGCGACCGGTGCCGCGAGGCCGCCCCCTACCCGCCCGGAGGACCGACGTGCTGCCCCTCACCCCGCTGCCACCGCAGACGGACGGGGAGCGCGCCTTCTTCTCGGAGCTGGTGCGCTGGGACTCCGGGAACGCCGTGCGCGGCGCGGTCGTGGCGGCGATCCCCTTCGCCGACGGCCCGCTCCAGCGCCGGCTCTCCGACGCCATCCTCTTCGTGCCCGAGGGCATCGCCGTGATCCGCGTGGCCGAGGTGGCCCGCCAGACCGGCGTCGTCAACGCCTCTCCGGAGGGCCCGTGGACGATCGGTCCCGCGGGCACCGGGGGAGCGGTCCTGCAGCTCGCCGGCGGTGGGTCGACGCCCCTGGACGGGCTCATGCGCGCCGGGATGGAGACCGCGATGCGGCTCCGCCGGGCCGGCCTGGAGCCCGGCCGCATCGCCCGGCTGACCGTGCTCGCCGGCGACCTCGACGGCCTGCTGCCCGCCGACGGCGACCTCGGCGAGGGCGACCAGGTGGCCCTGCTCGAGACCCGCTCGCTGCTCCTCGGCTTCGCCCGCGCCAGCCGCTACACCGGCGTCGACAACCCCCGCCTGTGGACGACGGCCGACGTGCGGGCCGCCCTCGAGGCGCTCGGCCTGCAGGGCCGCGGGCCCTCCGTCGAGGAGCTGAACGGCGAGGGCTTCCCCTACTCGCCCTACGTGCTGCGCCGGCCGCAACTGCTCACGCCGGCGGCGATGGCCGCCTCGCCCGGCCCCGTGCCCCCCGCACCGCCCTCGACGCCGACGACCGCACCCCAGCCGGTCGCGCCGGCCGC
>JBEPZM010000086.1:0-11426 GCA_041640835.1 Blastococcus sp.
CCGCTCGGCGCGGGAGGCCGTCGGCGGCTCCGCGTTGCCGGCGCGGTCAGCGGAGGTCAGGCCGAGCTTCGCGCTGCACGCCGGCCAGGCGCCCCAGCCCTGCTGGGCCAGGGTCTTCTCCGCGGTGGCGATCTGCTGCTCGCGGGTGGCGAGGTCGGCCCGGGGTGCGTACGCGGTGCCGCCGAAGGCCTGCCAGGTGCTCTGGGAGAACTGGAGGCCGCCGTAGTAGCCGTTGCCGGTGTTGATCGCCCAGTTGCCGGTGCTCTCGCACTGCGCGAGCCGGTCCCAGGTGGCGCCGTCGGCGGCGCTCGCCGTCCCCGAGGTGAGGAACGGCCCGACCAGGACGGCGCCCGCGGCGGCGAGGCCGAGGGTGAGGCGACGGGTGGACGTGGGGGAGGTGGAGCTGCGGTTCGTCATGGTCCTCTCGAACGGCAGGCGCCCGACGCGGCGCGGCCCGGTACGGGCGCGGCACGCTCCACCCACGGAGCCGGGAACGACGGAGGAGCACGGCCGCAGGGCGGAGGAGAGGGCGCGCGGCGTGTCCGGGAGGCGCACGGGGCGGCACGACGGCCGGAGTGATCCCGTGGGCGACCCGCGACCGCTCTGCTACGGCCGGGGCGCTTCCGACGGTACGCGAGACCCGGTTCCTCGCCACCCGCCCGCCGGCCGCCGACGGCCCGGGTCGAGTGCGGGGGAGCGGCCTAGGGTTGGCGCATGAGCGTGCGGCGGGTCATGGGCACCGAGGTCGAGTACGGCATCTCCGTGCCGGGGCAGCCGACCGCCAACCCGACGACGCTGTCCAGCCAGGTGGTCAACGCCTGGTCGGTGGCCGAGGCCCCGACGCGCCGCCGTCCCCGGTGGGACTTCGAGGAGGAGTCGCCGTTGCGCGACGCCCGCGGCTTCGACCTCACCCCGGCACAGGCGCTGGACCACAACGACCTGGACGAGGACACCGGGATGGCCAACGTCATCCTGACCAACGGCGCGCGCCTCTACGTCGACCACGCGCACCCGGAGTACTCCACGCCGGAGGTCACCACCCCGCGCGACATCGTCCTCTGGGACAAGGCGGGGGAGCGGGTCATGGCCGAGGCCACCCGCCGGGCCGCGCGCGTGCCGGGGACCAGCGCGATCCAGCTCTACAAGAACAACACCGACGGCAAGGGCGCCTCCTACGGCGCGCACGAGAACTACCTGATGGACCGCCGGACGCCGTTCGCCGACATCATCCGCGGGCTGGTCCCGTTCTTCGTGACGCGGCAGGTCTTCGCCGGCGCCGGCCGGGTGGGCATCGGCACGGAGAGCCGCACGGCCGGCTTCCAGCTCTCCCAGCGGGCCGACTTCTTCGAGGTCGAGGTGGGCCTGGAGACGACGCTCAAGCGGCCGATCATCAACACCCGCGACGAGCCGCACGCCGACGCCGAGAAGTACCGCCGGCTGCACGTGATCATCGGCGACGCGAACCTGGCCGAGCTCTCCACCTACCTCAAGGTCGGGACGACGTCGCTCGTGCTGGCCATGATCGAGGCGCGGTTCCTGCCGAACGACCTCTCGCTCGAGGAGCCGGTGCAGGCACTGCAGGCGATCAGCCACGACCCCTCGCTGACACACACGATCCGGTTGCGCGACGGACGCCGGATGACCGCGCTGGAGATGCAGCAGAGCTACCTCGAGCTGGCGCAGAAGTTCGTGGCCCAGCGCGGGGAGGGCGACGATCAGACCGACGACGTCCTGCGCCGGTGGGCCGAGGTGCTCGAGGATCTCGCGATCGACCCGATGCGCTGCGCCGACCGGCTGGACTGGCCGGCCAAGCTCCGGCTGCTCGAGGGGTACCGCTCCCGCGACGGGCTCTCGTGGGGCGACTCGCGGCTCAAGCTCGTCGACCTTCAGTACTCGGACGTGCGGCCGGACAAGGGGCTGTACAACCGGCTGGTGGCACGCGGCTCGATGCAGCGCCTGCTCACCGACGACGAGGTCGAGCGGGCGGTGGTCCACGCGCCCGAGGACACCCGCGCCTACTTCCGTGGAGAGTGCCTGCGCCGGTTCCCCGCCCAGGTGGCGGCGGCGTCCTGGGACTCGGTGGTCTTCGACCTCGGCCGGGAGAACCTCGTGCGGATCCCGACGATGGAGCCGCTGCGGGGCACCCGCGAGCACGTCGGCGCCCTGTTCGAGGCGTCGGCGACCGCGCAGGAGCTGGTGGACACGATCACCGGTCGGTGATCTCCACAGGGTCCGTCCGCCGGCCCCCGGATGTCACCCCCGGCGGGTAGCTTCAGCGCCAGCAGCAGTTCCCACGACGGGAGGGGCAGGCCATGGCCACCAGGGACACCGGCGGGCAGAAGAAGGCGACGCAGTCGCGCGAGGAGACCGACGAGGTCGAGGCCTCGGTCGACACCGAGGGCGCCGAGCGCCGCCAGGAGATGACCGACGAGGTCGATTCGCTCCTGGACGAGATCGACGAGGTCCTCGAGTCCAATGCCGAAGACTTCGTGCGTAGTTATGTACAAAAAGGGGGCGAGTGACCAAGATCATCTTCGTGTGGGCGCCGCTCCATGGAGACGAAATTCTGTCGTGATTGCGGGGCACACCGCCCCGTCGCCGAGTTCAGCGCGAACAAGAGATCACGTGATGGACTTGCTTTCTACTGTCGCGCCCACCTGGCAGAGCGATCCGTGAAAAGCCGCGACGCACGCCGATCCCAGCCGCGGAAGAACCGGCTGACGCCTCGCGGCCTCGCCGTTCCGGAGGGCTCGAAGTGGTGCCCGGACTGCAGCACCGTCAAGCCGCACGAGGAGTTCCCGCGCACGAAGACCTCCGCGACCGGCCGCGCCACCTACTGCCTCCCGTGTCACAAGGCGCGCGGGCAGAAGTCGAGGGAGAAGGTCGGCGGTGGACGCACGTACCACCTCACTCGGCGCTACGGCATCACGTCCGAAGAGGCGGACCTGATGCTGGCGGAGCAGAACGGCGTCTGCGCCATCTGCCGGGTCGCCTCGGCGGTGCACGTCGATCACGACCATTCGACGGGCCGGGTCCGAGCTCTGCTCTGCTTCAACTGCAACGGCGGTCTGGGCCAGTTCCGCGACGATCCGTTCGTGCTGCAGATGGCCGTGTTCTACCTCCAGCACCACATGCAGCAGCAGGCGATCGAGACCCTGGTCGAGGCGTCGACCGACGAGGCCGACACGGCCAGCCGGCCGGGGGAGCCGCCGGTAGGGTCGCAGCGACGCCCGGGCGCGCGCGGAACCAGCACGCGGAGCACCGGGCGGACCAGCGGTGCACGCCGGCGTGAGCAGGCGGGAGAGGGAGATGCGTGAGCGATCAGTCAGCCACCCGGAGCGGGTTCCCGCCCGCCTACCTGGACCGGGTGGGCTCCTCGTTCACCGACTTCCTCGCCACCGCGGCGCCTGATCTCCTGCCCGGTCGCCGGCCCGTCCCGACGATGCCCGTGGGAGATCTCGCGCCGCACGGCACGACGATCGTCTCCGTCACCTACGACGGCGGCGTCCTCATGGGCGGCGACCGGCGCGCCACCATGGGCAACCTGATCAGCTCGCGCGACATCGAGAAGGTCTACCCGGCCGACTCCTACAGCGTCATCGGCATCGCGGGCGCGGCCGGCATCGCCATCGAGATGGTGAAGCTCTACCAGGTCGAGCTCGAGCACTACGAGAAGATCGAGGGCCTCACGATGTCCCTCGACGGCAAGGCCAACCGCCTCGCCGCGATGATCCGGGGCAACCTGGGTGCGGCGATGCAGGGCCTCGCCGTCGTCCCGCTGTTCGCCGGGTTCGACCTGGACGCCGCCGAGAGCACCCCGCCCGGCCGCATCTTCAGCTACGACGTCACCGGCGGGAACTACGAGGAGCGCGGCTACGCCGCCGTCGGCTCCGGCTCGCTGTTCGCCAAGAACTCCCTCAAGAAGACCTGGCGGCAGGGCCTGTCGGCCGACGACGCCACCCGCACGGTCGTCGAGTCCCTCTACGACGCTGCCGACGACGACTCCGCGACCGGCGGCCCCGACCCGGTGCGCCGGCTCTACCCGATCGTCTACCGGGTCGACGCCGAAGGGATCGTCCGGCTCACCGACGCCGAGATCGCCGTCGTCGCCGACACGATCGTCACCGAGCGGGCCGAGGCCGACCGCCGGAACACCGAGCGGGGGGCCACGCGCCCAGGAGACCAGCCATGACCATGCCGTACTACGCCTCCGCCGAGCAGGTCATGCGGGACCGCTCGGAGTACGCCCGGAAGGGCATCTCCCGCGGCCGCAGCGTCGCCGTCGTCACCTACGCCGACGGCGTGCTCTTCATCGCCGAGAACCCCAGCTCCACGCTGCACAAGGTCGGCGAGATCTACGACCGGATCGGGTTCGCCGCCGTCGGCCGGTACAGCGAGTTCGAGAGCCTGCGCGTCGCCGGGGTCCGCCTGGCCGACGTCCGCGGCTACTCCTACAACCGCCGCGACGTCACCGGCCGGGTGATCGCCAACGCCTACGCGCAGACCCTCGGCGCGATCTTCACCGAGCAGATGAAGCCCTACGAGGTCGAGCTCTGCGTCGCCGAGGTCGGCGACCGTCCCGAGACCGACCAGCTCTACCGGCTCACCTTCGACGGCTCGGTCGTCGACGAGCCGGACTTCGTCGTCATGGGCGGTCAGGCCGAGGCCGTGACCGGCCATCTGCGCGAGCACTTCCTGCCGGGCATGGGCCTGTCGGACGCCCTGCAGGTCGGGGTCCGGGCGCTGTCCGCGGTCAGCCCGGTCACGGCGGGCGCCGCCCACGGCGGCCCGTCGCAGCTCACGGCCGCCCAGCTGGAGGTGGCTGTCCTCGACCGGCGCCGCCCCAAGCGGGCCTTCCGCCGGATCACCGGCTCCGCGCTGCGCACCCTGCTGGGCGACGAGCCCACCCCCGACGCCGTCGCGGACGCACCGGCCACGACCGCCCACGCGCCCAGCGTGCCCGAGCCGGGCACGCCCGCCGGCCTCGGCGACCCGGCCAACCCCGACACCGCCGGCGGCGCGGGCTTCGACGCCCACGACGAGGACGGCGGCGAGGGCTGAGCCGAGCGGGCGTGCGCGTGGGGACGACTCCTGTCGCCTTCGGCGCCTAGGCTCGGATCGTGGACCGACGGATCTTCGGGATCGAGACCGAGTACGGCGTCACGTGCACCTTCAAGGGGCAGCGGCGGCTGTCCCCGGACGAGGTCGCCCGCTACCTGTTCCGGCGGGTGGTCTCCTGGGGGCGCAGCTCCAACGTCTTCCTGCGCAACGGCTCCCGGCTCTACCTGGACGTCGGCAGCCACCCCGAGTACGCCACGGCGGAGTGCGACGACCTCACCGAGCTCGTCGTCCACGACAAGGCCGGCGAGCGGATCCTCGAGGGGCTGCTGGTCGACGCCGAGCAGCGCCTGGCCGAGGAGGGCGTGATCGGTGACATCTACCTGTTCAAGAACAACACCGACTCCGCGGGCAACAGCTACGGCTGCCACGAGAACTACCTGGTCGGCCGGCACGGCGAGTTCAGCCGGCTGGCCGACGTCCTCATCCCGTTCCTGGTGAGCCGCCAGATCGTGGTGGGTGCGGGCAAGGTGCTGCAGACCCCGCGGGGTGCGGTCTACTGCGTCAGCCAGCGGGCCGAGCACATCTGGGAGGGCGTCTCCAGCGCCACCACCCGCTCCCGGCCGATCATCAACACCCGCGACGAGCCGCACGCCGACGCCGAGAAGTACCGCCGGCTGCACGTGATCGTCGGCGACTCGAACATGAGCGAGACGACGACGCTGCTCAAGGTGGCGATGACCGACCTCGTGCTGCGCATGATCGAGGCCGGCGTCCCCATCCGGGACATGACGCTGGAGAACCCGATCCGCGCCATCCGGGAGATCAGCCACGACATGAGCGGCCGGCGCAAGGTGCGGCTGTCCAGCGGCAAGGAGATGTCGGCGCTGGAGATCCAGCGCGAGTACCACGACCGTGCGCTCGAGTTCGCCGACCGGGAGGGCGTCACCCCGGTGCAGCGGCAGATGCTCGAGCTGTGGGGACGGGTGCTCAAGGCGGTCGACACCGAGGACATCAGCCTCATCGACCGGGAGATCGACTGGGCCATCAAGTACAGCCTGCTCGAGCGCTACCGGGCCAAGCGCGACCTGCCGCTGTCCTCCCCGCGCATCGCCCAGATGGACCTCGCCTACCACGACATCAGCCGCACCCGCGGGCTGTACTACCTGCTCGAGCGGGCCGGCCAGGTCGAGCGGGTCACCCACGAGCCCCGGGTCTTCGAGGCCAAGAACGTGCCCCCGCAGACCACCCGCGCACGGCTGCGCGGCGAGTTCATCCGCAAGGCCCAGGAGAAGCGCCGCGACTTCACCGTCGACTGGGTGCACCTCAAGCTCAACGACCAGGCCCAGCGCACAGTGCTGTGCAAGGACCCCTTCAAGTCCGTCGACGACCGCGTCGAGAAGCTCATCGAGAGTATGTAGGACACGCCGAACGGGCCCGAAGGGTCCGTGGAGGCGTGGTCTGGTGCCGCCCCGCGAGGGACGTGCCACGACGTGGGGGCCGAAGGCTCCCCGGCGCGGTGCGTCAGACGCGCTCGACGCGGCCGGGGCACGGCTCCTGGCCGCGGTGTCAGCCGGAGGCTGGCAGATCACACAGGGCGGCGTAGCGGCCGGCGGCTGCGGCGGCGAGGAAGTAGGCGCGCTCCTCGGGCATGCCGCGCCCCATCGTCCGCAGCGGGATGGGGGAGAGGCCCAGCGCGTCCTCCAGGCCGTCGGTGTCCACCCACACGACCGGGTTCCGTGCGGGCTGCCCGGCGAGGTCCTCGTCGACCTGCGAGCCGAGCTCCGACCCCAGGCCGCGCGGCGCCACCAGCGTCACACCGCCCAGCGCCACCCGCCCGAACGCGGTGAGCGAGTGGTGCGACACCCCGCGGTGCCGCGGGCGCGGGTCGGCGTCGGAGATGCGGAGCGCGCCGATGGCCTGCCCGCCGAGCACGGTGACCGCGTTGCACGCCTCGCCGGCAGCCACGCCGGAGAAGCCCCACGGGGTGCCGGTGCCGAGGTTGCCGGGGCCCTGCGTGACGACGGCGAGGTCCGCGCCCAGGACGTGCCGCGCGGCCAGCAGACCGGTGTGCACGGTGACCGCCTCGACGTCGCCGCCGAAGGCCTGGCCCACCGTGACCACGCCGGCCAGGGACTTCCGCAGCGCGTCGATGGTCCGCGAGAACCCGGCCGCGAGCGCTCCGCCGTCGGTCATCACGTAGGCGACCTTGAGGTCGGGGTCGGTGGCCAGCATCCCGATGAGCACCGCCGGCAGCGCCGAGTGCAGATCGGCCACGACGACCGGCATCCCGTCCAGCGAGTCGGCCTCCGCGAGCGTCGCGTGGTGCTCGGTGTCCTGCTCGTCGACGCCCTGCACCGTGACCTGCATCGGCGTGTAGCGGGCCTTCACCAGGTGGCCCGGGCCGGAGGGGTCGGCCGGCAGCCGATCGGGGACGGCGACGACCAGCGCGTACCCGCCGGTGCCGAGGTTCTGCGCCCACGCCGTCGTGTTCAGCAGCACGTCGTCGCCCACCTGGGGGACGCCGACGAGCGAGGGGTAGGCCAGCGCGCGGAGCTCGCCGTCCTCGGGCACGGAGACGGTGAGCTCCAGCGAGTCGTGCCCGCTCCGCCCGAGCGCGGTCACCGCCCCGCGCCGCCAGCGGATGCGGGACGGGACCGGAGAGCTCATGCCCGCAGGCTAGCCAGCGTCCCGGGAGACGGCCGGTCGGCCGCTGCCCACTAGCCTGGGCACATGGCGGCCAAGCGGGCGGAACGACTGGTCAACCTGGTCATCGCGCTGCTCAGCACCCGCCAGTACGTGACGGCGGCCCGCATCCGCGCCACGGTGCCCGGCTACGAGCCCGACGACGGCACCGACCGCGCCGACGAGGCGTTCAAGCGGATGTTCGAGCGCGACAAGGCCGAGCTCCGCGAGATGGGCGTGCCGCTGGAGACCGGCCGCACCAGCGTCTTCGACACCGAGGACGGCTACCGCATCGCCCGCGCGGACTACGAGCTGCCCGAGATCCAGCTGACCGGCGAGGAGGCCGCGGCGGTCGGCCTGGCGCTGCGGCTGTGGGAGTCCGCCCAGCTCGCCGGTGCCGCCCAGAGCGCCCTGGTGAAGCTCCGAGCCGCCGGCGTCGACGTCGAGACCGGTGGAGGCATCCCGCTGCAGCCGCGGCTGGACGCGGGGGAGCCCGCGTTCGAGCCGGTCTACGCCGCCGCCCGCGACCGCCGCGCCCTGCAGTTCGACTACCAGCGCCCGGACGAGGACGCCCCCGCCCGCCGCCACGTGCAGCCGTGGGGCGTCATCGCCTGGCACGGCCGCTGGTACCTCGGCGGCCTGGACCTCGACCGGCAGCAGCCGCGGATGTTCCGGCTCTCCCGCGTCGTCGGCACGCCGCAGGCCACCGGGCCCGCCGGGGCGTTCGAGCCGCCGGCCGACCTGGACCTCGGCGCCATGGTCGCCAACCAGGTGGGCGGCCAGGAGCACGTCGTCGTCGTGCGGGCCCGGCCGGGCACGGCCGTCGGCCTGCGCCGCTGGGCCACTCCGCTCGGCGCGACCGAGGACGGGACCGAGGACCGGCTTGAGCTGCGCACGACCGAGCCATGGGGGCTGGCCGGCCAGCTCGCCGCCCTGGGTGCCGACGTCGTCGTCGAATCGCCCGCCGAGATCCGCGAGGCCGTGATCGCCCGCCTTACCCGGCTGGCCGCGATGGGGGCGTCCGCATGAGCACCACGAGCACACCCGACCGGATGACCCGGTTGCTGGCGCTGATCCCGTACCTGACCGCCCGGCCCGACGGGGTCCGCGTCCAGGAGGCGGCCCGCGACTTCGGGGTCACGGAGCGGCAGCTGCGCAGCGACCTGGAGCTGCTGTGGATGTGCGGGCTGCCCGGCCACGGCCCCGGTGACCTCATCGACCTCTCCTTCGAGGGCGACCGGGTGCACGTCACCTTCCCCGCCGGCATGGTGCGGCCGCTGCGGCTGACCACCGACGAGGCCGTCGCGCTGGTCGTGGCCCTGAAGACGCTGCTGGAGCTGCCGGGGCTCGCCGAGCGGGAGGCGGTGAGCCGGGCACTGGCCAAGGTGTCCGCCGCCGCCGGTCACGCGGCCGAGGTCACCCCGATCACCGTGAGCGTGGACGCGCGCGAGGAGACCCTCGCCGTCGTCCGGGAGGGGCTGCAGCGCAAGCGCGCCCTCCACCTGCACTACTACGTGCCCACGCGGGACGAGCGGACCGAGCGGACCGTCGACCCGATGCGCCTGCTCCTGGTCGACGGCCGCTGGTACCTCGAGGCCTGGTGCCGGCGGGTCGAGGGCGTGCGGCTGTTCCGCCTCGACCGGGTCGACGACGTCGCCGTCCTCGACGAGCCGGCCGCCCCGCCGCCCGAGGCGCACGAGCGCGACGTCGAGGGCGGGGTCTACCACCCGGAGCCGGGGGCGCCGGCCGTGCGCCTGCGGCTGTCCCGCGGCAGCCGGTGGGTGGCCGAGTACTACCCGGTCGACTCCGTCACGCCCGTCGACGACCCGCCGGGCGGGCTCGCGGTCACGGTGCGGACCTCCGACCTGGCGTGGGCCCGGCGGCTGGTCGCCTCGCTGGGCGGGGACGCGCTGGTCGACGAGCCGGCCGGGCTGGCCGACGAGGTCGCCGCCGACGCGCGGGCAGCGCTGGCCCGCTACGGCATCGAGGCCCCGGGCAGCACCACCGGCTAGGGTCGCCCCGTGCTGCTGTGGGTCGTGTGGATCGTCGTCGTGGTGCTGTCCGTCGTGGTCCTCGGCGCGCTCGCCTACGGCGTCCTGGGCGCCCGCGCCCGGCTGGCGCGGGAGGTCACCGCCTTCGAGCGCGAGGTGCGGCCGCTGCTGGACCAGGTCGCCGCGACCGCCGCCCGTGCGCCGTCCACCGACGACCGGACCCACGACCGCGGCTGACGCGCCCGGTCGCGCGCCCCTCCGGGCGTAGCATCGCCGGTGAACCGACTTCTGGAGGACGTGTCATGGGCTCACTCGGCCCGCTGGAGATCGGCCTGATCATCCTGGCCATCCTGCTGCTGTTCGGCTACAAGAAGCTGCCCGATGCCTCGCGCTCGCTGGGCCGCTCGCTCCGGATCTTCAAGGGCGAGATGAAGGGGATGAAGGACGACGACTCCGCGGGCGGGGGACTCCGCGGCAAGGACCCGGCGAAGACGACGGTCCGCGGTGAGATCGTGACGCCGGCCGTGCCGACCGCCGAGGCCGATGCACTCGCGGCGGAGGCCCACGCCGCCGAGCTGCGCGCCGCTGAGCTGCGGGCCCGCGCCGAGCAGGCGCGCACGTCCGACCGCCCCTCCTGACCCCAGCACCGGACCGGACGACGGTGAGCGAGGCGCCGCAGCGGCGCAGGCGCCGGAAGCGCGACCCGCAGGCGACCATGCCGCTGGTCGGGCACCTGACCGAGCTGCGCAACCGGATCGCCAAGGCGCTGCTGGCGCTCGCCCTGGGCACCGTGGTCGGGTTCCTCTGGTACGACCACGGCCTGCTCACCTTCCTGACCGAGCCCTACTGCGAGCTGCCCGACGGCTTCCGGTTCCAGGGCGACGAGGAGTGCCGGCTGGTGGTCCTCGACGTATTCGGCGGGGTGCTGCTGCGCCTCAAGATCGGCCTGATCGCCGGCGCCGTGCTCTCGGCCCCGTTCTGGCTGTACCAGCTGTGGGCGTTCATCACCCCGGGCCTGCAGCGCAACGAGCGGCGCTACACCGTCGCCTTCGTCGCCTCGGCCACGCTGCTGTTCGCCGCCGGCGCGTTCCTCGCCTGGCTGACCTTGCGCAAGGGCCTGGAGCTGCTGCTCTCCCTCGCCGGGGACGAGGTCGCCTTCCAGCTGACCGCGCCGGACTACCTCGGCTTCGTGATCAGCCTGCTGGTCGCGTTCGGGCTGTCCCTGGAGCTGCCGCTGATCGCCGTCGCGCTGAACCTGGTGGGCATCTTGAGCTATGCGGTGCTGGCGAAGAGCCGGCGCTGGATCTTCTTCCTCACCATCGTGTTCGCCGCGTTCGTCACCCCCACCCAGGATCCGTTCACGATGCTGGCGATGGCCGGGCCGATGATCCTGCTGTTCGAGGTCGCCATCCAGATCGCGCGGTTCGTCGACCGGAGGCGGGCGCGCCGCGAGGCTGCCCAGAGCTTCCACGACGTCGGCGACGACGACGCCTCCCCGCTGGACGCGCGGCCGTCCTCGCTCGACGAGCCGCACGGGTCCTCGTCCGCGTCCTCCCGCGGCTGACCGGCGTGGATGTCGCTGTCCTGGTCAGCCCCGCCGCCGGGCGCGGACGCGCAGCCGGCGCCGCCGAGGCCGCGGTCGACGCCTTCCGCGCCGCCGGGCTGACGCCCCGGGTTCTCCCGGCGACCACG
>JBEPZM010000087.1:0-11371 GCA_041640835.1 Blastococcus sp.
CCGCCGGTGCCACCGTGCTGGTCTGCGGCGACGACGACGTCGACCTGCCCGCCGCCGTGGCGGCGCTGGCCGAGCGGGGTCTGGTACAGGTGACGTGCGAGGGTGGGCCGCAGCTGCTGCGCGCGGCGCTGACCGCCGGAGTGGTCGACGAGCTGGACCTCACGGTCGCGCCCGCGCTGGTCGGCGCGGCGCACCGGCTGCTGCCCGACGGCCTGCCGGCCCCGGTCGGGCTGGAGCTGCGCCAGGTGCTGGAGGAGGACGGCGTGCTGTTCACCCGCTACCGGGTGGGCGGCGCCCGGTAGTCGACCGAACCCGGACTTTCGGTGCAGGAAGTCCCGGACTTTCGGTGCAGAAAGTCCGCGCAACGGCACGACCGACGAGGAGCAGGCATGGCAGCGCTGGACCGGGACGTCGTCGCGGAGCGGATCGCCGGGTTCCCCCGCGTCGCGGCCGACCGCCCCGAGCTGAAGCAGGCGGCCGTCGCGCTCTGCGTGACCGTGGCCGACGGCGTCCCGACGCTGGTCATCACCCGCCGCGCCGCCGGTCTGCGTGCGCACGCCGGTCAGTGGGCGCTGCCCGGCGGACGGCTCGACGCCGGCGAGGGCCCGGTCGAGGGCGCCCTGCGCGAGCTGCACGAGGAGATCGGCCTCGACCTCGGACCGGAGTCGGTGCTCGGGCTGCTCGACGACTACGTGACGCGGTCGGGCTACGTCATGACGCCGGTGGTCTGCTGGGCCGGCCCGGTCGACGGGTTCGCCGGCTCCGAGCCCGAGGTGGCCGCCGTCTTCGAGGTGCCGCTGGCCGACCTCGACGTCGACCCGGTGTTCGAGACCATTCCCGAGTCCGACGGGCCGGTGATCAAGCTGCCGCTGCTGGGCGGGTTCGTGCACGCCCCGACCGCGGCGGTCGTCCACCAGTTCTGCCGGATCGCCTGCCGGGGCGAGGTCGAGCGGGTGGCCGGCTACGAGCAGCCGGTCTTCGCCTGGCGCTAGCCCTCAGCGGGCGGTGCACCTGGCGGCCAGTAGCCGACGGACTGGGCGCGGTCCAGGGCCTCGAGCGTCTGCTCGACGGTGAGCAGCACGGTCGTCTCGATCGCGCCGAGCGCACCACCCCCGCCGATGGCGAGGACCACGGAGGCCATGGCGACGTCGTCCGGCGCCTCCCACAGCGTGAACCCGTCCCACTCGCCGAACGCGTACCAGAAGCCGTGCAGGGAGCCGCCCACGGACTCGATGTAGGCGGTGGCGGCTCGGCGGCGGTCCTCGGGCTCGGCGATGAGCATCGCCCAGGTCTCCGGGGTGTAGCGGAAGCGGGTCAGGTAGAGCGGCATGGTGGTGCCTCCCGGTCGCCCCCCGCGGTACCGAGGCTAGGAGCAGCGGCCGACCGGGTCGAGACCTCCGCACGCGGCGCGGCCGACTGCTTGACTGACCGGCATGGACCTGCCGCTGATGCCACCGGTCAAGCCCATGCTGGCGAAGGCGGCGACGACGCTGCCCACCGGCGACGGGCTGTTCTACGAGCCCAAGTGGGACGGCTTCCGCTGCATCGTCTTCCGCGACGGCGACGAGGTGGAGCTGGGCAGCCGCAACGAGCGCCCGCTCACCCGTTACTTCCCGGAGGTGGTGGAGGCGGTCAGGGCTCACCTGCCCGAACGCTGCGTGGTCGACGGCGAGATCATCGTGCCCGCCGGCGACCGGCTGCACTTCGAGGCGCTGCTGCAGCGGATCCACCCGGCCGAGTCCCGCGTCCGGCTGCTGGCCGAGCAGACGCCTGCCTCGTTCGTCGCCTTCGACCTGCTGGCCCTCGGCGACGAGTCGCTGCTCGACCGGCCCTTCGCCGAGCGCCGCCGGCAGCTGGAGACGTCGCTGGCCGGCACCCGGCCGCCGGTCTACCTGACCGGGATCACCGAGGACGCCGCGACCGCGCAGCGCTGGTTCGACACCTTCGAGGGCGCCGGCCTGGACGGCGTCGTCGCCAAGCGGGCCGACCTGCCCTACGGGCCCGACCAGCGGCTGATGACCAAGATCAAGCACGTCCGCACCGCCGACTGCGTGGTGGCCGGGTTCCGCTGGCACAAGAGCGGGCCGATCGTCGGCTCCCTGCTGCTGGGCCTCTACGACGAGGGCCGGCTGCAGCACATCGGAGTCGCCGCCTCGTTCCCGATGAAGCGGCGGGCCGAGCTGGTCGAGGAACTCGCGCCGTACCGGGCCGAGGCGCTGGACGGGCACCCGTGGCAGGACTGGGCGAATGCGCAGGTCCAGGAGGACGGCGAGAACCGCATGCCCGGTGCCACCAGCCGGTGGAACGCGAAGAAGGACCTGTCCTGGGTGCCACTGCGTCCGGAACTGGTCGTGGAGATCAAGTACGACCAGCTCGAGGGCCGTCGACTTCGTCACACGGGGCAGTTCCTGCGCTGGCGGCCCGACCGCGACCCGCTCAGCTGCACGTACGACCAGCTCGACGTCCCGGTGCGCTACGACCTGGCCGAGGTGCTGGAGACGCCCTGACGGCCGGATCGGGGGCCGGACGACGGTGATCGTCTGCACGGGCGCCGAGAGGCTCCTAGGCTCGTGATCATGCGTCTGCACCCCGGTCGACGAGCCGTACTGCCCAGCCTGCTCGCCGCGATGACCCTCCTCGCGGCCGGCTGCACCTCCGACGGCGGCAGCGACGACGAGCAGGCCACGTCCTCTCCGACCAGCGCCCCGGCCGAGCCGACGGCGGAGCCGATCGAGTGGACCGACTGCGACGAGCAGCTGCAGCCCCTGATCGCCGGCCGGCCCGGGAGCGAGCGCGGCCTGTCCTTCGACTGCGCCCAGGTGAACGTGCCGATCAGCTACGACGAGCCCGCGGGCGACACGCTGCCGATCCCGGTCATCCGGGCGGTGCACCCCGAGCAGCCCACGCGCATCGGCTCGCTGGTGGTCAACCCCGGCGGTCCGGGAGCCTCGGGCGTCGACGCGGCCATCGGCCTGGCGCTGACCCTGCCCGAGGACGTGCTGCGCCGGTTCGACCTGGTCGGCTTCGACCCGCGGGGCGTGGGCCTGTCCGAGGCCGCCGTTGAGTGCATCCCGGCCGACACCAAGGACCGGCTGGTCGCGGCCGAGCCGCAGCCCACCAGCGCCGAGCAGCTCGACGACATCTTCGCCCTGGACACCGAGGTGGCCGAGGGCTGCGCCGAGCGCTACGAGTCCCCCGCGGCGCTGGGCGCGTTCAACACCGTCGACACCGCCCGTGACATGGACCTGCTCCGCGAGGCCCTCGGCGACGAGCAGCTGACCTACCTCGGCTACTCCTACGGCACCACGCTCGGCTCCACCTACGCCGAGCTCTTCCCGGACAAGGTCCGCGCGCTGGTCCTCGACGCCGCGGTCGACCCCGACGCCGACAAGCAGGCCTCCGCCGAGGCCAGCGCCGCCGGGCTCGAGGCCGGCTTCGACGCGTTCGCGCAGAACTGCCTGAGCCTGATCGCCGGCTGCCCCCTCGGCGCGGACCCCCGCCTCTTCGTCGACGAGCTGATGCTCCAGGCGTCGCAGGCCCCGATCGCGAGCGCGAAGGAGGGCGAGACGCGCCAGGCGACGCCGGGCGTCGTGCTCACCGCGGTGAAGGCGGCGCTCTACGACACCCGGACCTGGCCGCAGCTGTCGCAGTCGCTGGCCGCGGCTCGCGGCGGGAACTCCGCCGGGCTGTTCTCCCTGGCCGACAGCTACTCCGGCCGGCTCGAGGACGGCAGCTACTCCAACCTGCTCGACGCCAACCTGGCGATCAACTGCGCCGACACGGAGGAGCAGATCGAGGCCGCGGAGGTGCGCCGGCTCGCCGCCGAGTGGGACGCCGAGTACCCCCTGTTCGGCGCGGGCTCGGCGGCCGGGCTCTTCAATTGCACGCCGTGGGAGGCCGACCGCACCCCGCTGCCCGAGCGCGACGCCGAGGGGGCCGCGCCGATCCTCGTCGTCGGCAGCGCAGGTGACCCCGTGACGCCGCTGCCCGGTGCCGTGAACCTCGCCGAGAACCTCACCTCGGGCGTCCTGCTGACCTGGCAGGGACAGGGGCACACCTCGTACCCGAAGAATTCGTGCGTCAACGACGCGGTGAACCGCTACCTCATCGACCTGGTGGTTCCGCTGGACGGGCTCACCTGCCCTGCGTGACACTCGGCCCCCGGCCGAGGAGAGGACGCACCCGCAGATGGCGAGCAGCAAGGACGCGGTGATCCTGGACGTCGCCGGGCACGAGGTACGGGTCTCCAACCCGGAGAAGCCGTACTTCGCGGAGAAGGGGATCCGCAAGATCGACGTCGTCGAGTACTTCGTCGCCGTCGGCGAGGGCATCCTGTTCGCGCTGAAGGACCGGCCGACGACGCTGGAGCGCTGGCCCGGCGGGGTGTTCGAGGGTGCCCGCATCTCCACCCGCGTGGACAACACCGGCGACGCGTTCTACCAGAAGCGGGTGCCGAAGAACGCCCCCGAGTGGGTGCCGACGGCGCACATCACGTTCCCCAGCGGGCGCACCGCCGACGAGATCGCGCCGGACTCGGTGGCCGTCGTCGCCTGGTGCGCCAACCTGGGCACGCTGACCTTCCACCCGTGGCCGGTGGACAAGGCCGACGTCGAACAGCCGAACCAGATCCGCATCGACCTCGACCCGCAGCCGGGCACCGACTTCTCCGACGCGGTCTGGGTCGCCCCGCACGTGCGCGAGCTGTTGCACGAGTTCGGCATGGAGGGCTGGCCGAAGACCTCCGGCGGCCGCGGGGTGCACATCTACGTGCCGATCCAGCCCCGGTGGACCTTCACCGACGTCCGCCGTGCGGTCATCGCGTTCGGCCGCGAGCTGGAACGCAGGCTGCCCGACCGCGTGACGATGTCGTGGTGGAAGGAGGAGCGCGGCGAGAAGATCTTCATCGACTACAACCAGATGGCCCGGGACCGCACGATCGCCTCGGCGTACTCCATCCGGCCCAAGCCGCACGCCCCCGTCTCCGCACCCGTCGACTGGGACGAGCTGCCCGACGTCACCCCGTTCGACTTCGACGTGCTGACCATGCCCGCCCGCTTCAAGGCGGTCGGCGACAAGCACGCCGGCCTTGCCGACCACGCCTTCGGCATCGAGCCACTGCTCGAGCTGGCCGAGCGCCAGGCCGAGGACGACGGGATGGGCGACCTGCCCTATCCGCCCGACTACCCGAAGATGCCGGGCGAGCCCATGCGGGTGCAGCCGAGCCGCGCCAAGCGCCCTACCAGCGACGACACGGCTGGGTGAGGCGTCAGCTCACACCGTGACGGCGGACAGCCGTCCGGCCGCGAGCTCGGCGAGGAGCGCGGCCTGGCGGTGCAGGACTCCGCCGTCGAAGACTGCCGCGGGCGAGTGATTCATCGGCGCCGTCGCCGCATTGCTGCCCTCCGGAGCGGCGCCCACGAACAGCATCGCGCCGGGAACCTGCTGCAGGACCATCGAGAAGTCCTCCGACCCGCTGGCCGGTTGCGGGGCTGTCCACACCTGTCCGGCACCGAAGAGTTCACCGGCCGTGGCCATCGCGAACGCCGTCTCGTCAGGCGCGTTGACCGTGACGGGGTACTGCACCTCGTACTCCGCCTCGACGTCGAGGCCGTGGGCGGCGCCGATGTTCGTGACGAGCGCGGGCAGCTCGCTCCGCAGCCTGTCGTGGTGCGCCGCGGAGAAGGAGCGCACGGTCGCCTCGAAGGTGGCTGTCTCCGGGATGATGTTCTTCTGGGTGCCCGCGTGGAACTGCCCCACCGTGATGACCACGGGGTCGAAGATGTCGAAGGCCCGGGTGACGTGGGTCTGCAACGCCGTCACCATCGCGCACGCCGCCGGAATCGGGTCCCTGGCATGGTGCGGGGCCGAGCCGTGGCCACCGGCGCCGCGCACGGTCACGCGCAGGGAGTCCGACGCGCTGAGCATGGTCCCCGGCCGGCCGACGACGAGGCCGTGCGGTACCCGGTTGGACACGACGTGCAGGGCATAGGCGGCGTCGAGCGGCTTGCCCGCCGCCTCCAGCACGCCTTCGGCGATCATCGCGCCTGCGCCGTTGAAGCCTTCCTCTCCCGGCTGGAACATGAAGACGACATCGCCCTGGAGGGTCTCCCGCCGGTCGCACAGCAGCATGGCGGCACCGACCAGGCCTGCCGTGTGCAGGTCGTGGCCGCAGGCATGCATCTGCCCGTCGATGCGGGAGGTGTCGGCCACGCCGGTGGTCTCCTGCACGGGGAGCGCGTCCATGTCACCGCGCAGCAACACCGCGCCGCCGGGTCGCCCGCCGCGCAGCACAGCGGTGACCGAGCTGAGTCCGGCGCCGGTGGTGATCTCCAGCGGAAGCCCGTCCAGCGCGCTCAGCACCTTCTCCTGGGTACGCGGCAACTGCATCCCCAGCTCGGGCTCACGGTGCAGCGCCCCGCGTAGTTCAGCCAGCTCTCCCTGCAGCTCCTTGGCCCGCTCGAGCGTCGACGTCATGGTGTCCTCCTGGCAGTTCGCTGCTCTCCGGTGTCACCGCGGACTCCGCATGGCCGAGTTCGGGGTTGGTGTGCCCGGAGCAGGATCGCTAGGGTCCGCGCCAGTCCCACTGATTCGCAGGGATCAACCACTTTCTCCCCACATCAGCACGGATCGGCCACATGGACGAACTCGATCTCGCCTTGGTGAACGCCATGCAGATGCGCCCACGCGTCTCGTGGACGGACCTGGCTGACCCGCTGGGCGTCGACGCAGCGACGCTGTCGCGGCGGTGGACCCGTCTGAGCTCCACCGGTCAGGCCTGGGTGACCTGCTATCCGGGGGCGGCCGCACTCACGATCGGTGCGATGGCACTGGTCGAGGTGGACTGCCATCCCGGCGCCGTCGCAGAGACCGCCGAGGTGCTGGCCCGCGACCCACACGCCCTGACTGTCGACATCATGACCGGCCGGCGCGACCTGCTCCTGACCGTCGCGGCGCGCAACCTCGCCGCCCTCGGCGCGTACGTGACCCAGCGGATCGGCCTGATCCCGGGCGTGACGGCCACGCGCACGCTTCCCGTGGCAGGGATCGCCAAGGAGGGCAGCCGCTGGGAGGTCGACTCCCTGAACGTCGAGCAGCGCAACGCGCTGCACCGCCTCCCAGGTGGCCGGCGACGTCGCCAGGCCTTCTCCGAGGTCGACCGTCGCATCACGCTGGCGCTCGCCGAGGACGGCCGGATGGCTCACGCCGAGCTGAGTCAACGAACCGGGATGCCCGTCTCGTCGTTGCGGCGCCGGATCACGGCCATGCTGACCACGGAACAGATCGTGCTCCGGGCCGAGGTCGCACACGCCGAGGCCGGATGGCCGGTGCAGGTGCATCTCTGGCTGGACGTGTCGGCCGCGACGCTCGACACCGTCGTCGGCACGCTGGCCCGGTTGCCGGAGATCCGGATGTGCGTGCTCACGGCTGGGCCGGCCAACCTCGTGGTGAGCGCCTGGCTCCATCGGCTGCCCGATCTGCCGCGATTCGAGGCGCAACTCGCCCGCCTGCCCGACGTCCGCGTCCTGGACCGCTCGGTCTGCCTGCGGCAGGTCAAGCGGCTGGGCCGGATGCTCGACGAGCAGGGCCGCTCCGTGGAGCAGATCCCCATCGATCTGTGGATGGACCCGGTCCCCGGCTCCGCTGCACAGGCGCCGTGACACCCCGATAGCAGCAGTCCACCCAGCCACCAGTTTCGATGTCCGTGTGGCCGATCCGTGCTGATGTCGGGGCGAACTGGCCGATCCCTGCATTGTGGCGAAACCGAGGCGAACCGTGGCGATCCTGCTCCGGACCGGAGCCGGGACAGCGCTCCGGGTGCGCACGCATCACGCGCCGGATCCCCGGCACGCCCGGTGCCTGCACGCGACTCGTTCGAGGAGAGATCACACATGCGAGGACACACGCGCCTGGCCAGAGGTCCGTGGCGGCGCACGCTCGCCGCCGCGGGGCTCGCCGGTCTCCTGCTGGGGACCGCCGCCTGCGGGAACGGCGGCGGCGCGGACGGCGGGTCCACCCGAGCGGGCCCGGTCGAGGACATCTCCGAGCAGGGTGAGCCGGTGACCGGCGGGACCATCGACGTCGGCCTGGAGGCGGAGACCAACAGCTGGCTGCCCGGTGAGGGAACCTTCGCCAACCCGGGGACCACGGTGGCCTATGCGCTCTACGACCCGCTGATCAAGCGCACGGCGGAGGGTGAGCTCAAGCCGTACCTGGCCGAGTCGATGCAGCCCGACGAGGACCTCACCACCTGGACGCTGAAGCTGCGGCCGGGCGTGCAGTTCCACGACGGCACCCCCTTGGACGCACAGGCGCTGAAGACCATCTTCGACGAGTACCTCACGGCGCCGACGTCCAACGTGGCGTCGTCGCTGTCCGAGGTCACCTCGCTGGACGTCGTGGACGACCTCACCGTGCAGTACCAGCTGGCAGAGACCAATGCCGCCTTCCCCGACGTGCTGACCGGCGCGGCCGGATGGCCGTTCTCCCCCACCGCTGCCGCCGCGGCCGGTGAGGACGCCGGCGCCAACCCGGTCGGCACCGGCCCGTTCACGCTCGTCAGCTGGCAGCGCGACAGCACCCTCGTCGTCGAGAAGAACGAGAACTACTGGCAGGAGGGCCTCCCCTACCTGGACGGCATCACCTTCCGGCCGATCCCCGACGAGGACACCCGGCTGGCCAGCCTGCAGAGCGGCGACATCGACGCCCTGCAGACCCTGCGGCAGACCGCGATCGCCCGGGTCCGCGACATCGAAGGCGTGGACGACTACGAGCACCTGGGCAACAACAGCGGCGGTTCGATCATCAACACCACCCGCCCGCCGTTCGACGACGTCCGGGTGCGGCGGGCCCTCGCCTATGCCCTCGACCACGAGGCCCTCGCGGCCAACCGGGACGGCATGACCCCGGTGGCCACCCAGTACTTCAGCCCGGACAGCCCCTTCTACTCCGAGGAGGCCGCAGAGGCGTTCCCGGGCTCCGACCCGGAGCGCGCGCAGGAGCTCTACGACGAGTACGTCAACGACCCGCAGCGCTCCGACGGGCTGCCGGTGGGCACGCCGATCTCCCTCACGTTCTCCTGCCCGCCGGACCCGAGCCTCAGCGAGCTGTCCCAGCTCTACCAGTCGTTCTGGGCTCCGCTCGGCATGGAGGTCGAGCTGGTCGCGGTCGAGCAGGCCACCCTCATCCAGGACGCGCTCGCGCGGGACTACGACGTGCAGTGCTTCCGCTTCAGCTCCGAGGACGACCCGTACTACATCGTCGGCGATGCGTTCACCGAGGGCCCGCTGAACTTCACCGAGTACACCAGCCCCGAGATCGACGAGCAGCTCGAGGTCCTCCGCACCACGACCGACCTGCAGGCACGCAAGGACGCGATCGAGCGGATCAGTCTCCACCTGGCCGAGGCCGTGCCGAACCTCTTCACCAGCTACACGCTCAGCGACGTCGCGGTGCAGGACGAGGTCAAGAACGTCGGCGGCTGGACGTTCCCTGACGGCACACCCGGCGACGGGGTGCCGGGCGCGACGACCATGTGGGGCCACGTCTGGACCACCGAGTAGCGCTGCCGTTCCGGCGGCGGCCCGGGCGGACGACCGCTCGGGCCGCCGCGAAGGACCGGGCGGTCACCGGGCGCGGGCACGCTCCTCGCGCAGCGCCTGGAAGACCCGCTTGCGCAGCACGTCCTCGTCGCGCTCGCGGACGTCGTCGAAGCTCAGCGACACCAGCCAGCGCGCACCGGCGGTCCGGTGCCACACCACCCGGCCGCGCAGGCAGACGACGTCGTCCTCGACCGTGATGCTCACGTCCAGCGGCGTGCCGGGCTGCGGCGGGAGGCCCCAGCCGTCGACCAGGCCGCGCATGCCCGACTCGCTGAGGTCCACCGTCTCGCCGACCAGCTGACCGTCGGACCACGGCAGGTACACCGGCAGGGCCACCCGCCCCCGCACGGCCGCGCGCCGCTGGCTGCGCTGGGCCGGGCCGGTGGCCGCCAGGTGCCAGCGCGGCTCCTCCCCTGCCTCGACCTCGGCGATCCGGGCGGGCATCGTGCGCTCGCCGTCCCGGCTGCGCCAGTACAGCTCCACGTCGTCGCCCGGGGTGACCGCGGTCTTCCAGCCCGCCCCCACGCCGACGGGCCGCACCACGATGCCGAACTCCGTGGAGACCTCGACGCCGGCGTCGACGGTCACCCCCCGGCCCACCAGCGTGACGTCGGCCCGGGTGTCCTCCGGCGGCCGGACGGCGGCCGGATCGCGGATGCCGCTGTGGTCGCTCACGGGCTAGAGGCGCTGGGCGATGGACGCCACGACGGCGCGCAGGGCGACGGCGGACTCCGCGAGCCGGTCGGCCAGGAGCAGGTCCAGATCGGCGTCGTGCAGGTCGTCGACGCAGGACAGGGGGACGAGGCCCTGCTCCGCGGCGGAGGGGTGAGCGGGCGACGCGACGAGGGGCGGCATGGAGGGCTCTTCCGGAGAGGTGGCGTGCCGGTTCGCCGGCGGATCCGACCCTCCGCGCCGCACCGCAGGCCCAGGGCCAGGGATCCGCAGGAAAGGCGCAAGACCGGCCGATGCCGCCGATCCGTCCCCCCTCGGGGTGAGGGCCGGCCCCGAACCCGGCTGTCCCGCGCGAGAACGGGCAACGCTGGTCGAAGCCAGGACGTCGGACCTACCGGGATCGGCGCGGCAGCAGCGGAGGAGGCGGGATGAAGCACGTACTCGTGGCGTACGGCGTCGTCCTCGTCGTGCTCCTCATGCTCGCCCGCCAGTTCGAGGCGGCCGGCTGGACCGGCGTCGGCGCGCTCGACGTCGCGACCGCCCTGGTGAACGCACTGCTGGTCGTCGCCGTGGCCGCTGGTCTGCTGCTCGCCGGGCGGCTCTCGCTGGCCGCCTGGGCCCGCTCGATGCAGCGGTGGCGCCGCGCCCAGGCCGCCGCAGAAGGCCACGTCGTGCCGGACGCCCGGATCGTCGGCGTCACCTCCTGGCGCGCCGGTGCCCACCCCTCCCCCGCGCTCCCTGCGCTCCCCGCGCTGCCCGGCCCCGCACGGCCCGTCCCCGCACGGCCCGGCCACGCACCGCTGCCGGCGCAGACCTCGCCGGCGGGCTTCACCTACGTCGGTCCCTCCTACGCCCGGGAGGCGCCGTCGGCTCCGCCGTTCCCCGAGCGACGCGGCCGCCGGATCTGATCGTCGTGGCGTCCTCGGCGCCGCATCCCTGGTCGCATCGGCCATCCAGCCGCTAGGCTTTCTTCGTCGGGAAGGCCCTGCGCTATGGCAGGACCCCGATGCACCACCTCAGCAAGGAGCGAGCAATGCCCGAAGGAACTGTCAAGTGGTTCAACGCCGAGAAGGGGTTCGGCTTCGCCACCCCCGACGGCG
>JBEPZM010000088.1:0-11369 GCA_041640835.1 Blastococcus sp.
CCGCCGCCGCGATCGCCCCGGCGCTGGCCGGGGCGGTGGCCGCGCGCCCGGAGGTGCTGACCGAACTCCTGCTCGCGGACGCCGACTGCGGGCGCGACGACCGGACGCTGCTGCGGGGACTGGGCCACGTCAGCGCCGACCCGGTCGCCGGCCCGGTGGTGGACCGCGGCGTGGCGGAGGCCGCGGTGGGGCTGCGGGACGCCGAGCACCTCGGCTCGCGGGATCCGGCGGTCGCCGTCGTCGCCGGGTACACCGCCGTCCGCGAGTACGGGCAGCGCCTCGCGTACGCACTGGACGAGTTCGCCGCGCAGGAGCGGGCCGGGCTGCGCAAGCACGGCGGCGACCTGCTGATGCTGGTCGGAGGCCGGTTCGTGGGGCCGGTCGCCGCACTGGCCGCCGTCCGCTGGAACCTGGACGGGACGTGGGAGGCCGACCGCGACGACGGCCGGCACTTTCCCGTGGACGAGGCGCTCCGCGCGACCGGCGGCGCCGGCGGGGCGGCGCAGGCGTACGGGCAGGTCTCCGCCGTGCTGGGGGCGCCGACGCCCCCCGTCTCCCCGGGGACCGACTGGATCGGGCTGGGCCTCGCGCTGGTGCCCGGGGGCGGACGGGTCAAGGACGTCGCCGAGCAGTTCCACGAGCAGCTGACCGAGCTCCGGGGCGAGGACGGCGAGGCGGCCGGGGCCGACTGATGTCCCCCGTTCGGTTGACGTTCTGTTGATCAAAGTCAACGCAGAGTGACGACACTCAAGATCGTCACTCCGTCGTGATCTTCGATGCTTGCCTCGTAAGGGTGACGGGCAGCAATGTTCCCAGCGCGGTCCGTACCCAACGACGCTCTGCCCCCGCGCGTAAGTCACTGCCGCATATCGCAGTCGGTCATGCCACAACAGGAGGCGTCATGAGCAGCAACACGCAGCGCGGGATCAAGTGGAGCCGAGGCATCAAGTGGAGCCGCGGGATCAAGTGGAGCCGCGAGGCCTGATCCGCCCCACCTCACGTTCTCCCCGCAGGGCAGTCGGTCGACAGACCGGCTGCCCTGCGGCGTTTCCGCGGGTCAGCGGTGGGACTGTGACCCTTTCGGGTCGTGGCGCGGGCCGAACCGAGGTGTGAGAGGCGTCTCCGTTGCTAGCCTCTGCGCGCCCATCCACCCCGCGGATTGCAGGTGAGAGTGCCCGAGCAGGACGTTCGAGCGACGCCCCGACGGGCTCTGCGCGCGCCGTCGACCGTCGCCGTCCTCGGGGTGCTCCTGGCCGTCCCGGTGATGCTGGTCGTGCTGGTGACCCAGCCGCTGACGGTCTCGGTGCCGGCGCTGGTGGCCGTGTTCCTCGCCCTGGTCGCGGCCGAGTCCATCCACCTGCACTTCGAGTTCCGCCGGCAGGCCTTCTCCTTCTCGGCCAGCGAGCTGGCCATCGTGGTCGCGCTGGTCGAGGTCGGTGGCGCCTGGGCCGCGATCGCCCGCGCGGTGGCCGTCGCGATCGTCCTGCTCGTGCAGCGCTTCCCCCGCCCCCAGGGCGTCGCCACCCTGGCGGTGGCGGTCCTCGAGGTCTGTGCCGCCGTCGCCGTGCTCTCCCTGCTGCCGGTGGGCGAGCTGACCTCCCCGGCGACCTGGATCTCCTACCTGGTCGCGGTCCTCGTGGCCGACGGGCTGGGGGCGCTGCTGTTCGCCGGCGCCATCACCGCCACCCAGGGCTACCCCGGGCGCTCGCTGTGGACCAGCCTCCTGGTCCCGGTCTTCCTCGTCGGCCCGGTCGCGGTCATCGTCGGGCTGGCCGCGCTGCTGCTCATCGGCGTCACCGGCTGGGCATGGCTCCTCCTGGCACCGCTGCTGGTCGCCCTCGCGCTGCTCTACCGCCACTTCGGCGCCGTCACGCGCCGGGGCCACAGCGTCCAGCGCGTCTACGACTTCGCCCGCCGGGTCGAGCAGGTCACCCCCGACGATGCGGGCACCCGCCAGATCGTGGCCGCCGTCCAGGAGCTGCTCAACGCCGAGCGGGTGGCGATGTGGCTGCCGCCCTACCTGGACGAGGCCCCGAGGCTGATCGTCACCGCCGAGGACGACGCGGTCTGGTACGACGGCCCGGGCGACCCCGACGACGTCTTCCGGCGTGCGGTCGCCGTCGCCGGCGGGCCGGTGCTGATCTCCATGGCGCACGCCGACGAGGAGCAGGCGGCGGGTCTCGCCCGCCGCGGCGTCACCGAGCTGCTGGCGGCTCCGCTCGCGACGGCCGCCGGGGAGCCCGGGTACCTGGAGGTCTGCGACCGGCGCAGCGCCGTCGTCTCCTTCGCGGACAGCGACCGCGTCGCGCTGGACTCGATGCTCACCCACGTCAACGCCGCCATCCGGCACCAGCAGCTGCTCACCCAGATCCGTTACGACGCCGACCACGACCGGCTCACCGGGCTGCCCAACCGGCAGCGGCTGGCCGCCGAGATCGACGCGCTGCTCGCCGCCGATCCGGCCGGCGGGCGGGCCGGGCTCATCCTCGCGGCGCTGGGCAACTACACCGAGGTCACCGACACCCTCGGCCACGCGGCCAGCGACGAGCTGCTGCTGGTGACCGCCGGGCTGCTGCGCGAGCACGCCCCGCCGCAGGCGCTGCTCGCCCGCATGGAGGGCGAGCGCTTCGCCGTCCTGCTGCCCGGGCTCTCCCTGGCCGCCACCGAGCGCGCCGCGCGCCGGCTGCGGGAGGCCGCCGCCACCCGCGTGCGGGTCGCCGGTCTGGACCTGGAGGTCACGCTCACCATCGGCGTCGCCTCCGCGCCCGTGCACGGCACCGAGTCCGGCACCCTGATGCAGCGGGCCGACGTCGCCCTGCTCGCCGCCTCCGACTCCGGCGGCGTGGCCAGCTACCACCCGGTCCTCGACCAGCAGAGCCTGCGCCGGCTGCAGCTGGGCACCGAGATCGAGCAGGCCATGGCCGACGGCCAGATCAGCGTGGTCTTCCAGCCGATCATCGACGCGCAGTCCTCGGACATCGTCTCGGTGGAGACGCTCGTGCGCTGGGCCCATCCGCGGTACGGCTCGATCTCGCCGGACGACTTCATCCCCCTCGCCGAGCAGATCGGCCGGATCGGCGCCGTCACCGACCACGTCCTCGACCTCGCGCTGGCCCGCTGCCGGCGCTGGCTGGACCAGGACATCGCCCTGTCGGTCGCGGTCAACCTCTCGGTGCACTGCCTGACCGAGCCGGATCTCGTCGCCCGCGTGCGCGGCGCCCTGCAGCGGCACGGCGTGCCCGGCGAGCTGCTGACGCTGGAGCTGACCGAGGGCAGCGTGGTCGACGACTCGGTCCGCGACAGCACGGTGCTGGCCGACCTCCACGACCTCGGCCTGCGGCTGTCGATGGACGACTTCGGCACCGGCTACTCGTCGCTGTCCCAGCTCCGGCAGCTGCCCATCGACGAGGTCAAGATCGACAAGTCCTTCGTGCTGGGCATGTCCACCAGCCAGGGCGAGTCGTTCATCGCCCGCTCGATCATCGAACTGGCCCACAACCTGGGGCTTCGCGTGGTCGCCGAGGGCGTCGAGGACGAGATGACCCGCAACCTGCTCACCGAGATGGGCTGCGACAAGCTGCAGGGCTTCCTCGTCAGCCGGCCGCTGCCCGACGACCGGCTGGAGAACTGGCTCCTGGCGCGCACCGGCGTGCGGTCGGCGGCTCCGGGTGCGGCGCACCGGCGGTTGTTCGTCCGCGGCTGAAAGAGGACCTCCCTGCCCCCCCACCACTCGCAGGCTCGCGGCGGGCCCCTGCAGGGAGGCCGGACAGGGTCAGGTAGAGTTCTGCCCGGCTCTTCGAGCACGCCCCTTTAGCTCAGTCGGCAGAGCGTCTCCATGGTAAGGAGAAGGTCTACGGTTCGATTCCGTAAAGGGGCTCCGGAACAGGTAAGCTGACCTTCCGGTCCAGTCGCGAGACCGGGCCGCAGGTCGTCCCGGCGGTGTAGCTCAGCCTGGTAGAGCAAGCGGCTCATAATCGCTGTGTCACCGGTTCAAGTCCGGTCACCGCTACTCCCGACGGACCCCGCACTCCGGGGTCCGTCGTCGTGTCGGACCAGCCGGCACGACAGCAGGATCCGGATCCGGATCCTGACCCACAAGGCTAGGAGCACTCCATGGCAGCCACCGACGTCCGCCCGAAGATCACCCTGGCCTGCCAGGACTGCAAGAACCGCAACTACATCACCCGCAAGAACCGGCGGAACGACCCCGACCGGCTCGAGCTGATGAAGTACTGCCCGCGCGAGCGCAAGCACACGCTGCACCGCGAGACCCGCTGACCCAGCCGGTCGACGACGCGAGAGGGCGGGAGCATGGCGCTGGACCGAGCACTGGTCGGGCGCAGCTACCCGCCCTCCGCCGTCTACGAGGTCGGCCGGGCGAAGATCGCCGAGTTCGCCACCGCGATCGGTGATCCCTCCCCGCTGTACCGCGACGCCGAGGCCGCCCGCGCCGCCGGCCATCCCGACGTCATCGCGCCGCCCACCTTCGCCATCGTGGTGAGCCTCGAGGCGGCGATGGTCGTCCTGGAGGACCCCGACGTCGCGATCGACTACGGGCGGGTGGTGCACGGCGAGCAGCGGTTCACCCACCACCGCCCCGTCCGGGCCGGTGACCGGCTCATCGCGACGACGACGATCGACGCGGCCCGCACCGTCGCCGGCAACGACCTGCTCACCGCCCGCGTGGACCTGACCACCGAGGACGGCGAGGCAGTCTGCACGGCCACGTCGATGCTGGTGGCGCGGGCATGAGCGCCGTCGTGCGCCTCGCCGACGTCGAGGTCGGCACCGAGCTCCCCGAGCAGACCTACCGGATCGCCCGCGCCGACCTGGTCCGCTACGCCGGCGCCTCCGGGGACTTCAACCCGATCCACTGGAACGAGCGGGTGGCCACCGAGGTCGGACTGCCGGGCGTGATCGCGCACGGCATGTTCACGATGGCGCTGGCCGGGCGCGCGGTCACCGGCTGGACGGGGGATCCCGCTGCCCTCGTCGAGTTCCAGGTGCGCTTCGGCCGGCCGGTCGTCGTCCCCGACGACGACGCCGGCGCCGAGCTGACCGTCAGGGGCACCGTGGCCGCGCTGCTGGACGAGGGCCGGGTCCGCGTCGACCTGGCCGTCGGCAGCGCCGGTGAGAAGGTGCTCTCCCTGGCGCGCGCCGTCGTCCGTCTGGCATGACGACGCCGCGGCGGTTCGCCGCGCTCTCCGTCGCCGGGATCCTGCTGACCGGCTGCACGTCCTTCGCCGGCACGCTCCGCTCGCCGGCGGCGCCCGCGGCGGAGCCGTCGGGGAACGAGGCCCGGGATCCCGGCTGCGCCGAGCGCGCCGAGCCAGACCCGGACCGGCCGGTCGTCGACCTGGACTTCCGGCTGGCCGACGACCTGCGCACCGTGACCGGCACGGAGACCGTCGTCTTCACCCCCGACCGCGCGGTCGGCGAGCTGGTCTTCCGGCTGGTGCCCAACGGCCCCGAACTCGCCGACGCGGGCTCCCGGCTCGTCGTGGACGAGGTCCGGGGCGACGACGTCGCCGGCTCCGGCTACGAGTCCTTCGGCGCGCCCCGCGCCGACGGCGGCTACGTCGTGACGCTCGACGAGCCGCTCGCGGCGGGGAACAGCACCGAGGTGGAGCTGGACTTCACGCTCACCCTCGGCTCGGGCGGGTTCGACCGGGTCGGTGCCGCCGACGGCGTCTCCTGGTGGGCCAGCGGGTTCCCGCTGCTCGCGTGGGAGCCGGGGGCCGGCTGGGCACGCGACCCGTACGTCGCCGTCTCCGGCGAGACCACGACCAGCCCGGCCGCCGACACGACGGTGCGCGTCTCGGCACCCGCCGCCCTCACCGTGCTGATGACCGGCGACCAGGCCGCCCCCACCGCGGTGGACGGCGAGGGACGCCGGACCTGGACCGCGGCCGAGCCGGTGGCCCGGGACGTCAGCGTCGCCGTGGGCCGGTTCACGACCGCCGAGCGGACGACGCCCGAGGGGGTCCGGGTGACCACCGGCGCCCTCAACGGCGCGGAGCCCACCGCCGACGAGGTCGCCGACGCGACGGTCGAGGCGATCGACGACTTGACGGAGTTCCTCGGGCCCTTCCCCTACGAGACGCTGACCGTGCCGATGCTGCCCGACTACGGCGGCGGGATCGAGTACCCCAGCTCGATCCTGCAGGCCTCACCGAGCCGGGAGGTGCTGGTCCACGAGGTCGCGCACATGTGGTTCTACGGGATGGTGGGGAACTCGCAGTTCCGCGACCCCTGGCTCGACGAGGCCTTCGCGACCTGGGCGGAGGCCGTCGTGCTGCCCTCGTCCGCCGAGGACCTCGAGCGGGCGCTCGGCGTCGTGGGCGACGTCGGCGCCGCCATGGACGGCTTCCGCACCCAGCAGCAGTACGCGGCGCGCGTCTACGGCAAGGGCGGTGCGGCGCTGCTCGAGGCCCGCGAGCGCGCCGGCTCGGAGGCGTTCGACGCGGCCGTGCGCTGCTACGTCGACGCGACCGCGTGGAGCATCGCGACCCCCGAGGACGTCGAGGACGCCCTGGGCGGGCTGCCCGAGGCCCTCGACGTCCTCACCGGGGCCGGGGCCCTGGCCGCCGGCTAGTCGGCGCTGGTGAGCAGCCGCTGCATCCGGGTGACGCCCTCGACCAGGTCGTCGTCGCCCAGCGCGTAGGACATCCGCAGGTAGCCCGGGGTGCCGAAGGCCTCGCCCGGGACGACGGCGACCTCGGCGAGCTCGAGGATCAGCTCGGCCAGCTCGACGCTGGAGCTCGCCGTGCGGCCACCGATCGACCGGCCCAGCAGCCCCTTCACCGACGGGTAGACGTAGAAGGCGCCCTGCGGCTCGGGGCAGGCGACCCCCGGGATCTCGCGGAGCATCGACACGATCAGCTTCCGCCGCCGGTCGAAGGCCTCGCGCATGGTGGCCACGGCCGAGAGGTCTCCGCTGAGCGCGGCCACCGCGGCGGCCTGCGAGACGTTGGCGACGTTGGAGGTGGCGTGCGACTGCAGGTTCGTCGCGGCCTTGACCACGTCCGCGGGGCCGACGATCCAGCCCACCCGCCAGCCGGTCATCGCGTAGGTCTTGGCCACGCCGTTCACCACGACGCAGCGGTCGGCGAGCTCCGGGACGACGACCGGCATGGAGGGAGCGGTCGCCCCGCCGTAGGTCAGGTGCTCGTAGATCTCGTCGGTGAGCACCCAGAGCCCGGCGTCCAGCGCCCAGCGGCCGATCTCCTCCACCTGCTCGAGCGGGTAGACCGCCCCGGTCGGGTTCGACGGCGAGCAGAACAGGAGCACCTTGGTGCGCGGGGTGCGGGCGGCCTCCAGCTGGGCGGCCGAGACCAGGTACCCGCTCTGCTCGTCGGCCACGACCGGCACCGGGACGCCGCCGGCCAGGCGGATCGCCTCGGGGTAAGTGGTCCAGTAGGGCGCGGGGAGCAGCACCTCGTCGCCCGGGTCGAGCATCGTGGCCAGCGCCTCGTAGACGGCCTGCTTGCCGCCGTTGGTGACCAGCACCTGGGCCGGGGTCACCTGCAGGCCGGAGTCGCGGGCGGTCTTGGCGACGATCGCCTCCTTGAGCGCCGGCAGGCCGCCGGCCGGGGTGTACCGGTGCATCGCGGGCTGGCGGGCGGCGGCGATGGCGGCCTCGACGATGTAGTCCGGGGTCGGGAAGTCCGGCTCCCCGGCGCCGAAACCGATCACCGGCTTGCCCGCCGCCTTGAGCGCCTTCGCCTTGGCGTCGACGGCGAGGGTCGCCGACTCGGCGATCCCCCCGATGCGACGGGAGACGCGCCGCTGGGCGGGCGGCAGCTCGGAGGACGACGGGATGGGCGAGTCCGGAGACACGGCGGTCATGGCCCTATCGTGTCAAAGGTCGGTGCGCCGCGAGCGGGCCGCCTGCGGCGCATCCGGGCACGTCGGCATCCGCCCTCCGGGCAGGTTGGCTTCGGCCCTTCGCAGTCCCGTACACTGGCGTCCCTGGGGTGGTCGACCCCGCCACCGGCGTGCCCCGGAACCTCCCGAGGTCGTGGGCTGCCGTGGTGAGGTGGACGGTCCCGGGTCCGGTCCGGGCGCTCGATGTCCCGGGGGCCGGGCTCTAGGGGTGTAGCTCAATTGGCAGAGCAGCGGTCTCCAAAACCGCAGGCTGCAGGTTCAAGTCCTGTCACCCCTGCCACGACAGACGAGGCACGGCCGACCGCCCCCGCCGGGGACGGCACCCACCACGAGGCGAGCGAGGCGCAGTGAGCGAGAAGCCGGAACGCGGGGACGACACCCCCGACGTCCCCGACGCCGAGCTGACCGACGAGCAGCTCGACCGCGAGGCTCCCGGCGTCGACGACGCCGCCGAGCTCGAGGCGGCCGAGGACGCCGTCGCTGCCGAGGCCGCGGCCGACGAGGACAAGGTCGTCGCGACGCCGGCCCGCCGCCGTGGCGGTCGGATCACCGCCGGCGACGACGACGACGAGCCCGCGGAGTCCGGTTCGCGCCGGGCGGCCCGGACCGCGGCCGGTGTCGGTGGGGGCACCCGCTCGCGCGCCGAGGCCGAGCGGGACCGCGCCGAGCAGATCCGCCAGAAGCGTTCCATCGGCCGGTTCCTGCGCGAGGTGATCGCCGAACTGCGGAAGGTCATCTGGCCGGGCCGCCGCGAGCTGATCACCTACACGACCGTGGTCATCGTCTTCGTGGCGTTCATGGTCGCGCTGGTGGCCGGGATGGACCTGCTCTTCTCCCGGGGCGTGATCGCCGTCTTCGGCTGACCTCCGCCCCGCCCGCCCATCCGACAAGGAAGAGACCTCTGTGACAGACCCCCGCGAGCCCTTCGAGACCGATACCGCGGTCGAAGGCATCGACCTGGACGACGCCCGCTTCGAGGAGCGCGGCACCGCCGACGTCGAGACCGGCGTCGGTGAGACCGGCGCCGCCGAGGGCTCCAGCGACACCGCCGACCTCGAGCTCGACACGGAGGTCGCCGAGGAGAGCCCGGAGACCGACGACGTCGCCGAGGAGCCCGTCGCCGCCGAGGAGCCCGTCGTGGCCGAGGAGCCGGAGGACGAGGACCCGGCCGAGGCCATGAAGAAGGCCCTGCGGATCGCGCCCGGCGACTGGTACGTCGTGCACAGCTACGCCGGCTACGAGAACAAGGTGAAGACCAACCTCGAGGCGCGCATCCAGTCCCTCGACGTGGAGGACTACATCTACCAGATCGAGGTGCCCACCGAGGAGGTCACCGAGATCAAGAACGGCAAGCGCGCCCAGGTCAACCGCAAGGTGCTGCCGGGTTACCTGCTCGTGCGCATGGAGCTCAACGACGAGTCGTGGGGCGCCGTGCGCAACACCCCCGGCGTCACCGGGTTCGTCGGCGCGACTTCCAAGCCCTCGCCGCTGACCCTCGACGAGGTCGTCAAGATCCTCGTCCCGGCCACCGCCCCGCAGGCCGCCCGCACCGCCGGCGGCGACGCGGCACCCGCTGCCGCTGCGCCGGCCGCTCTCGTGGACTTCGAGGTCGGCGAGTCGGTCACCGTGATGGACGGGCCGTTCGCGACCCTGCCCGCCACGATCAACGAGATCAACGCCGAGCAGCAGAAGCTGCAGGTGCTGGTCTCCATCTTCGGCCGCGAGACGCCCGTCGAGCTGTCGTTCAACCAGGTCAGCAAGATCTGACGCCGTACGACCTCATGTCCAGCGGCGCCAGCTGATCCACCACCGATAGAAGGAAGTCATGCCCCCCAGGAAGCGGTTGACCGCGGTCATCAAGCTCCAGATCAAGGCCGGTGCGGCCACCCCCGCCCCGCCCGTCGGTCCGGCGCTCGGCCAGCACGGCGTCAACATCATGGAGTTCTGCAAGGCCTACAACGCCGCCACGGAGTCGCAGCGCGGCGACGTGGTCCCGGTCGAGATCTCGGTCTTCGAGGACCGGTCGTTCACCTTCATCACCAAGACGCCGCCGGCCGCGCGCATGCTGCTCAAGGCCGCTGGTGTCGAGAAGGGTTCGGGCGAGCCGCACAAGACCAAGGTCGCCACGGTCACCCGTGACCAGGTCCGCGAGATCGCCACCACCAAGATGGTCGACCTCAACGCCAACGACCTCGACCAGGCGGAGCGGATCATCGCCGGCACCGCCCGTTCGATGGGCATCACGGTCGTCTGACCACTGCTCCACCCGCACCACCCCGCACCTGTGGGAGGGCCACGCCTGGCCCGGCAACCACACCATCCCCGGCGACGTCCGGGGGAGAGGAACCACCATGGCGAAGCACGGCAAGAAGTTCCGGGCCGCGGCCGAGAAGGTCGATCGGGACAACCTGTACTCCCCGCTCCAGGCGGCTGCGCTGGCGAAGGAGACGTCGACGACGTCCTACGACGCCACCGTCGAGGTCGCGATGCGCCTCGGCGTCGACCCGCGTAAGGCCGACCAGATGGTCCGCGGCACGGTCAACCTGCCCCACGGCACCGGCAAGACCGCCCGCGTCATCGTCTTCGCGACCGGTGACAAGGCCGCCGAGGCCGAGGCCGCCGGCGCCGACGTCGTGGGCTCCGACGACCTGATCGAGAAGATCCAGGGCGGCTTCCTGGACTTCGACGCCGCCATCGCGACGCCGGACCAGATGGCCAAGGTCGGCCGGATCGCCCGCATCCTCGGCCCCCGCGGCCTGATGCCGAACCCGAAGACCGGCACCGTGACCCCCGACGTCACCAAGGCCGTCAACGACATCAAGGGCGGAAAGATCAACTTCCGCGTCGACAAGCAGGCCAACCTGCACCTGGTGATCGGCAAGGCCTCCTTCGACCAGGACAAGCTGGTCGAGAACTACGCGGCCGCCCTGGACGAGGTGCTCCGCGCCAAGCCGTCCTCGGCCAAGGGTCGCTACGTCAAGAAGGTCACCATCTCCACGACGATGGGCCCCGGCATCCCGGTGGACCCGAACCGCACCCGCAACATGCTGGTGGACGAGCCCACCAACTGATCCACCGCACTCCCGGAGGCCCCGTCGCGCACTGCGCGGCGGGGCCTCCGTGCGTCCACGGCCCTACCGGACGCCGCGCGTCCGCGGGCATCGCGTACTCTTGGCCCCGTTCCCCCCAAGACCGTTGGTCGTCGCACGTCCGCGTGCGATCGAAGGTCCCGGACATCCGGGCGACCCGCGCAGGAGGACGGTTCGATCGTCGGGCACTCGTGCCCGCCTCTCGCCCCGTGCGCCTGCGCCGGGGCGTTCCTCGTCTCCGGGGCCACCCGATCGCCCGCGTTCGCGCGATGGCCACTGGTCGCCCGACAGACGAGAGGAGGCCCATGCCCACGCAGGCGAAGGCCGCGGTGATCGACGAGATCACCGAGCGGTTCCAGAACTCGAGTGCGGCGGTGCTCACCGAGTACCGCG
>JBEPZM010000089.1:0-11282 GCA_041640835.1 Blastococcus sp.
CAGCCACCACTCGCCGGACAGCGCGACGATGCGCGGCGCGACCAGCGCGAGCCGGGAGTCGGTCAGGTGCGGCAGCAGCCGGGCCAGCCAGCCCGGCCGCGGCACGCAGTCGGAGTCCAGGAACGCCACGAACGGCGTCCGCACCGCCCGCAGCCCGGCGTTGCGTGCCGCCGCCGGTCCGCGCGCCGTCCCGTGCCGGACGACGACGACGGCGTCCCCGGTCCGCACCGGCGTCGCCGACCCGTCGTCCACCACGACGACGGGTAGCTCCGCCGTGGCCGGGTCGCTCCGCAGCGCAGCGAGCAGCCGGGCGAGCCCGACCGGCCGGTCCTTGACCGGGATCACGACGGTCACGCCGGTGGCGTCGGTGGCGTCGGCCGCGGGGGCGAGGTCGGGATGCGCCAGCCCGGCGTCCAGCAGGTGGGCGGCGAGGGCTGCCGTCGCGGCGTCCCGGACGACGAGCCGGTCGCCGGCCAGCAGGGTCCGGGCGCGCGGCGCCAGCCGCATCAGCCGGTGCGGGGCGCCGCCGAGCAGCGTCGTCCCGCCGTCGCGTCGTCGCACCCGCGGGTCGAGGCGGACGGCGAAACCGTCGGGCAGCCGGAGCTCGGGAGCCGCGGGGAGCACCGCGGGAGCCGCTGCCGATCCGGTCACCCGGGCAGTCTGCCCGCCCGCCCGGCCGGTTCCGGAGGACGGGCGGCGCACGCCTCCCGGTGATCGTGTGCTTAGGTCAGCCTTACCTGATCCTCGAAGGAGTTCCCCATGCCCGCCCGTCCGCTCCTCCGCGGTGCCGCCGTCCTGGCCGCCGCAGCACTCGTCGTCACCGGTTGCGGTTCCGACGACGACACCGACTCCTCCTCCGGCGACAGCGGCGGCGGCAGCTCCTCCGGCGCCTTCCCGGTGACCGTGACCACCGCCTTCGGTGACGTCGAGATCGAGGAGGAGCCGGTCCGCGTGGTCGCGCTCGGCTGGGGCGACGCCGAGACGGCGCTGGCCCTCGGCGTGCAGCCGGTCGGCGCCAGCGACTGGCTCGCCTTCGGCGGCGAGGGCGTCGGCCCGTGGTCCGAGGGCCTCTACGACGAGGCCCCGGAGATCATCGAGACGCTGGAGCCCAGCCTCGAGGCGATCGCCGCGCTCGAGCCGGACCTGATCCTGGACACCAAGTCCGACGCCACGCAGGAGCGCTACGACCTGCTCAGCCAGATCGCCCCCACGGTCGGTCAGCCCGAGGGCGTCGAGGCGTACCAGACCACGTGGGAGCAGCAGCTCGAGCTGGTCGGCCAGGCGCTGGGCAAGACCGCCGAGGCCGACGACCTCGCCGCGGAGGTCGCGCAGGCGTTCGAGGACGCCGCCGCCGAGCACCCCGAGTTCGAGGGCACCGAGGTCGCCGTCGCCGCCTTCACCTCCGAGGGCTTCGGCGCCTACGTGCAGGGCGACACCCGGGTCGACTTCATGGAGGAGCTCGGCTTCGTGAACAAGCCGGAGATCCAGGAGCAGGCCACGGACAGCTTCTTCGTGGCCGTGAGCGAGGAGCAGGTGTCCCTGCTCGACGCCGGCCTGACCGTCGCCTTCCCGATCTACGTGGAAGCCTCCGAGTTCACGTCGAACCCGCTGTGGCAGGCGCTCCCGTCGGTCCAGGACGGCCGGGTCGTCGTCCTCGAGGACGAGACGCTGGCCAGCGCCTTCTCGATCGGCACGGCCCCGGGCATCCTCTACGCGCTCGAGACGACCGTGCCGCTCTTCGCCGACGCCCTGGCCTGATCCGCCCGGCCGGCCCCGCCGGGCGGCTCAGCTCCTGAGCCGCCCGGCGGGATCCACCTCCCAGCGGCGCACCGCCTCGACCAGCCGTGCGGTGATCGCCGCGAGCAGCTCCGCCCCCTCCGCGGCCGACGCCCCGGAGGGATCCCCCAGCACCCCCGTCGGGCTGACCGCCCGCACCCCGCCGGCCCGCAGCCGCGGCAGGATCTCGGCCAGCGGCGCGCTCTCCCCCGCCACCGCGTCGGCCGCACGCACACCAGCCGGTTCCACGTGCAACATCAGCGACGTCTCGGTGCGGCCGGCGTGCGCGTCCCCGCCGGGCACCCCGCAGGGGAACCAGGCCACGTCCCGGCCCTCCGACCGCAGCAGCGGCACCGCGGCGCGCAACGCCTCGAGGTTGCCGCCGTGGCCGTTGACCACGAGCAGCCGTGGCGCCCACCGGCAGGCGGAGCGGCCGAGCTCGACCAGCACCGTCGTCAGCGCCTCGGTGCCGATCGACACCGTCCCGGGAAAGCCCTCGTGCTCGCCGCTCGCGCCGTACGCCACCGCGGGCGCCAGCAGGGCGCCGTCCAGCTCGGGCAGCGCGGCCCGGGACACAGCGGCCGCGACCGTGGTGTCGGTCGCCAGCGGCAGGTGGTGGCCGTGCTGCTCGACCGAGCCGAGCGGGACGACCAGCAGCGCGGCCTCGGGGATCTGCGGCCACACGGCGCCGGCGAGCTGGGTCACCCCGGCAGCCTAGGTAGGAGGACCCCCTGCAGGATCGTCGTATGGCGAACCGGCGCTGCCCCTGCGGAACGGGCCTGCCCTACGACGACTGCTGCGGCCCCCTGCACGCCGGCACGGCCCCGGCGGCGACCGCCGAGCAGCTGATGCGGTCGCGGTACAGCGCCTTCGCCGTCGGCGATGCCGCGTACCTGCTCGCCACCTGGCACCCGAGCACCCGGCCACCGGCGCTGGAGCTCGACGCCGGCGTCCGCTGGCTCGGACTGGACGTCCTGGCCACCGACGGCGGGGGACTGCTGGCCGCGGAGGGGACCGTCGAGTTCGTCGCGCACCGGATCTCCGGCGGACGGCGCGGCGAGCAGCACGAGGTCAGCCGGTTCGTCCGCGAGGACGGCGCCTGGCGTTACCTGGACGCCGTCTGAGGGTGTCGGAGTGCACGGGGCGGGGAACGCCCTCCCCATGAGCGCAGAGGACACCCGCAAGGTCGCCGAGCTGATCAAGGGTCAGCGGTTCGGCTTCCTCACCACGACCACCCCCGAGGGCAAGCTCACCAGCCGGCCCATGACGCTGCAGGAGGTCGAGTTCGACGGCGACCTGTGGTTCTTCGCCGAGCGCGGCTCGCACCCGGTGCAGCACATCCAGGCCGCGCCCCAGGTCAACGTGGGCGTCGGCTCCGGCGGCACGTGGGTCTCGCTGACCGGCCACGCCACCGTCGTCGAGGACGTCGCCAAGAAGAAGGAGCTGTGGAACAGCGCCGTCGAGGCGTGGTTCCCGCAGGGCCCGGAGGACCCCTCGGTCGTCCTGCTGAAGGTCGACGGCGACTCCGCCGAGTACTGGGACAGCCCGGGCGGCCGGCTCGCCACCGCCTTCAGCTTCGTGAAGGCCAAGGCCACCGGCGAGCGGATCGACGGCGGCGAGAACGAGAAGGTCGACCTCTAGCTCCGCACGGGCACGCCGGCGGCGAGGGCGGCGCCCGCGCGGTCGGCGGGCTCGGGCCGGGCGAACAGGTAGCCCTGCGCGGAGCCGCAGTCCAGGTCGGCGAGCGCCTGCCGCTGGCCCTCGGTCTCGACGCCCTCGGCGACGACGTCCAGGCCCAGCGTGCGGGCCAGCTCGACGATCGAGGTGATCAGGGTGACCGCCGAGCGGCCGCGCGGCAGGTCAGTGACGAAGCTGCGGTCGATCTTGAGGATGTCCGCCGGCAGGTGCCGGAGGTAGGACAGCCCCGAGAAGCCGGTGCCGAAGTCGTCGATCGCGATGCGGATGCCCAGGGCCCGCAGCGACTGGAGCTGGGCGACGACGGCGTCGCCGTCCCGGACGAGGACGCCCTCGGTCACCTCCAGCGTCAGCTGGTCCGCGGGGAAGCCGGTCTCCGCCAGCGCCGCGACGACGAGGGCGGTCACGTCGCTGCCGTCGTGGAACTGCCGCGGGGAGAGGTTCACGGCCATGCGCAGGGGCGCGCCGGTCTCCGCCGTCCACGCGGCGCCCTGGCGGAGCGCCTCGCGGAGCACCCAGCTGCCGATGCCGGCGATCGCGCCGGTCTCCTCGGCGAGCGGGATGAACTCGACCGGCGGGACGAGCCCGCGCTCGGGGTGGTTCCAGCGGACGAGGGCCTCGAAGCCGGTGGTGCGGCCGTCCGCGAGCCGGACGGTGGGCTGGTAGTGGACCTCCAGCTGGCCGGAGTCGGCCGCCACGGCGAGATCCTGGGCCAGGCCCGCCCGACGACGGGCGGCCTCGGCCATGCCGTCGGCGTAGACGACCAGCCGGTTCTTGCCCTGGGCCTTGGCCAGGTACATGGCCAGGTCGGCGTTGCGGAGCAGTGCACCGGCCGTCCGGTCGGCCGGGTCGGTGGCGGCCGCGACGCCGACGCTGCAGTGCACGGTGAGCGGGCCGTCGTCCAGCGGCACGGGGACCGACAGGGCGACCAGCGCCCGCTCGCCCACGGCGCGGGCGACGTCCGGGCCGCCGTCCACGACGACGGCGAACTCGTCCCCACCGATGCGTGCGACGACGTCGCCGGGGCGGACGCAGCTCCGCAGGCGCTCGGACAGCACGAGCAGCAGCTCGTCACCGGCGGCGTGCCCGCGGCCGTCGTTGACCGCCTTGAAGTCGTCGACGTCGATGAAGAGCAGGGAGACCGCGCCGCCGCGGGAGAGCAGGCGGTGGGTGAACTCCTCGAGCAGGGTGCGGTTGGCCAGGCCGGTCAGCGGGTCGCTGAGCACCTGGTCCTCGTTGAGCCGCCACGACGAGAGGTGGGCCAGGCTCGCGGCCAGCACGAACGCGGCGTGGATGCCGGCCCACACCCAGGGGTTGCCCTGCCCGCCGTGCCCGAAGACCGCGTGCGGATGGAGCGTGCCGACCACCCCGTGGTGGGCGGCCACGACGACGACGGCGATGCCGAAGGGCACCCAGTCCTGGTACAGCGAGACGACGCCGATCATCACGAAGAACACGAAGTGCGCCTCGGTGACCCCGCCCCACAGGTGCACGAGCGCGATCGAGGCGGCCATCAGGCTGCACGTCGTCGCGCCCGCGCGGACCACCCGGCTCAGCCCCGGCGCCACCGCGAGGGCGAGCGGTCCGGCGACGGAGACGAGGACGGCGACCGCGGCGGGCTGCCCGTACCCCCACGCCCAGGCGAGGACGACCAGGCCGAGAGCGCAGGCTGCGGCGAGCCGCACGATCGCGGTGTGCCGGCGCTGCCACACCGCCTCGGGCAGCCGGCGGCCCGAGGGCAGCAGCCGTGCGGCCCGGGAGCGCAGTTCGAGGATCACCTCGTCCTGATCGGCCCGGCCGATCCTGTTCCGCAGCCCACCGGCCGCCCCTCCCCCCAAGGGGTGGGGTCAGCCGGTGGAGCGGTTCAGCGCAGGTCGAGCCCAGCCAGCGGGGACTCGTCGCAGATCTTGCTGGGGATCGACGGGATGCCCAGCAGCGTCGGCTGCCCGCGCACGGGACCGCTGTGCGAGTGGTCGATGTGGCTGCGCGGGGTGACCAGCTCGAGGTCGCGGGCGGCCAGGGCGCTCTCGCCGTAGCCCTGCACGCACTCGGGGTCGGGTCCGTCGAGGGGCAGACCGGTGAAGAACTTGGCCGCCATGCAGCCGCCGCGGCAGGCGTCGAAGTGCGCGCACTTGGTGCAGGCGCCGCCGGTCTGCGGGTTGCGCAGGTCGGCGAAGAGCTCCGACTGCTGCCACACCCGCTGGAAGCCGCCCTCGCTGCGCACGTTGCCGGCCAGGAAGTTCTCGTGGATGGCGAACGGACAGGCGTAGACGTCGCCGACCGGGTCGATCAGGCACACCACGCGGCCCGCGCCGCAGAGGTTCAGCCCGGGCAGGGCCTCGCCGAACGCCGACAGGTGGAAGAACGAGTCGCCGGTGAGGACGCCGTCGCCGTTGGCGAGCAGCCAGTTGTACAGATCCTTCTGCTGGGCCATCGTCGGGTGCAGCTCGTCCCAGACGTCCGCCCCGCGACCGGAGGGCCGCAGCCGGGTGATGCGCAGCTGGGCGCCGAAGGAGTCGGTGAGCTCCTTGAAGGCGTCGAGCTGGCCGGCGTTCTCCCGCGTGACGACGACGGAGACCTTGAAGTCCTTCATCCCGGCCTCGGCCAGGTTCTCCAGCGCCCGGATCGCGGTGGCGTAGGAGCCGACGCCGCGGACGCGGTCGTTCACCTCGGCGGTGGCGCCGTCCAGGGAGATCTGCACATCGACGTAGCCGGTGCGGGCCAGCTGGGCGGCGCGGGTCTTGTCCAGCTTGATGCCGTTGGTGGAGAACTTGACGCCGACGTCGTGGCCGATGGCGTAGTCGAGCAGGTGCCAGAAGTCCGGCCGCACCGTGGGCTCGCCGCCGCCGACGTTGACGTAGAAGACCTGCATCCGCTGCAGCTCGTCGATGACCGCCTCGGCCTCGGCGGTGGACAGCTCGTTCGGGTCCCGCCGTCCGGAGGAGGACAGGCAGTGCGCGCAGGCCAGGTTGCAGGCGTAGGTGAGCTCCCACGTCAGGCAGATGGGCGCGTCCAGGCCGTACTCGAACTGGTCGATCAGCCGGCCGCCGACGGGGCGGTCGACGACAGGGCGGGACGGCAGGACGGCGGTCACGGGGTCTCCCGGGGTTCGATCATCTGCGAGCGGGCGAGGTCGGCCAGCGCCTTCACGTAGGCGGGGTGCTGGGCGTCGGTCACGCCGCAGGCGGCGAGCGTGGCGCTCGCGCTGGGGTGGTCGGCGAGCGCCTCGACGACGGCGACCAGGGTCTTCGACTTCAGGAAGGAGAGCTTCCGGTTGCCGAAGTGGTAGACCAGCGCGCCGAAGGGCTCGGGCCGCAGCGCGACCGAGCGGGCGCGCTGCCAGGGCCGGGCCGGGTCGAACACGACCTCGGCCGGGGGTTCCACCGGGGTCACGGCCGCGGTCACAGGGGTGTGCTCGTCGCTCAGTAGACGCCGCACATGCCGTCGATCGAGACCTCCTCGACCAGCGACTCCTCCACCAGGGTCTCCTCGGCGGCGGGGGCCTCGACGACGTCGACGTCAGCGTGGTTCTCGGGCATGGCGCACTCCTGGTGATCGCGGTCACGGACGGATGCAGGGAGGCTAATGACACCGGGTGCCACCGGGCAACCGGGGGTACCCGATCCCCCGTCATCGGGACGCGGCGAGGGCACAATGCGTGCGTGACCGCCATCGAGACCACCGCGCCGGGCCTCCCGGCCGAGGGCACCCGCGCGCGGGTCGAGCGGGCGGCGCTCGACCTGTTCACGCTGCGCGGCTTCGAGCAGGTCACGACCGACGAGGTCGCCGACGCGGCCGGGATCAGCCGGCGCACGTTCTTCCGCTACTTCGCCACCAAGGCCGACGCGGTCTGGGGCGACTTCACCGCCCACGTCGCCCGGCTCGACGAGCTCCTCGGCAGCGGCGACCCCGATCGGCCGGTGCTCGCGTCGGTGTGCGCGGCCTACGTCGAGGTGAACGACTACGCGGTGGCCGAGCTGCCGCTGCTGCGCGAGCGGATGCTGCTGATCCTCACCGAGCCGGCGCTGCTGGCGCACTCGCAGCTGCGGTTCGCCGAGGTCGACCGGGTGGTCGCCCGGTACGTCGCCGGCCGCTCCGCGGCAGCCGCCACCGACCTGGTCCCCCGCCTGGTCGCCGCCACCACCCGCGCCGCCGCGACGACGGCGTTCGAGGCCTGGCTGGCCGACGAGCGCTCCGCGCTGGGAACCCACCTGCGGCAGGCGTTCGCCGAGCTGACCGCCGGTTTCCCGGGCCTGCTCCGCTGACCGCCTCCCCCGCAGGTGTGGCGCTCGTCTCCACCTGACCGGGTAGCCTGGCACTCAGTGCCACCGACCGTTCCCGGCCGGGGCAGCAGATCAGGCGGTCATCCCGAGCACGGGGCGACCCCGGGCGACAGGAGAGCAGCAGATGGCGAACCCCTGGTTCGAGTCGGTGGCGGAGGCCCAGCGACGGGCGAAGAAGCGGCTGCCCAAGGGCGTCTACGGGGCGCTGGTCGCCGGCTCCGAGCGTGGGCTGACCGCCGAGGACAACCTCGCCGCCTTCGCCGAGATCGGCTTCGCCCCGCACACCGCCGGGCTGGCGAACGAGAAGAACATGGCCGTCACCGTCATGGGCCAGGAGCTGTCGATGCCGGTGATGATCAGCCCCACCGGCGTCCAGGCCGTCACCCCCGGCGGCGAGGTCGACGTCGCCCGGGCCGCCGCCTCCCGCGGCACCGCGATGGGTCTGTCCTCGATGGCCAGCAAGCCCATGGAGGAGGTCATCGCGGCCAACCCCAAGACGTTCTTCCAGCTGTACTGGGTCGGCGACCGCGACGTCATGGCCGCCAAGGTGGAGCGGGCCCGCCGGGCCGGCGCCGCCGGTCTCATCGCCACCCTGGACTGGTCGTTCTCCTACGGCCGCGACTGGGGCAGCCCCTTCATCCCCGAGCGGATCAACTTCGAGGCCGCGCGCCGGTACGCCCCGCAGGTCATCACCAAGCCGGGCTGGCTGTGGAGCTTCGCGAAGACCGGCCGGATCCCCGACCTCACCGTGCCCAACATGGTCGCCACCCCCGGCGACAAGGCGCCCACCTTCTTCGAGGCCTACGGCCAGTGGATGCAGTCGCCCATGCCCACCTGGGAGGACGTCGCCTGGCTGCGTGAGCTGTGGGGCACCGACAAGCCGTTCATGCTCAAGGGCGTCATGCGGGTCGACGACGCCAAGCGCGCCGTCGACGCCGGCGTCACCGCCATCTCGGTGTCCAACCACGGTGGCAACAACCTCGACGGCACCCCTGCCTCGGTCCGCGCCCTGCCCTCGGTCGCGGCGGCCGTCGGCGACCAGGTCGAGGTCCTCCTCGACGGCGGCATCCGCCGCGGCGGCGACGTCGCCAAGGCCCTGGCCCTCGGCGCCAAGGCCGTCATGATCGGCCGCGCCTACCTGTGGGGCCTCGGCGCCAACGGCGAGGCCGGCGTCGGCAACGTGCTCGACCTGCTCCGCGACGGCCTCGGCTCGGCGATGATCGGGCTGGGCAAGTCGAACGTCGCCGACCTCAGCAGCGACGATCTGGTCATCCCGCCGGGCTTCGAGCGCCAGCTGGGCGACGCCGCCGTCGCCAACGCCACGCTGAGCACCTCGCCCGCCGCCTCGCGCCGGGACGCCTGACCGCTCAGGCGCTCGTGCCCACCTCGGCCTCGGGGCCGGGGTGGGCACGCAGCAGCGCCGCCCGCCGGCGCAGACGGCGGCGCAGCCAGGGGTGACCGACGGCCGCCGCCGTCCACGCTCCGACGGCGAGCCACCACCACGGGCTGTCGGTGACCGCGAGGAACGCCGTGAGCACGGCCATCAGCCCGAAGAACGGCGAGGCCCACCGCCGCTGCCGCTCGTACTGGGCGAGCTGGGCGACCGCCAGACCGTGCGCCGCCTCGCGGACCTGCGGATCCTCGGGTGCCGGACCGCGCAGGACCGCCCGGCGCACCCGCTTCGACAGACCCTCGGGCGAGCGCGCGGCGACGTCCCTGACGCCTCGCTGCTGGCGGTGCTGGACGCGGCCCATGACGGCGCCGAAGAAGAGACCCATGAGGCCGCCCTGGACCAGGGCGGCGGTCCAGCTGTCGCCCTCGCCGTAGCGGGTGAACGCCGTCCAGAACAGGCCGAACAGCGATCCGTTGACCAGGCCGAGGGCCCAGGCCGGGGCGTTCAGCAACCGCTCGCGCATGCGGCGATCCTGCAGGTCAGCGGCGCGGGCGGCCAGCCGATCACCCGGTCGGGCGGCGGGCCGTCAGCCCAGCAGACCGCCGAGCTTGCCGCCGCCGAACTTCTTGACGAGCTCCATCGGGTCGATGCCGAACTTCGCGAGCAGCCCGGCGTCCTTGTCGGTGTCCACCTGGTCCGGGAGCTCCGAGTCGGCCTGCTGCGCCTTGGCGTCGTCGCCCTGGGACCTGAGCAGCTGCAGGATCTGGTTCTTGTCGATGTTCATGGAGGTTCCGGTACCCCGAAGCGCCGCGCGCTACCGGCGATGGTGCCTGCCGTCGGTGCTCAGTCCAGCCGTGGTGTGCCGGGGGCGAGGAGCTCCACCCGGGCGCGCACGCGGCTCCGCAGGTACGAGTGGCCGACGGCGGCCGCCAGCCACATCGGGACCGTGACCCACACCCACGCCGGCCCGGTGAGAGCCACCCCGGCCGCCAGCAGGGCGAGCAGCACGAACATGGCCGGCGCCCAGTAGCGCTGCCGGTCGAGGACGTGCTGGTGGTCGAGGGCCAGCTCGTGGGCGGCCTCGCGCTCGTCCGGGTCGTCGGGCACCGGCCCGCTGCCCGACGCCGCGCGACGGACGCGCCGGCCCACCGCCCTGGGGGACTGGTCGTCCGGATCGTCGAGTCGCGCGCGCATCCCCCGATGGTGCCTGGTCGGTGTGGTGGCGCGCCGCCACCCCCGGGCCGACAGCGGTTCAGGGGCGGAGGAGTTCCGCCCGCCGACGCAATCTCCTCGGGAGCAGGAGCCGGCCGTACACGACTCCGGGGCCGACGACGGCCACCCCGACCCACCACCACGGCGACCCCCAGAGGGCCAGGCGGACGAGGAGGCCCAGGACGACGAGCGAACCCAGGACGCCGACCAGCCGGTGGCGCCCCTGTTCCTCGAGGGCCTGCTGCGTCAGCGCGTACGCGGCGGCACGGGCGTCCGGATCGTCGGGCACGGCGCCTCCCAGCGAAGCCCGACCGGCGGCACGGCGCGCCGCCGCGGGAAGCACCCCGACGGCCTCCACCTGCCGGCGCACCTGGGCCCGGAGCACCGTCGCACCGAAGAGCCCACCCGCGATCCCGGCGCCGAGCGCCGCGGGCAGGAACCCTGCCCAGCCGTCCCGCCCCAGAGATGCGACGAGCACGCCGGTCCCCAGCCCGCACAGGAGCCCGAACGACACACCCAGCTGCCACCGGGTCGCGCGCTCGAGCCATGCGTTCATCCGACGATCGTCGAGCAGGTGCCGGGGGCTGACCAGCCGCAACGGCCGCCGCGTCGCCGGGACCACCCGTCCGGGTGCACGGGAGCCGTGCCGGGCAGCGCAGGTCAGCGGGCCGCGGCGACGATCCGATCGGGGCGGATCTGCACCGCGGCGGCGCTCCCCAGCCAGCGCCGCAGCGTCCCGGAGGCATCCTCCACCTGGACCTCGCTGCCGTCGGCGCGGCGCACGCACAGCTCCGCCGTCAGCGTCGCACTGTCCGGACCCAGGACGTCGTCCAGCCGGCACCGGCGGCCCTGCACGACCACCTCCGGCTGCGGGACCGTTCCGCCCACGAGCCGCCGCCCCGCCCGTCCGCGGCGGTCGAGCA
>JBEPZM010000090.1:0-11165 GCA_041640835.1 Blastococcus sp.
CGGGCAGCCCGGCCCGGTCCCGGGAGGCCGCCGCGTGCGCGGCGGCGGCCGCGCCCGCCCGCCGTCCGAACACGAGCAGGTCGGACAGCGAGTTGCCGCCCAGCCGGTTGGACCCGTGCATGCCGCCCGCGACCTCGCCGGCCGCGAACAGCCCGGGCACGCGGGCGGCCTCGGTGTCCGGGTCGACCTCCACCCCGCCCATGACGTAGTGGCAGGTGGGCCCCACCTCCATCGCCTCCGCGGTGATGTCGACCTCCGCCAGCTCGCGGAACTGGTGGTACATCGAGGGCAGCCGCTTGCGGATGTACTCGGCCGACCGGCGGGACGCGATGTCGAGGAAGACGCCGCCGTGCGGGGTGCCGCGGCCGGCCTTCACCTCGCTGTTGATGGCGCGGGCGACCTCGTCGCGGGGGAGCAGCTCGGGCGGGCGCCGGTTGTTCTTCTTGTCCTCGTACCAGCGGTCGGCCTCGTCCTCGGTCTCCGCAGTCTCCTTGCGGAAGAAGTCCGGGATGTAGTCGAACATGAAGCGGTTGCCCGCCGAGTTCTTCAGGACGCCGCCGTCGCCCCGGACGCTCTCGGTCACCAGGATCCCGCGCACCGAGGGCGGCCAGACCATCCCGGTCGGGTGGAACTGGACGAACTCCATGTTCACGAGCGTCGCCCCGGCCTGGAGCGCCAGGGAGTGCCCGTCGCCGGTGTACTCCCACGAGTTCGACGTCACCTTGTAGGACTTGCCGATCCCGCCGGTCGCGAGCACCACCGACGGCGCCCGCCAGGCGACGAACCGGCCCGACTCCCGCCAGTAGCCGAACGCCCCGGTGATCCCGGCCTTGTCCGTGAGCAGCCGGGTCACCGTGCACTCCATGTACACGTCGATGCCGAGCGCCACGGCGCGCTGCTGGAGGGTGCGGATCAGCTCCAGCCCCGTGCGGTCGCCGACGTGCGCCAGCCGGGCGTAGCGGTGCCCGCCGAAGTCGCGCTGGCTGATCAGGCCGTCCGGGGTCCGGTCGAACAGCGCGCCCCAGTCCTCGAGCTCGCGGACCCGGTCGGGCGCCTCCTGGGCGTGCAGCTGCGCCATCCGCCAGTGGTTGAGCATCTTCCCGCCGCGCATGGTGTCGCGGAAGTGCACCTGCCAGTTGTCCTCCGGGTAGAGGTTGGCCATGGCCGCGGCGATCCCGCCCTCGGCCATCACCGTGTGCGCCTTGCCCAGCAGGGACTTGCAGACGACGGCGGTGCGCGCGCCGCTCTCGTGGGCCTCGATGGCGGCCCGCAGACCGGCGCCGCCCGCGCCGACGACCACGACGTCGTAGTCGTGCCGTTCCAGCTCCATGCCGTGCGCCTTCCGTCAGAAGAACCGCGGGTCGGAGATCGTGCCGGTGGCCAGCAGGAAGACGTAGGCGTCGGCGATCGCGACGCTGAACAGCGAGAGCCAGGCGAACCGCGCGTGGGAGGCGTTGAGCCGCGAGGCCTGCGTCCACAGCCGGTACCGGATCGGGTGCCGGGAGAAGTGGTTGAGCCGGCCCCCGACGATGTGCCGGCAGGAGTGGCAGGACAGCGAGTACATCCAGAGCAGGGCCGCGTTGGCCAGCAGCACCAGCGTCCCGAGGCCCATGTGCCCCCACTCGCCGGTCTCGTCACGGAACCCGAGGACGGCGTCGTAGGTGAGGATCACGTTGAAGACCAGCGCGCCGTAGAGGGCGTAGCGGTGCAGGTTCTGCAGCAGCAGCGGCGGCCGGGACTCCCCGGTGTAGCTCCGGTGCGGCTCCCCGACGGCGCAGGCGGGCGGCGAGAGCCAGAACGACCGGTAGTAGGCCTTCCGGTAGTAGTAGCAGGTGGCCCGCAGGCCCAGCGGGATCACCAGGATGTAGAGCGCCGGCGAGATGAACGACGGGCCGGTGAAGAGCTCCGGAAAGGTGTCGCCCTCGCAGCCGGTCGTGATGCAGGGGGAGTAGAAGGGCGAGATGTAGGGCTCGGAGAAGTAGTGGGCGTTCTGGAACGCGCGGAACGTCGAGTAGACGACGAACGACAGCAGGACGACGACGGTGGTCAGCGGCAGCAGCCACCACCGGTCCGTGCGCAGGGAGCGGGCCGAGATCGTCGCCCGCCGCGGAGCCGGGGCGCCGTCGCCCCCGCCCGGGGTGACCGCGCCGGTGCCCCGCGGGGCCGTCGTCGTCACGCTGCCGCGCTCCGGGGCGGGCCGGCAGTGCGCGGTGCGGCTGCGTCTGACCCGACCGGCATCGCTGCCTCCAGCATCGTCGCTGACGCCGCCGCGCGGCGGGAGGAGGGCAGTGCACCACGGACCGACGGCGCGGGAAAGGGCTTCGAGCGCGTGGGGCGGGAGCCGCCCCGGCCGGCAGGGGTCAGGCGACCCTGCGCGGGCCCGTGCGGGAGGGAGCGGCGATCCGGGCGCACTCCTCGCAGCGGGCCGTGCCCGGCTCGGCGGCCCAGTCCCGGCCGGCCGTCGCGGCGACCAGCTGGCCGCAGACGGAGGACTCCAGCCCGTCGACGGCGGGCCGGGCCACGGCGTGCACGACGTCCGAGCCCGAGGCCACGGCACCGCGCGGGTCATGGCCGGTCCACACCACGGGCGTACCGGTCACGAAGAGGCTGGCTGTCATCCCAGGATCGTGACGACCCGAGGTGTCGATCGGATGACGGCGGCCGGAACATCCGATGGAGACGTGTCGACCGCCCCCGCTGCCATGCTGGTCGCCCGGCACGACCCACAGATGCGAACCACCCAGGAGGAGATCCGCGTGAGCCTGCCCCCGGTCCCGCAGCAGCCGGCACCCATGGTGGTGCCCCGCTTCTTCGTCTCCCAGCGGGTGACCGTGATGGTCAACCGGTACGAGATCCGGGCGGCGAACCCGGACGGCTCCGAGGGTGCGCTGCTGGCCTTCGCCGAGCAGAAGCGGATGAAGCTCAAGGAGGAGGTGGTCTTCTTCTCCGACGAGTCGAAGAGCCGGCCGGTGTTCTCCTTCAAGGCCCGCCAGCGGCTGGACGTGCACGCCCGGCACGACGTGCTCGACGAGCACGGCACCCCGCTGGGCAGCTTCAGCAAGAGATTCGGCGCCAGCCTGCTCCGGTCGACCTGGGAGCTCTCGGCGCCGGGTCTGGAAGCCGTCGGCCGCGAGCGCCGGCCGGTCCTCGCGGTCATCCGGCGCATCTGGGAGCTCATCCCCTACCTCGGCGACGTGTGGGTGCCCTTCGTCTTCCACTTCGACTTCCACGACACCGCCACCGGCGCGCCGGTGCTGGTGAGCGAGCGAAGGAAGGCCGTCCGCGACCGCTACGACGTCTCCGTGCCCGACCCGCGGGTCGACTTCCGCGTGGCCGCCGCCATGGCGGTGGCGCTCGACGCGCTGCAGAGCCGCTGAGGCGGGCGGGAAGCCTCAGGGGGACGCCGCGGTTGCTCAGGACAGGACAACCGACGCGAAAGGCACCTCCCCATGCGCATCCCGCTGTCCATCCTCGACCTGGCGCCGATCAACCGCGGGGAGACCGCGACCACCAGCATCGCCGCCAGCGTCGCCCTCGCCCAGCACGCGGAGGAGCACGGCTACCAGCGGGTCTGGTACGCCGAGCACCACAACATGCCGCGGATCGCGTCCTCGGCGACCAGCGTGCTCATCGCGCACGTCGGTGCGCACACCCGCACGATCCGGCTCGGGGCCGGCGGCGTCATGCTGCCCAACCACTCGCCGCTGACCATCGCCGAGCAGTTCGGCACGCTCGACGCGATGTACCCCGGCCGCATCGACCTGGGCCTGGGCCGCGCCCCCGGCAGCGACCAGAACACGATGTACGCGCTGCGCCGCACCCCGGACTCCGCGGACCGCTTCCCGCAGGACGTGCTCGAGCTGCAGGGCTACCTGAACGGCGAGACCCGGGTGGCCGGCGTCGACGCGATCCCCGGCAAGGGCTCGCGCGTCCCGCTCTACATCCTCGGCTCGTCGATGTTCGGCGCCACCCTGGCCGCCGCCCTCGGCCTGCCCTACGCGTTCGCCTCGCACTTCGCGCCGCAGATGCTCCAGCCGGCGGTCGAGGCCTACCGCCGCGAGTTCAAGCCCTCCGAGCAGCTGGACCGCCCCTACGTGATCGCCGGCATGAACGTCGTCGCCGCCGACACCGAGGACGCCGCCCGCGAGCAGCTGCAGGCAGTCAAGCGGAACCTCGCCATCAGTCTGTTCGGCCGGGGCCAGTCGCTCACCGACGAGCAGGCCGACCAGCTGCTGACCCAGGGCGCCGGGCACCACGTGGACGGGATGCTCACGCACACCGCCGTCGGCGGCCCCGGTCAGCTCGCCGAGTACGTCGAGGGCTTCCGGAGGCTGGCCGACGCCGACGAGCTGATCATCGCCCACCAGTCCTCGAGCGTCGAGGGCCGGCTGCGCTCGGTCGAGCTCCTGGCGCAGGCGATGGAGTCGGTCCGCGCCTGAGCCGTGCGCCTGGGAGTTCGGCGCTCAGTCGTCGTCGTCGCAGATCTGGAGGACCAGCCGGCCGTCCTCGATCTCGGCCTCGAAGTCGAGCTCGTCGTCGCCCTGCCGGAACTCCACCTCGGCCTCGCTGTTCTCGCTGTGCACCGAGGTGCTCCAGCCGTTGGACGACGAGACGTTCAGTCGCAGCATCCCCTCCTCCATGCGCAGCGTGATCTCGCCGGCGTCGACGACGACGTACCGGCCGTCGGCCGACTCCGCCACGGGCTCGCAGCTGCCGGGCTGCGGGCGGGGCACCTGCCCGGGGCTCGCGGCGCCCGGGGAGCCCGAGGGGTCGGGGGAGTCCGACGCGCTGGGCGGTGCGGAGCTCGGCGAGCCCTCCTCGGAGGTCGGGGAGGCCGACGTGCTCGCGGCCGCGTCCTCCCGCTCGTCGTCGTCCCCGCCGCACGCCACCAGGACGGACAGCGCGAGGACCGGCAGGAGGGCCGCGGGCGACAGGCGCATGGGGACTCCCTACCGCCCCCGGCCCGACGGCGCCAGGGGTTCGGTGTTTGCCCGACCCGCCGGTGCGGGCAGGCCGACCGGGTGACCTATTCGATCGTCGCCCGGGATCCCGAGACGGGGGAGATGGGCGTCGCCACCCAGTCCCAGGCCTTCGCCGTCGGCAACAGCGTGCCCTTCGCCCTGCCCGGCCACGGGGTCATCGCCACCCAGTCGATGGCCGAGCCCATGTACGGCTCGGTCGGGCTCGACCTGCTGCAGGGGGGCTTCACCGCCCAGGAGGTGCTCACCGCGCTCAGCAGCGTGGATCCCCAGCCCGAGCGGCGGCAGCTGGCCATCCTCGGCGTGAACGGCGACCTCGCCGCCTACACCGGCGCGCAGTGCGTGGACGCGGCCGGCCACCTCGTCGGGGAGACCTGCGTCGCGCTGGCCAACATGGCCGCCTCCCCGCAGGTGTGGGAGTCGATGGTCGAGCGGTTCGAGAGCTCCGGCGGTCCGCTCGCGCAGCGGCTGCTGACGTCTTTGCAGGCGGGGGAGGAGGCCGGCGGCGACTTCCGCGGCCGGCGGTCCGCGGCGATCATGGTCATCCGCGCGACCACCACGGGCCGCCCCTGGCACGACATGGTGGTCGACCTGCGGGTCGACGACGCGTCCGACCCGATCACCGCGCTCGCGGACCTGCTGGTGACCCGCGCCCGGTACCAGGACGTCGTCCGCGCGTTCCAGCTCGCCATCGACGGCGACCCGCTCACCGCCGACCGGGAGCTGGAGCTGCTGCGGCCCATGGACGCGGTCACCGAACCCGACCAGCTGATGTGGCGGGCCGTGGTGGCGGCGCTGGCCGGCCGGGAGGACGCCGCCCGCGAGATGCTCGCCGACCTGGAGTCCTGCGCACCGCAGTTCCTGGAGGCGACCCGGCGCTTCGGCAAGGCCGGCCTGATGCCCACCGAGGTCATCGAGCGGATCGTGCCGAGGCGCAGCTGAGGGACGTCAGGACGCCGGGGGCGGGTGCTCGGCGAGCAGCCGGCGCGGCGCCCGGCAGGCCCAGGCCTCGGCGGCCAGCTCGGTCAGGCCCTGGTCGTCCAGCCGGTCCAGGCGGCACAGCACGGCGGGGTAGCCGTCGAAGTGCGACGTCGTGAAGTAGAGCTCGGGCTCCTCGGCGATCAGCGCCGCCTTCGCGCCCTCGTCCGGGACGTAGGCGGCCACGACCGGTCCGGTCGGGGCCGCTGAGCCGAGCTCGGCGACGTCCTTCTTCCCGAGCGGGCGCTCCCACACGAACGACTTGTCCCGCACCTTCCACTGCCGCCACCCGCGGGAGACCCCCTCGCTGGTCGCCGGCAGGGCCAGGCAGGTCCGCGCCACGTCGTCCCAGGTCGCCATGCCGGCACGCTAGGACGGCCGGGTTCCGGCCACCAGACGTCGTGGCGCGCGGGCGGCCCACGCCTCGGCCACCAGCTCGGTCAGCGCCCGGGCGTCGAGGGCGTCCAGCCGGCACATCAGCGCCGGCCACCCGTCGAAGTGCGCTGTGGTGAACCAGACCTCCGGTTCGGTGGCCAGCAGCGCTGCCTTCGCCCCCTCGTCCGGGACGTAGGCGACCAGCACCGGTCCGGCCGGAGCGGCGTCCCCGAGCTCGGCCAGGTCGACCCGGTGCAGCGGCCGCTCCCGGACGAACGTCTTCCCCCGGACCAGCCACCGGCGCCGGCCCGACGCCGAGACGGCCTCCGTCGTCGCGGGCAGCGCGAGGCAGGCCCGGGCCACGTCGTCCAGAGTCAGCACACCCGAACCGTAAACCGGCGCCGGCGGGTCGTCCCCCCGTCGGGGGAGTCCCGACCGCGAAGTGGGGGGCGGGTGCTCCAGATCACGGCGCCGGTGGCCGATGGGGGGTCATGCGAGCAGGGGCAGCGGACGTCCTCGAGGACCTGTCCGGCGAGGTGCACGACGACGAGCGGTCGCTGCGCGTCGTCCGCCTGCTCGCGATGGCCCTCGTCGGCATCTGGGTCGTCGCGCTCTCCGCGGTCGCACTGGGCGCCGACGCCGTCGGCGACCTGCTGGCTGCCCAGGGCAAGTTGTTCTTCCTCGCCGGCTGCGTGCTGGTGCTGGTGGTCCGCGGCGCGGGAACCCGCGCCGACCGCGCCTCCTGGTGGTTCTTCGCCGCCGCCGTGCTGTCCTACCTGGGCGGTGCCGCCGCGTACGAGTTCCACTACCGCGACCTGGCCGTGCAGCCGCAGCTCGCCTGGTCCGAGGTCGCCTTCCTCGGCTTCTTCCCCCTGGCCTTCGTCGCCTTCCTGCTGCTCCTGCGGGGCCGCGTCCGGAAGCTGACGGCGAGCATGTGGCTGGACGTCCTGGTGACCGGGTGCACCGCCGCCGCCGTGGCGGCCGCCGCCGGCATCGGTGCGCAGCTGCAGTCCGCGGACGGCGGCGTGCTCGTCGTCGCGACCGCGATGCTCTACCCGATCGGCGACCTGCTGCTGCTCAGCCTGGTCGCCGGTGGCCTGGTCCTGATCGGCCGGGGCGCGGGACCGGGCTGGTGGTGGCTGACCGCCGCGTTGATGCTCTTCGTCGTCACCGACACCGTCTACGCCTACCAGCTGGCCCACGGCAGCTACACAGTCGGCGGGCCGCTGGACATCGCCTGGGGGCTCGCCTTCGTCTGCTGCGGCATGGCCGCCACCCAGCGCACTCCGCGCCGCACCACCGTGCAGGCCGACGGGCGCAGCGTCCTGCTGATCCCGGCCATCTGCGCGGTGACCGCGCTGGCGCTGCTGTTCATCGGCTACCTGGCCACCGGCGACCCGGTGGCCGGCGCGTTCGCACTGTTCGCCGTCCTCGCCGCGCTGGCGCGCACCGCACTCACCTTCCGCGACGTGCGGGCGCTGGCCGACAGCCGCCGGCAGGCGCGCACGGACGAGCTGACCGGGCTGCCGAACCGGCGCTCGGTGTTCGAGGCGCTGAGCGCCGTCGACGACCGGCTGGCCGGGGGCTCCCGCACCGCCGTCCTCGTGCTGGACCTGGACCGGTTCAAGGAGATCAACGACTCGCTCGGTCACGCCGTGGGCGACGCGCTGCTGGCCCAGGTCGGGCCGCGGCTGCGCGACGAGCTGCGCGGCGGGGACGTCCTGGCGCGGCTCGGCGGCGACGAGTTCGTCGTCCTCGCCCACGACCTGGACGCCGGGGAGGCGCAGGCCCTCGGCGAGCGCCTGCGCACCCGGCTGCAGCGCCCGTTCGCCTACGGCGGCATGGGCCTGAGCATCGACGCCAGCGTCGGCGTGGCGATCGGGCCGGACGACTCCCTCAGCGCCGCCGAGCTGCTCCAACTGGCCGACCTGGCCATGTACTCGGCCAAGACCACCCGCTCCGGGGTCGCGGTGTACGACGAGGCGCGCGACGGGCACGGCCGCCACCGGCTGGAGGACGTCGCCCAGCTGCGCCGCGCGATCGAGCAGGACGAGCTGGTGCTGCACTACCAGCCCAAGCTGGCGCTCCCGACCGGCGCCGTCGAGGGCGTGGAGGCGCTCGTCCGCTGGCAGCACCCCACCCGCGGGCTGCTGTACCCCGACGCGTTCATCGACCTCGCCGAGTCAGCGGGCCTCATGGCCCAGCTGACCAACCAGGTCGTCGACATGGCGCTGGCCCAGAGCCGGGCGTGGGCCGACCGCGGCCGCCGGCTCACCATGGCGGTCAACGTCAGCCCGTCCAACCTCGTCGACGAGGCCTTCCCGGACCAGGTGCGGGCCCTGCTGACCCGGTACGACCTGCCGGCGGAGTCCCTCGTCCTGGAGGTGACCGAGAGCCTGCTCATGGAGGACCGGGAGCGCGCCGTGCGCGTGCTCGGCCGGCTGCGCGACGACGGCGTCGGCGTCGCCATCGACGACTACGGGACCGGCTACTCGAGCCTGGCCTACCTCGCGTCCCTGCCGGTGACCGAGCTGAAGCTGGACCGCACCTTCGTCGCCGCGATGACCGGCAGCCCGCGGGCCGAGTCGATCGTCACCTCGACCCTGCAGCTGGCGCACGCGCTCGGGCTGGTGCTGGTGGCCGAGGGTGCCGAGGACCAGGAGACCGTCGACGCGCTGACCGCGCTGGGCTGCGACGTCGTGCAGGGCTACCACCTGAGCCGGCCGTTGACCGCCGACGCGCTGTGGAGCTGGCTCGACGACCGGGTGGCCGTCCCCGCCGGCTGACCCCACCGACCAGCGTCGCCCCTGACCCCGGTGGCGCTCACGCGAGAGGCCCCCTCCGATGAACTCGGAAGGGGCCTCTCGTGCGTGCTGCGCCTAGCTCTTGGGGCGGGCCCCCGCGCGCAGGGCGCCGAGCAGGTCGTGGTTCAGCCGGGAGATGGTCTCCATCGAGATGCCCTTCGGGCACGCCGCGGAGCACTCGCCGATGTTGGTGCAGCCACCGAAGCCCTCGCGGTCCTGCTGGGCGACCATGTTGACCACGCGGTCGTCACGCTCGGGCTGACCCTGGGGGAGCAGGCCGAGGTGGGTGACCTTGGCGGCGGTGAACAGCATCGACGAGGCGTTCGGGCAGGCCGCCACGCAGGCGCCGCAGCCGATGCAGGTCGCGGCGTCGAACGCGTTGTCGGCGTCCTTCTTCGGCACCGGCACCGAGTGCGCCTCGGGCGCGGTGCCGGTCGGGACGCTGATGTAGCCGCCGGCCTGGATGATCCGGTCGAAGGCACGCCGGTCGACGGCGAGGTCCTTGATCACCGGGAAGGCCGACGCGCGCCACGGCTCGACGTCGATCTGGTCGCCGTCCTTGAACGAGCGCATGTGCAGCTGGCAGGTGGTGGTCTGCTGCGGGCCGTGCGCCTGGCCGTTGATCATCAGACCGCACATGCCGCAGATGCCCTCGCGGCAGTCGTGGTCGAACGCGACCGGGTCGTCGCCCTGCATGATCAGCTGCTCGTTGAGGACGTCGAGCATCTCGAGGAACGACATGTCGGGGGAGATGTCGGTGACCTTGTAGGTCACCATCTTCCCCTTGACCGTCGGGCCCTGCTGGCGCCAGACGCGCAGCGTCAGGTTCATGCCGGGCTTCTCCGACGAGCCGTCGGCGCTGGACCGAGGGCCGTCCTGGGTGAGGGTCACTTGTAGCTCCGCTGGGCGAGGTGGACGTACTCGTACTCGAGGGCTTCGCGGTGGAGCACCGGGGGCTGGCCCTCGGGGGTCCACTCCCAGGCGGCGACGTAGGCGAAGTTCTCGTCGTCGCGCAGCGCCTCACCTTCGGGCGTCTGGCTCTCCGCCCGGAAGTGACCGCCGCAGCTCTCGCGGCGGTGCAGGGCGTCGACGCACATCAGCTCGGCGAGCTCGATGAAGTCGGCGACCCGGCCGGCCATCTCCAGGGTCTGGTTGAACGAGTGCCAGTCGCCGGAGACCTTGACGTTGGTCCAGAACTCCTGGCGGATCTCCGGGATGCGGTCGAGGGCCTTGCGCAGGCCCTCCTCGGTGCGCTCCATGCCGCAGAGGTCCCACATGAGCTTGCCGAGCTCCCGGTGGAAGGACGCCGGGGTGCGGGTGCCGTTGATGTTCAGCAGCTTCTGCACCTGGTCCTGGACGCCCTGGAGCGCCTCGACGGCGGCCGGGTGGGTCTCGTCGACCTTCTCGAACGGGCCACCGGCCAGGTAGTCGGTGATCGTCGCCGGGAGGACGAAGTAGCCGTCCGCGAGCCCCTGCATCAGCGCGCTGGCCCCGAGCCGGTTGGCGCCGTGGTCGGAGAAGTTGGCCTCGCCGATCACGAACATGCCGGGGATCGAGGACTGCAGGTCGTAGTCCACCCACAGCCCGCCCATCGTGTAGTGCACGGCGGGGTAGATCCGCATCGGCGTCGCGTAGGGGTCCTCGCCCGTGATCTGGGCGTACATGTCGAAGAGGTTGCCGTACTTGGCCTCGACGGCGGGGCGGCCCAGGCGCTCGATGGCCTCGGCGAAGTCCAGGTAGACACCCAGCCCGCCGGGGCCCACGCCGCGGCCCTCGTCGCAGACGTTCTTGGCCGCGCGCGAGGCGATGTCGCGGGGGACCAGGTTGCCGAACGAGGGGTAGATCCGCTCGAGGTAGTAGTCGCGCTCGGCCTCGGGGATGTCCCGGGCGGCGCGGTCGTCGCCGCGCTCCTTGGGCACCCACACGCGGCCGTCGTTGCGCAGCGACTCCGACATCAGGGTCAGCTTCGACTGGTAGTCGCCCTTGACCGGGATGCAGGTCGGGTGGATCTGCGTGTAGCAGGGGTTGG
>JBEPZM010000091.1:0-11087 GCA_041640835.1 Blastococcus sp.
ACCCGCACCGGCCGGAGCGCGACGGTGACCGCCGGCCCGCCGGCGCCCAGCGGGCCGGTCACCGTGTCGGCCCGGCCGGTGCCGATGACGGCGTCCACCACGTCGGCCAGCGGCCGGCCGGCCACGTGCGGCAGCTCGCCCGGTCCGGAGCCCAGGCGACGGGCGCCGGCGTTCGCCCACACGGTCCGCCCACCCGCCACCAGGCAGTAGATCGGCGAGGGCGCGTCCTCCATCGCCGCGAGCATCGCCTCAGCGCCCTCCGGCCCGGCGGCGCGGGGAGGGGGTGGCAGACTGCCCTGACTGGTGCTCATCTCAGGCCAGGGAACAACAGGCCTCCCACCTCGGCAACTGCGCCCGTGACCCGGTCGGGCGTGCAACAGCACACGTTTGGTCGGGTTCGCCGCGGGGGTAGTAGACGCCGTCGGCTCGGCGCCTGCCGGGTCCGGATGGGCAGAATGGACGCCGCCACTCGACAACCGAGTGCGCCGGGACGAAGGAGCTGCAAACGGATGGTCGACTCGAGGGGCGCCCTCTCGCAGGACGGACGGCGCGCGGAACGGCTGGAGCTCCGGGTGCCGATCACCCCGATGCAGCTCCCGGCGGTCCGCGCGATGGCCGGTGACCTCGCCATCCGGATGGACTACGACCTGGACAGCGTCGAGGATCTCCGCCTCGCGGTGGACGAGGCCTGCGCGACGCTCGCCAGCGTCGGCCTGCCCGACGCCCCGCTGACGGTCGTCTTCGAGACCACCCGCGCGGGCCTGCACATCGAGGCCTGGGTGCCGACCACCGAGGGCGTCGACGTCCCGCGCGACGGGTTCGGCTGGGCCGTGCTCGCGACGCTGGTGGACGCGGTCGAGGGCCGGCCGGCCACGCAGGGCCGGGTGCCCGGTGGCGACGGCTCCGAGTCCCCGGTCGCGGTCATCGCCATGGACAAGTACCTGCCCGGTCAGCGCCCCGCCGAGCTGGCGGGCGGCGCAGGGCAGAACCTCTCGGTGGCCCGATGACCCGGTCTCCCGCCACCGATCCGACCGGGATCAGGGTGGACCCACGGGACGGCATCACTCCCGAGCCGCGGGAGGCGCCGGAGCAGGCCACCACGACCACCGGGCTGCCTGCCGCCGAGCCGCTCGTCACCGAGGAACCCCGCGTCGCCGAGGAACCCCGCGTCGCCGAGGAGCCGTCGGCCGAGGCGGCCCCCGCCGCCGAGGCAGCCCCCGTCGAGGACGCACCTCCGCTGTCGGACAACCGGCGCCGGGCCCAGCGCACCGCCCCGCTCTTCGCCGAGCTGGCCACCCTGGAGAAGGGCGACCCGCGGCGCGAGCGGCTGCGCGAGATCCTCGTCGAGGAGCACCTGCCGCTGGTGCGGCACTTCGCACGACGGTTCAGCAACCGCGGCGAGCCCTTCGACGACCTCCTCCAGGTCGGCACCCTCGGGCTGATCGCGGCGATCGACCGGTTCGACCCGACCCGCGGCGTGGAGTTCCTCTCCTTCGCCGTGCCGACGATCACCGGCGAGATCAAGCGGCACTTCCGGGACCAGGGGTGGTCGGTGCGCGTTCCGCGCCGGCTGCAGGAGCTGCACCTGTCGCTCAACGCCGCGGTGGGTGAGCTGGCCCAGAAGAACGGCCGCGCGCCGACGCCGAGCGAGTTGGCCCAGCACCTGGGCATCCCGCGCGAGGAGGTTCTCGAGGGCCTCGCCGTCGCGAACGCCTACCGCAGCAGCTCGCTGGACGAGCGGCTCTCCGGCGACGACGACTCCCCCACCCTCGCAGCGACCCTGGGCGAGGAGGACGCCGCGCTCGAGGGCGTGGAGTACCGGGAGTCGCTGCAGCCGCTGCTGGCCACCATCCCGGCCCGCGAGCGCCGCATCCTCATCCTGCGGTTCTTCGGCAACATGACGCAGTCGCAGATCGCCGCGGACATCGGCATCTCGCAGATGCACGTCTCCCGACTGCTCTCCCAGACGCTGGCCAAGCTGCGCGAGGGCCTGCTCAAGGACTGACCCGCTGACCGCCAGGGGCCCGGAACCGTGACGGTTCCGGGCCCCTGGCGTTCACTGCTCCGGCTGCGGAGGCAGGCCGTCCGGGGTGACCTCGGACAGCGGCGGCGGGGTCGGGATCACCGGGGTCGAGTCGGTGATGCTGGTCAGCTCGATTTTCGCCTCGGGCTGGTCGGCCGCCCTGGGCAGCTGCGACTCGAACCAGCTGCTGGTGTCGATGCCGCCGTCCACCGGAGCCGTGCGCCCGTCGACCGACGCGTCGACGTCCATCCAGGACTTGCCTTCGCCGGCACCACCGAGGTTGGCCAGGCCCTCCAGCGCCTTGCTGAACTCGCTCGGGACGATCCACATCTTGTTGGCGTCGCCCTGGGCGATCTGCGGGAGCGTCTGCAGGTACTGGTAGGCCAGCAGCCCCTGGTCGGGCTTGCCGTCGTGGATGGCCTGGAAGACCGTCTCGATCGACTTCGCCTGGCCCTGCGCCTGCAGGAACAGCGCCGCACGCTCACCCTCGGCGCGCAGGATCCGGCTCTGCCGCTCCGCTTCCGCCTCGAGGATCACCGCCTGCTTGCGCCCCTCGGCGGAGAGGATGGCCGAGGCCTTCTCGCCCTCGGCCGAGGTGATGGCGGCCTGCCGGTGCCCCTCGGCGGTCAGGATGACCGCGCGCTTGTCGCGGTCCGCGCGCATCTGCTTCTCCATGGAGTCCTGGATGGAGTGCGGCGGGTCGATCGCCTTGATCTCCACGCGGGCCACGCGCAGCCCCCACGGGCCGGTGGTCCCGTCGAGCACCTCGCGCAGCTGGCTGTTGATGCCGTCGCGGCCGGTCAGCGCGCCCTCGAGGTTCAACCCGCCGACGACGTTGCGCAGCGTCGTGGTGGTCAGCTGCTCCATGCCGGTGATGTAGTTCGCGATGCCGTAGACGGCCAGCTTCGGGTCGGTCACCTGGAAGTAGACGACGGTGTCGATGCCCACCTGCAGGTTGTCGGCGGTGATCACCGGCTGCGGCGGGAACGAGATGACCTGCTCGCGGAGGTCGATGGTCGCCCGCACGCGGTCGACGAAGGGCACGAGGATCGACAGGCCCGGGGTCAGGGTCCGGCTGTAGCGGCCCAGCCGTTCGACAACCTTGGCCTGCGCCTGCGGCACGATGGTCAGGCTCTTGGCCAGCACGACGATCAGCAGCAGCGCGACGACGATCAGCGCGATCAGGGCGGGCTCCACGGGGGGCTCCTTCGTCGGGGGCGGTCGTCCCCGACCTTCCCACGTCCGCCTGTCGCGGTCACGTCCCGCCGGGCCGGTTCACTCCAGTGCGTCGCCCACCACGGCCGTCGCGCCCTCGATCTGCAGGATGCGGACCCGCTCCCCGATGGCGAAGGCCTCCCCGTGCTGCTGGCTGCGGGCCGACCACTCGTCGGCGCCGATCCGGATCCGGCCGCCCGAGACGTCCACCGCCCGGCTCACGGTGGCGGTGCGGCCGACCAGGTTGTCGACGCCGTCCAGCTGCAGCGGCGTGCTGTTCTCCAGGTGCCGCTTCGCGATCGGCCGGACGACGGCGAGCAGCGCCACCGACACCAGGATGAAGGCCAGCAGCTGGAACGCCACGGCGCCTCCGGCGAGCGCGACCGTGAGGCCGCCGAGCGCGCCACCGGCGAACATCAGCAGGACGAGGTCGAGGGTGAGCACCTCGCCGCCGACGAACAGTCCGGCGGCGATGAGCCAGAGCAGCCAGTCAGCCATGCCCGGAGTCTGGCAGAGCCGGGGCGCGGATGGCCGGCACCGACGTAGCCTCGCCGGGTGCACGACTTCCCCGCCGGCCGGTTCGCGGCGTGGGCCACCGCCTGGCTCACCGGACGCACCTCCTACGACGAGACCCTGGACGCCGTCACCGGCGACACCGCCCACCGCGTGAGCGGGCTGCCGGGCACCGACGGCGCCGTCCCCCTGGGCGAGGCGCTCAGCGCCCTGCGCGGCCTCGGCGAGCGACGGCTGCGCCTCGTCCTCCCGGCGCCCGGCGACGTCCGGGGGCTCCCCGCGATCCCGGGCCTCGCGCCGGTCGCGCTGGAGGCCGGGCAGGCCGCCGTCGGCGACCGGGTCGTGCTCGTGCCCGAGCCGCTGGGCTCCGAGGTGCTGCAGTGGACGGCCTTCCCCCTCGACGGCGTCGCACCTCCGCCCCCGCCGCCCGAGGGCACGCTGCGGTCCGCGTCGGGTCAGCTGGACCTGGCGATCACCCACTCCGCGCGCACGCTTGCCGAGCTGGACCTCGCCCGCTGGCACCCCGAGGTACCCGAGCTCCTGGCCGGGCTGGCGAGGCCGAAGCCGGCGCCGGGCCTGCCCGCCGACCACGAGCCGCTCGCGCTGGCGATCCTGGGCCGGGCACTCCGCGTCGCCGCCGTCCTGGACCTGGCGCTGGCCGACGCGCCGGGCGGGGCGGTCAACCAGGCGCAGGCCGCGCGCCGCGACGCCGTCCTCCGCCCGCTCTCCGGCGCCGTGCGCGAGGCGGTGACCGCGGCGTACAACGCACTCCCGCGCTGACCGCGGACCCGGTGCTGCATGTTCATGCATCGTCGTGAATACTTGTGCTCGTGTCCAAGGTGCTCACGTCTCTCCCGGTCGGCGAACGCGTCGGCATCGCGTTCTCCGGTGGTCTCGACACGTCGGTTGCGGTCGCGTGGATGCGTGACAAGGGCGCGATCCCGTGCACCTACACCGCGGACATCGGCCAGTACGACGAGCCCGACATCGCCTCCGTGCCCGATCGGGCGGCGGCGTACGGCGCCGAGATCGCCCGCCTGGTCGACTGCCGCGCCGCGCTGGTCGAGGAGGGCCTGGCCGCGCTGACCTGCGGCGCCTTCCACATCCGCTCCGGTGGGCGCAACTACTTCAACACCACGCCGCTGGGCCGCGCGGTCACCGGCACGCTGCTCGTCCGGGCGATGCTGGAGGACGACGTCCAGATCTGGGGCGACGGCTCCACCTACAAGGGCAACGACATCGAGCGGTTCTACCGCTACGGCCTGCTGGCCAACCCGGGGCTGCGGATCTACAAGCCGTGGCTGGACGCCGACTTCGTCACCGAGCTCGGCGGCCGCAAGGAGATGTCGGAGTGGCTGGTCGCCCACGGCCTGCCCTACCGCGACAGCGCCGAGAAGGCGTACTCCACCGACGCCAACATCTGGGGCGCCACCCACGAGGCGAAGACCCTCGAGCACCTCGACACCGGCATCGAGACGGTCGAGCCGATCATGGGCCTCCGGTTCTGGGACGAGTCGGTGGAGATCACGCCGGAGACGGTCACGATCGGCTTCGAGCAGGGCCGGCCGGTCACGATCGACGGGCGGGAGTTCGGCTCCGCCGTCGACCTGGTGATGGCGGCCAACGCCATCGGCGGGCGGCACGGCCTGGGCATGTCCGACCAGATCGAGAACCGGATCATCGAGGCGAAGAGCCGCGGCATCTACGAGGCCCCCGGCATGGCGCTGCTGCACATCGCCTACGAGCGGCTGGTCAACGCGATCCACAACGAGGACACCCTCGCCACGTACCACAGCGAGGGCCGTCGGCTGGGCCGGCTGATGTACGAGGGCCGGTGGCTGGACCCCCAGGCGCTCATGCTCAGGGAGTCCCTGCAGCGCTGGGTCGGCATGGCCGTCTCCGGCGAGGTGACCATCCGGCTGCGGCGCGGCGAGGACTACTCGATCCTCGACACCACCGGGGGCTCGTTCAGCTACCACCCGGACAAGCTGTCGATGGAGCGGACGTCGGACTCCGCGTTCGGCCCGGTGGACCGGATCGGCCAGCTGACGATGCGCAACCTCGACATCGCCGACTCCCGGGCGCGGCTCGAGCAGTACGCCCGCCTCGGCATGGTCGGCGGCTCGGTGCAGGCGGCGATCGGCGCCGCGCAGGCGGCGTCCACCGGTCTGATCGACGCCTCCGTCCAGGGCGGCGCGGAGACGATCGCCTCGCGGGGACAGGTCTCCGACCACGACGAGCTGCTTGACCGCGCGGCGATGGAGTCCGGCACCGACTGACGCGCGAACCCCTCCTGCGGGGCAGTCCGCGTCACTACGGTCCCGGCATGACCGAGCAGCTGACGATGAACCGGGTCATCCACGCCGCGGTACGGCGCGACCTGGATCGCCTGACGGACGCCCTGGGCCGGCTGCAGGACGGCGACCTGCCCCGCGCGCGGGCGCTCGACCGGGCCTACCGGAACCTGCAGACCGAGCTCACCCACCACCACGAGGGCGAGGACACCCACATCTGGCCGATGCTCGCCACGGTCGGGGTGGACCAGGGCCTGCTGGACGCGATGGAGAGCGAGCACTCGGCCATGGCCGAGGCGCTGGCGGGGACGGCGACCGCCATGGCGACGGTCGCCGCGACCGGCGCCGGCACGGACGCCGCGGCGGCGCGGGACAGCCTGCTGCGCACCCGGGACGTCGTCGAGCGGCACCTCCGGCACGAGGAGACCGAGCTCGAGCCGCAGCTGGCCCCGCACCTGGAGACGCCGGAGTGGCACGCGGTCGAGAAGAAGCTGCGCAGTCAGCCGCTCCCCGTCGCCGGCCGCTTCTTCGCCTGGCTCACCGACGGCATGACCGAGGAGAACCGCGCCTTCCTGAAGCGCACCGTCCCCTCGCCGGTGGTGACCGTGCTGTCGCGGGTCTTCGGCCGCCGCTACTACAAGGACGTCGCCCCCACCTGGCGCTGAGACGACCACCCGGACGCAGCTTTACGGGTGTTCTTCGCGCTTCGGCGGTCCTGCAGAACCCTTACAGCACGAACAACGCCGGCAAAGCTCGCGAGAAGGGCCCGACCTCAGGTGGTGGGGCGGGGCGGCCTCGGTGGGACGAAGCAGCACGACGCGGGACAGTTCGTCCCCAGGCGGGGCTCGCCTCCGGCACGACGCTCGGCGAGGAGGTCCGCCAGGGCACTGACGAACGCCGGGTGGGTGCCCGCCGTCGCGGCGCGGGCGAACGCCAGCCCCAGCTCCTCGGCGGTCTCCTTCGCCTCGTTGTCGAGGTCCCAGATCACCTCGAGGTGGTCGCTGACGAAGCCGACCGGGAACAGGACGACGGCCTGCTCGCCCGCGGCCGCCAGCGCCTTCAGGTGGTCGTTGACGTCGGGCTCGAGCCACGGCACCGACGGCGGGCCGCTGCGGCTCTGCCACACCAGGTCGAACGGCCGGCCGGGCGCGACCAGGTCGACGACCTGCCGGGCGGCGGCCTCGAGCTCGGCCTCGTAGGCATGCCCGTCGGGCCCGGCGACCGCGGCCATCGAGTCGGGGATGCTGTGCGCGGTGGCGACCAGCCGGGCGCCGTCGCGGAGCTCCTCGGGCAGCTCGGCCAGCGCCGCCGCGAGCGCGTCGGCGTTGGCCCGCACGAAGCCCTCGGCGTCGAAGTAGTGCGGCAGCTTCTCCGCCGTCGGCCCGCTGGGTGCGCTCGGGTCGCCGGTCATCGCGGCCCGGGCCCGGGCGATGTCCTCGTGGTACTGCCGGCAGCCGGAGAACGAGGCGTAGGCCGACGTCGCCAGGACGTAGGCGTGCTGGATGCCGTCGTCGGCCATCTGCTGCCAGACGTCCTCGACGTACGGCGACCAGTTGCGGTTGCCCCAGTAGACGGGCAGGCCGATGCCGGCCGCGCGCAGCGCGCCCTGGAGCGCGCTGATCAGCGCCTTGTTCTGGTCGTTGATCGGGCTGACGCCGCCGAAGTGGTGGTAGTGCTCGGCGACCTCCTCCAGCCGCTCGCGCGGGATGCCGCGGCCGCGGGTGACGTTCTCCAGGAACGGCATGACGTCGTCGGAGCCCTCGGGGCCACCGAAGGAGAGCAGCAGCAGCGCCTCGCGGCGGCCCGCCGGGGCGGGCGCGGACGACGGCGCGACGCCGCCGTTGTTGCGGACGGCCAGGGACGGGTCCTCGTCGGGACGCTGACCGGCAGGGGTGATGTCGACGATGGCGCGGGGCACGGTGTTCTTTCGGGTCGCGGGGCGGATTCGGATGCAGCTACACGCCGACGGCGTGGAACCCTCCGTCGACGTGGACGATCTCGCCGGTGGTGGCGGGGAACCAGTCCGACAGCAGGGCGACGACGGCCTTGCCCGCGGGGGCGGTGTCGGTGACCGACCAGCCCAGCGGCGCGCGGCCCTCCCAGGCCTCCTCGAACTGCGCGCTGCCCGGGATGGACTTCATCGCCATGCTGCGCAGCGGCCCCGCCGCCACGATGTTCGACCGCACGCCCTCGGGGCCCAGCTCGCGGGCCACGTACCGGCTGGTCGACTCCAGCGCCGCCTTGGCGGCGCCCATCCAGCCGTAGACCGGCCAGGCGACCGACGCGTCGAAGGTCAGCCCGACGACCGAGGACGGGTTGGCCAGGAGCGGCCGGCAGGCCTGCGTGAGCGAGGCGTAGGACCAGGCCGACACCTGGAAGGCGGTGGCGGCGTGCTCCCACGCCACCTCGGGGAAGCCCTCGCCCATCGCCTCCTGGGGCGCGAAGCCGATCGAGTGGACGACGCCGTCGAGGGAGTCGACGCCCTGCCCGCGGAGCCGGTCGGCCAGCGCCGCCAGGTGCTCGGTGTTCGTGACGTCGAGCTCGACGACCGGCGCCTCCTGCGGCAGCCGCTTGGCGATCCGCTGGCACAGCGACAGCGCCCGGCCGAAGTTCGACAGGACGACGGTGGCGCCCTGTTCCTGCGCGAGGCGGGCCGTCGCGAAGGCGATGGACGACTCGGTCAGCACGCCGGTGACGAGGATCTTCTTGCCCTCGAGAATGCCGCCGCTCATCAGTGCCCCATCCCCAGTCCGCCGTCGACCGGGACGACCGCCCCGGTGATGTAGCCGGCCGCGTCGCCGGCGAGGAAACGCACGACGCCGGCGACCTCCTCGGCCGAGGCGTACCGCCCCAGCGGCACCTGCCCCAGGATCTCCTTCTGCCGTGCCTCCGGCAGGGCCGCCGTCATGTCCGTGGTCACGAACCCGGGCGCCACCACGTTGGCCGTGATGTTGCGGCTGCCGAGCTCGCGGGCGATCGACCGGGCCAGGCCGACCAGGCCCGACTTCGACGCCGCGTAGTTCGTCTGCCCCGCGGAGCCGAGCAGGCCCACGACCGACGACACGAAGATCATCCGACCGGTGCGGGCCCGGACCATCTTGGCGCTGGCCCGCTGGGCGACGCGGTACGCCGCGGTCAGGTTCGCGTCGAGGACGTCGGCGAAGTCCTCCTCCTTCATGCGCATGAGCAGGCCGTCGCGGGTGATCCCGGCGTTGCTGACCAGCACCTCGACCGGGCCCTGGCGCTCCTCGACCTCGGAGAAGGCGCGGTCGACGTCGGCGCTGCTGGTCACGTCGCACTGGACGCCGAAGAGCCCGTCGGGTGCGCCGCTGCCGCGGTGGGTCACCGCGACGGAGTCGCCCTGCTCGGCGAAGGAGCGGGCGATCGCCAGCCCGATACCGCGATTGCCGCCGGTCACCAGCACCGATCTGCCCACGTGCCACTCCCCTGCCGACGCCGTCGTCCTGGTCCGAACCTATCCCGTGCTCCGGAGTGGCACTGCCTACCGGCGGGTACGGGCCGGGCCGTGTGCCATCCGACAGCGCCGCGCCTTGCCAACGGCTCCCCCCGCGGGAAGAGTCGTGCCGTCGCGACTCCGCGGCCACACGCGGTGGGCGAGGGATGACGCAGGACAGCACACGCTCGACGTACGCGCCGGGCACGGGCAGCAGCCCGCTGACCGGGGTCGGCTTCACCGACCCCGACGGCCGTTCCCGCCAGGAGAGCCTCGGCGAACGCATCCTCGGCTCGCTGCTCGACCGGGCGCACCTGATGCCGTCACGGCTGGTCGGACCGCTGGTCGCCCAGGAGATCGAGGCCATGGGCGGCCGGGACGTCGCCATCTACCTCCAGGACTTCGAGCACTCGGTCCTGCGACCGCTGCAGGGCACCGGGCTGACCGGGGTGGCCGAGCCGATCGACGACAGCGCGGCCGGCACCGCCTTCCGCACCGACCGGCCGTGCGAGGTCGGTCAGCCCGACGGCGGGGTCCGGCTGTTCATGCCGATGCTCGACGGCTCCGACCGCGTCGGCGTCCTCGCGCTCACCCTGCCTGCGGTCGACGACAACGACCGCCGGCTCGCCCAGCGCATCGCGGGCCTGACCGCCGACCTGGTCGTGACGAAGTCCGGCTACACCGACACGTTCGCCCGCACGCGGATGGCCTCGCCGATGAGCCTGTCGGCCCACCTCCAGTGGCAGATGCTGCCGCCGATGGTCATGACGACGCCGGACCTGGCCCTCGCCGGTGCCCTCGAACCGGCGTACGACGTCGGCGGGGACAGCTTCGACTACGCCCTCGACGAGCACACCCTGCACCTGGCGGTGTTCGACGCCATGGGTCACGGCGTCGAGGCCGCCACCATGGCGACCCTGCTCATCGCGGCCTACCGGCACGGCCGGGTCAACGACAGCGACCTGACCGACATGTACGCCGAGATGGACTCGGTCATGGCCGACTCCTACCCCGGGCGGTTCGCCACCGCGCTGATCGGGCGGCTGGAGACGACGTCCGGGCAGCTCACCTGGGTCAACGCCGGGCACCCGCCGGGCCTGCTGATCCGCGACGGCCGCGTCGTGGGCGAGCTGCTCGGCCGGGTCAGCCGCCCCGTCGGGTTCGGCAACGGCGCGGCGTACGTCCACTCGGTCTCGTTGCGACCGCACGACCGGGTGCTGTTCTTCACCGACGGCGTGGTGGAGGAACGGCTGCCCGACGGCGTCCAGTTCGGCGAGCAGCGGCTGCGGGAGTTCATCGAGGACAACGCGGTGCACGGCCTGCCCGTGGCCGAGACGGTCCGGTTGCTGTCCCACGCGCTGCTGCGCGGACGCGGCGGGCGGACGTCGGACGACGCCTCCCTGCTCATGGTGGAGTGGTCGGGCCCCCCGCGCGACGACGAGCTCGCGCGCAACCTGCTCGGCGGCCTCCCCGCGGGCACCGTCGCCGACTGAGCGCCCGGCGTCAGCCGCGCCGGGCGCGCAGGTCGCGGCGGCTCCAGCCCCCGCCGCCCACGGGCCCCCCCACCAGCCCGGGCGGGAAGAAGAGC
>JBEPZM010000092.1:0-11057 GCA_041640835.1 Blastococcus sp.
GGCGCCGACGTCCCCCGTCGGCCGGCCGCACACCGGGCACGGCAGCCCCCACGCTCGCGCATCCGGTCCCATGACCGCATCCTGGCTGCTCGGGGGCCTGCGCGGGCCGTCCGGCCCCGGAACACGCCCGGGCGGGGGATGCCGCCCATGTCACCCCGGAAACGTGGGGGTGATCGCACTCCGAGCGCCTACCCTGGGTTCAGTGATAACGACGACCGGCCTCGAGCTCCGCGCCGGCGCCCGCATCCTCATCAGCGAAGCGAACCTGCGCGTGCAGCCGGGTGACCGCATCGGGCTGGTCGGGCGCAACGGCGCCGGGAAGACCACCACCCTCACCACGCTCGCCGGTGAGCGGGTGGCGCACGCCGGCAAGGTGGAGATCAGCGGCGAGCTCGGCTACCTGCCCCAGGACCCGCGCAGCGGCGACCTCGACATCACCGCCAGCGACCGCGTGCTCTCCGGGCGCGGGCTGGACGTGATCCGCAACCAGCTGGTCAAGGCCCAGGTCGCGATGGCCGAGCCGGCCGACGACGTCGAGCAGGACCGCGCCGTCCGGCACTACGGCCGCCTCGAGGACCAGTTCGCCGCCCTCGGTGGCTACGCGGCCGAGAGCGACGCCGCGCGCATCTGCACGAACCTGGGCCTGCCCGACCGGGTGCTCGCCCAGCCGCTGCGGACCCTGTCCGGTGGTCAGCGCCGTCGCGTCGAGCTGGCCCGCATCCTGTTCTCCGATGCCGAGACGTTGCTCCTCGACGAGCCGACCAACCACCTCGACGCCGACTCGATCACCTGGCTGCGCGGCTTCCTGACCAGCCACCGCGGCGGGCTGATCGTGATCAGCCACGACGTCGAGCTGCTCGAGGCCGTCGTCAACAAGGTCTGGCACCTCGACGCCAACCGCGCCACCGTCGACATCTACAACCTCGGCTGGAAGCGCTACCTCGAGCAGCGCGAGACCGACGAGCGCCGGCGCAAGCAGGAGCGGGCCAACACCGAGCGCAAGATCGACACGCTCAACGCCCAGGCGGACAAGATGCGTGCCAAGGCCACCAAGGCCAAGGCCGCGAAGAGCATGGACAAGCGCGCCGAGCGGCTGGCGTCCGGGCTGGCCGACGTCCGGGTGCAGGACAAGGTCGCGAAGCTGCGCTTCCCGACGCCGGCGCCGTGCGGCAAGACGCCGCTGTTCGCCGAGGGGCTGTCCAAGAGCTACGGCTCGCTGGAGATCTTCATGGACGTCGACCTCGCCGTGGACCGCGGGACGCGGGTCGTCGTCCTCGGCCTCAACGGAGCCGGGAAGACGACGCTGCTGCGGATGCTGGCCGGCACCGAGCTGCCCGACACCGGCGAGGTCAAGGCCGGGCACGGGCTGCGGGTGGGGTACTACGCGCAGGAGCACGAGACGATCGACATGGACCGCTCGCTGCTCGAGGTCATGCGGTCGGCGGCGCCGGACAGCACCGACACCGAGCTGCGCCGCATCCTCGGCGCGTTCCTCTTCACCGGCGAGACCGTCGACCAGCGCGCCGGCACGCTCTCCGGTGGCGAGCGGACCCGCCTGGCCATGGCAACGCTCGTCGTCTCGGGCGCGAACGTCCTGCTGCTCGACGAGCCGACGAACAACCTCGACCCGGCCAGCCGCGAGCAGGTGCTCGAGGCGCTGCGCACCTACACGGGCGCGATCGTGCTGGTCACGCACGACGAGGGCGCCGTCCGCGCGCTCGACCCCGACAAGGTGATCATGCTGCCCGACGGCACCGAGGACGCCTGGAGCGAGGACCTCGCCGACCTGGTCGAGCTGGCCTGACTCTTCACGTGGCCGCACCCGGTGCGCTGGGTGATCATGGGTTGCCTAGGAGCCGTGGTCATTCGGGACGACGGCGCCACAGCGACAGCCCCCACCGCGAGAGTCGACGACGCGCGCGTCCGGGGGCTGACACGGAGGGGAGCCATGGCCGACTCGAGCACTGCGGACCTGGGCAAGGGCAAGCGGATCACCGGCGGCGACCGGAGCACGCTCGCCGACGAACTGCGCAAGCGGTACGACGGCGGCGAGAGCATCCGCTCGCTCGCCGAGTCGACCAAGCGCTCCTACGGCTTCGTCCACCGGCTGCTCTCCGAGTCCGGCGCCACCCTGCGCAGCCGCGGTGGGGCGAACCGGAATAGTAAGAAGGCGTGACCTCTCCTTCTCCGCACGACGGATTCGTCCGCACCGCCCAGGACGGCGCCGTCCTCACCGTCACCCTCGACCGCCCCGAGCAGCTCAACGCCCAGACGCCGGCCACCTGGTCGGCGCTGGCCGCGGTGGGGGACTCGCTCGGCGACGACGTCCGGGTGGTCGTGCTGCGCGGCGAGGGGCGCTCCTTCTCGGCCGGCCTCGACCGCAGCATGTTCAACCCGGAGCCCGGGACGGCGGGCGGACTGGGTGACCTCGGCCGGCGCCCCGCCGAGGCTGCCGAGGAGCAGATCCGGGAGTACCAGCGCGGCTTCCGCTGGCTGCGCCGGCCCGGGATCGTCTCCATCGCCGCGGTCCAGGGGCACGCGATCGGCGCCGGCTGCCAGCTGGTTCTGGCGTGCGACCTCCGTGTGCTCGCCGAGGACGCCCAGCTGCGGTTGCCCGAGCCCACGCTGGGACTCGTCCCCGACCTGACCGGCACCAGCAACCTGGTAGAGCTGGTCGGTTACTCGCGGGCGATGGAGATCTGCCTGACCGGCCGCCCGGTCGGCGCCGCCGAGGCGCACGCGATGGGGCTGGCCAACGTCGTCGTGCCGCGGGAGCAGCTCGACGAGGCCGTCGCACGACTGGCGCAGGCGCTGCTCGGCCCTCCGGTCGGGGCGAGCCGGGCGACCGCCGCGCTGGTGCGCTCCGCGGTGCGCAACGACCCCGAGACCCAGGACGCCGCCGAGCGCCGGGCGCAGGTGCTGCGCCTGCAGGAGCTGGCCGGCGGGCGCTGATCGTCGGTACCGGCTGAGACGCTGGATCCGGCGGGGCCCTCCTTGCCCCGCCGGAACAGCCGCGTGCCCGCGCCTGTTCGACCGGAGGCCGGCGTCGGGCTCGACGAGGCAGAAGGAGGCATGTCCGTGACCCCCACCATGACCTCCATGGCGGCGATGCGATCGTTCCGCCGCGACCCGTCGGTGGTCGGCCGCAAGCTCCCCCCGGGCACGGTGCGCCGGATCCTGGGCGTCGCCCGCCCCTACCGGCGCGATCTGGTCTTCTTCCTGCTGCTCGTGATCGGCTCCTCGCTGATCGGCGTCATCACGCCCCTGCTGGCCGGCGACATCGTCAACCGGATCGCCTCGCTCGACGGCACCTCCGGCGACATCGTGCGCATCGCGCTGTTCATCGCCGGTCTGGCCGTGGTCGACGCCGCCATCTCGCTCGGCACCCGCTGGTACTCCGCCCGTATCGGCGAAGGGGTCATCTACGACCTCCGCAGCCGGGTGTTCGCCCACGTGCAGCGCATGCCGGTGGCGTTCTTCACCCGCACGCAGACCGGTGCCCTGGTCAGCCGCCTGAACAACGACGTCGTCGGCGCCCAGCAGGCGTTCACCTCGACGCTGTCGGGCGTCGTCTCCAACGTGATCGGCCTGGTGCTGACCGCCGGCGTCATGCTCACCCTGTCCTGGCAGATCACCCTGCTCTCGCTGGTCCTGGTGCCGCTGTTCGTCCTGCCGGCGCGGCGCATCGGCAGCCGCCTGCAGGAGATCACCCGGGAGTCCTACGAGCTCAACGCGTCGATGAACACGTCCATGACGGAGCGGTTCAACGTCGCCGGGGCGCTGCTGGTCAAGCTGTTCGGCCGGCCCGAGGCGGAGGAGCGGTCCTTCAGCGACCGTGCCGCGCGGGTCCGCGACATCGGCGTGCTGTCGGCCATGTACGGCCGGTTCTTCTTCACCGCGCTCACGCTGGTCGCCGCACTCGCCACCGCCCTGGTCTACGGGCTGGGGGGGTACCTGGCCTTCACCGGATCGCTGAGCCCCGGTGACGTCGTCGCCCTCGCGTTGCTGCTGTCGAGGCTCTACGGCCCGCTCACCGCCCTGGCCAACGTCCGGGTCGACGTGATGAGCGCGATGGTCAGCTTCGACCGGGTCTTCGAGGTGCTCGACCTGCCCCCGATGATCCGCGAGGCCGACGACGCCGTCCCGGTGCCCGCCGGCGAGCGGTCGATCGAGTTCGACTCCGTCGCGTTCAGCTACCCCGCGGCCGAGGACGTCTCGCTGCCGTCACTGGAAGAGGTGTCGCTGCCCGAGCACGGCGGGCCTGTGGACGTGCTGCACGACGTCTCCTTCCGCGTCGAGCCCGGCGCGCTGGTGGCCCTCGTCGGTCACTCCGGCGCCGGCAAGTCCACCATCGCCGCCCTGGTGTCCCGGCTGTACGACGTCACCGGCGGCGCGGTTCGGGTGGGCGGCATCGACGTCCGGGCGGCGACGATGGCCTCGCTGCGCGACGCCATCGGGGTGGTCAGCCAGGACGCGCACCTGTTCCACGACACGATGCGCAGCAACCTGCTCTATGCCCGCCCGGAGGCGACCGAGGAGCAGCTGTGGGCGGCCCTCGAGGGAGCGCACATCGACGAGCTGGTGCGTTCGCTGCCCGACGGCCTGGACACCGTCGTCGGCGACCGCGGGCACCGGCTCTCCGGCGGCGAGAAGCAGCGGCTGGCCATCGCGCGGGTGCTGCTCAAGGCGCCGGGCATCGTGATCCTCGACGAGGCGACCGCGCACCTGGACAGCGAGTCCGAGGCCGCCGTCCAGCAGGCCCTCGACGCGGCGCTGACCGGACGCACCTCCCTGGTCATCGCCCACCGGCTCTCCACCGTGCGCAACGCCGACCAGATCCTGGTGGTCGACGGCGGTCGCATCGTGGAGTCGGGCACGCACGCTGAGTTGCTGGCACTCGGCGGGCGCTACGCAGACCTGCACCGCACCCAGTTCGCCGACGGCGAGCGTCGACCGGTCGCCGCGACCTGACCACTACCGTCACTCCTGTGACGCAAGCGCATCCGCACGACGCCCAGCTCCGATCCCTTTACGCCGCCTACCTGGACGGCTGGAACCGGCGCAGCGGTGCGGCCGTGGCGGCCTGCTTCGCGGACGACGGCGACATCATCGGCTACGACGGCACCCACCACCACGGCCGCCTGGCCATCGCCGCCGACCTCCGCCAGATCTTCGGCAGCCACCAGACCGCGGCGTACGTCGCGGTGATCCGCTCCGTGCGCGCGGCCGCACCGGGGACGGCGCTGCTCATCGCGCACGCCGGGATGATCCCGCCGGGCGCCAGCGACGTCGAGGACAGCTTCCACACCGTGCACACCCTCGTCGCGGTCGACGAGGGGGCCGGCCGCTGGCGGATCCAGCTGCTGCAGGCCACGCCCGCCGCCTGGCACCAGCACCCCGAGGCGCGCGCCGCCCTGACCGAGGAGCTGCGCGGGCTGCTGGCGGCGCAGTGACGGTCCTGGTCTCCGCGGCCGAGCTGCTGGCGGCGGGGGAGCGGCCGGTGCTGCTGGACGTCCGGTGGGCGCTGGGCGACGACCGGGGCCGCGAGAAGCACCTGGCCGGTCACCTCCCCGGAGCGGTGTACGTCGACCTCGAGACCGAGCTGGCCGATCCACCGGATCCGTCGCTCGGCCGGCACCCGATGCCGTCGTTGCAGCGACTGCAGGCAGCCGCCCGACGGTGGGGCATCAGCTCCGGCAGGCCGGTCGTCGCCTACGACGACGCCGGCGGCCTGGCCGCCGCGCGTGCTTGGTGGCTGCTGCGCTGGGGCGGGCTGACCGACGTCCGATTGCTCGACGGCGGGCTGGCCGCCTGGGTCCGCGCCGGCGGCGCGCTGGAGTCGGGCGAGGTCGTGCCGCCTGGGGGCGACGTCGTCCTGACCGGCGGCGGGCTGCCGATCGTGGAGGCGGACGGCGCGGCGCTGCTGCCCGGCCGCGGGGGCGTGCTGCTCGACGCCCGGGCGGCCGAGCGGTTCCGCGGCGAGGTCGAGCCGGTGGACCCCCGGGCCGGGCACGTCCCGGGCGCGACCAGCGCGCCGACGACCGCGAACCTGGCCGGCGACGGCACCTTCCTGCCTGCGGAGGATCTGGCTGCTCGGTTCGAGGCGTTGGGCGTCCGGCCCGGCACCGAGGTGGGCGTCTACTGCGGCTCCGGGGTCACCGCGGCGCACGAAGTGGCCGCGCTGGCCGTCGCGGGCGTCGAGGCGGCGCTGTGGCCCGGCTCGTGGTCGCAGTGGTCGGCCGATCCGGACCGTCCGGTGGCGACCGGCGGGAGCTAACGGCGGCGGACCAGGCTGTCGATGGTGAGGTCGTCGGACTGGGTGACCGAGGCGGTGCCTCCGGTGCGGGCGACGTCGGCGACCACGCCGCCGGAGACGTTCAGCGCCACCTCGAGGTCGGTCGGCGGCCCGATGGCGAGCACCTCGTACGGCGCCTCCAGCGCCCGGCCGTCCACGGTCAGCTCGCCCGGGGTGCCGCCGACGTAGCTGGACACCACGACCCGGACGCCGTCGACCTCGATCGCCTCGGCTCCGGCGCCGCGCAGTTCCTGGATGGCGTCGAGCAGCACGGCCGCGGTCACCGCACCGTCCGGATCCTCGACGACCAGCCGCAGCCCGGGCCCGCGAGCGGGCAGGGTGCCGTTGAGGATGCCGATCGTCTCGGCCCGCCGCTGCGCCTCGGCCAGGGCCGATCCGGACTGGTTGCGGGTGCCGCTGAGCTCCTCGACGGCCTGCTCGCGCTCGGCGAGCTGCGAGCGCAGCTGCTCCTCGCGGGTGTCCAGCTCGTCGAGGATGCGGACCAGGTCCTCCTCGGTGGCCCCGGTGATCTCGGCCTCGCCGGTGCTGCGGATCTGCACGACGAGCCCGAACCCCAGGGCGAGCGCCAGCCCCGCGGTGACCATCGCCGACACCGTGCGGTTCCACCGGCGGCCGCCCGACGGCGTCGTCGTGGGGGCCGGCTGCGCGGGCTCCGCCGGCGCCGGCACTGGCTCTGGCTCAGGCTCCGGCTCCGGCTCGGCCGTCGTGGCGACGGCGGCGTCGTAGCGGTCCAGCAGGACGGCGGCGATCCGCGGGTCGGGCAGCAGGGGAGCGGTGACCAGGTCCGCGCCGGCGCCGGCCAGCTTGTCGTGGAAGTGCCCGGGCGCCAGTAGGTAGGAGGCCAGGACGACGCGCTCGGCTCCCGCGTCGCGGGCCGCGGTGACGGCGTCGGGCACCGGAGGCTGGGCGGCGGAGCCGTAGCCGGTGGTCACCGGGCCGGCCCAGGAGTGCTGCAGCAGGGCAGCGGTGTGCTCGACGTCGGCGACCGCCCGCTCGTCGCTGGACCCCGCGGCCGCCACCACGACGGCGGTGCCCGGATCCTGCGGGTCGGCGCCGGCCTCGACGAGCCGGTCGAGCAGCACGGCGGCCAGCCTCGGGTCCGGCCCCAGCGGCCGCGCCGCGACCGTGCCGTCGGCGCCGGCCACGGCGCCCGCGATGTCGACGTGCACGTGGTAGCCGCCCGACAGCAGCAGCGGCACCACGACGGCGGATCGGCCCTCGGCGGCGAGCCCGGCCACGACGTCGACCACTGTCGGCGGCTGGACGTCGACGAACGCCGCCGTCGTCACCAGGCCGGGGCGGAGCTCCTTCGCGGCGAGCGCGAGCTCGGCGATCAGCCGGCGGCCGGTCGGGTTGCGCGTGCCGTGGGCGCAGGCGACCAGGACGGGGTCGGTCACAGCGCCCGGGTCATGCCGCCGTCGACGGCGATCATCGTGCCGCTCAGGTAGGAGGCGGCGGGCGAGAGGGCGAAGGCGGCGACCCGGCCGAACTCCTCGGGCCGGCCGACGCGGCGCAGCGGGATCCCCGCCTCGGTCCGGGCGCGGGCCTTCTCCGGGTCGCCGGACGCCGCCTCGATCTCGGCGATCCGGTCGGTGGCGATCGTGCCCGGCAGCAGCCCGAGCACGCGGATGCCGCGGGGGCCGAGCTCGTCGGCGAGGGCCTTCGCGGTCATCGCCAGACCGGGACGCAGCCCGTTGGAGATGGCCAGGTGCCCGATCGGCTGCTTGACGGAGATGGACAGCACGAAGCCGATCGCCGCGCCCTCGCCCAGGTGCGGGACGAGCGCGCGGACCAGCCGCAGCGGCCCGAGGAGCACCGACTCCACCCCGGCCCGCCAGGCGTCTTCCGGCGTCGAGAGCACGGTGCCGGGCGCGGGGCCGCCGACCGAGATCAGCACCCCGTCGACCGTGCCCAGCCGCTCGCGCGCCTCGGCGACCAGCCGCTCGGCCGCGTCGTCGTCCGCCAGGTCGGCGGCGATGCCCGCCGCCGCCGGCGCCCCACCGAGGAAGGCGACGGCGGCGTCCACGGACTCGGCGGAGCGCGAGCTGATCAGCACCCGCGCCCCGTCGTCGACCAGGGCCCGGGCGGTCGCGAAGCCCAGCCCCCGGCTCGCGCCGGTGAGCAGGTATCCGCGACCACCCAGACCCAGGTCCATGTGCTCAGCCCTCGATCAGGCCGCGGTGCCGCGGAGCGAACGCAGCACGTACTGCATGATCCCGCCGTTGCGGTAGTAGTTCGCCTCACCGGGGGTGTCGATCCGGACCCGCGCGTCGAACTCCACGTCGCCGGCCTTCACCTTCACCGTGCGGGGCACCGAGCCGTCGTTCAGCGCGGTGATCCCGGTGATCGTGAACTCCTCGTCGCCGGTCAGGCCGAGCGACTCCGCGTTCTGGCCCTCGGGGTACTGCAGCGGCAGCACGCCCATGCCGATCAGGTTGGAGCGGTGGATGCGCTCGTAGCTCTCGGCGATGACGGCCTTGACGCCCAGCAGCGCCGTGCCCTTGGCCGCCCAGTCGCGGGACGAGCCGGAGCCGTACTCCTTGCCGGCCAGCACGACCAGCGGGATGCCGGCGTCGATGTAGGCGCGCGAGGCGTCGTAGATCGTCGTCGTCTCGCCGGTCAGGTGGTTCTTGGTGACGCCACCCTCGGTGCCGGGCACCAGCTGGTTGCGCAGCCGGATGTTGGCGAAGGTGCCGCGGATCATGACCTCGTGGTTCCCGCGGCGCGAGCCGTAGGAGTTGAAGTCCCGGCGGTCCACGCCGTGCTCGCGGAGGTACTTGCCCGCGGGGCTGTCGGCCTTGATCGAGCCGGCCGGCGAGATGTGGTCGGTGGTCACCGAGTCACCCAGCACGGCCAGCGTGCGGGCGCCGGCGATGTCCTCGACCGGGGACGGCTCGGCCGGCATGCCCTCGAAGTACGGAGGACGGCGCACGTAGGTGCTGTCCTCGGCCCACTCGAAGGTGTCACCGGTCGGGGTGGGCAGGTTCTGCCACTGCTCGGTGCCGGCGAAGACGTCCTCGTAGCTGCGGCCGAACTGCTCCGCGGAGACGGCGTGGTCGATGACCCGCTGGACCTCCTGCGGGGAGGGCCACAGGTCGCGCAGGAAGACGTCGTTGCCGTCGGGGTCCTGCCCGAGCGGGTCGTTGTTCAGGTCGACGTCCATCGAGCCGGCCAGGGCGTAGGCGATGACCAGCGGCGGCGAGGCCAGGTAGTTCATCTTGACGTCGGGGTTGATCCGGCCCTCGAAGTTGCGGTTGCCCGAGAGCACCGAGACGACGGCGAGGTCGGCCTCGTTGACCGCCTGGCTGACCGGCTCGGGGAGCGGGCCGGAGTTGCCGATGCAGGTCGTGCAGCCGTAGCCGACCAGGTAGAAGCCGAGCTTCTCCAGGTACGGGGTGAGGTCCGCCTTCTCGTAGTAGTCCATGACGACCTTGGACCCGGGGGCCAGCGTCGTCTTCACCCACGGCTTGCTGGTCAGCCCGCGCTCGACGGCGTTCTTCGCCAGCAGCGCGGCGCCGATCATCACCTGCGGGTTGGACGTGTTGGTGCACGAGGTGATCGCGGCGATGACCACGTGGCCGTGGTCGATCTCGGTCTCCGTGCCGTCCTCCATCACCACGCGGGTGGGCTTGGACGCCCGCCCCGTGTTCCCGTTGCCGGTGACGGCGGTGTGCGGCTTGCCGGCCTCGCCGTTGCCGTGCGCGAACGGGCTGGCCGGGTCGGAGGCCGGGAAGGTCTCCTCGACCGCCTCGTCGACGCTGGAGCCGGCGTCGCGGGGCGCGTCGTCGTCGTCCTTCTGCATCTCGTCGATCGGCGCGTACGTCGGCAGTGCCTCGCGGAAGGAGGCCTTCGCCTCGGTGATCGCCACGCGGTCCTGCGGGCGCTTCGGGCCGGCGATCGAGGGGACGACGCTGCCGAGGTCCAGCTCGAGGTACTCGGAGAAGGCCGGCTCGCGGGACGCGTCGTGCCAGAGGCCCTGCTCCTTGGCGTAGGCCTCGACCAGCGCCACCTGCTCGGCCGAGCGGCCGGTGAGCTTCAGGTAGGTGATGGTCTCCTCGTCGATGGGGAACATCGCCGCGGTGGAGCCGAACTCCGGGCTCATGTTGCCGATCGTGGCGCGGTTGGCCAGCGGCACCGCGGAGACGCCCTCGCCGTAGAACTCGACGAACTTCCCGACCACGCCGTGCTCGCGGAGCATCTCGGTGATCGTGAGGACCAGGTCGGTCGCGGTGGCGCCGTCCGGCAGCTGGCCGAAGAGCTTGAAGCCCACGACGCGGGGGATGAGCATCGAGACAGGCTGGCCGAGCATCGCGGCCTCGGCCTCGATGCCGCCGACGCCCCAGCCCAGCACACCCAGGCCGTTGACCATCGTGGTGTGCGAGTCGGTACCGACGCAGGTGTCGGGGTAGGCGATCGTGCGGGTCGAGCCGTCGGCCTGCTCCTCGGCGCGCGGGAAGATCACGCGGGCCAGGTGCTCGATGTTGACCTGGTGGACGATGCCGGTGCCCGGGGGGACGACCTTGAAGTCGCTGAAGGCGCCCTGGCCCCAGCGGAGGAACTGGTAGCGCTCGCCGTTGCGCTCGTACTCGATCTCGACGTTGCGCTGGAAGGAGTCCTCGGTGCCGAAGATGTCGGCGATGACCGAGTGGTCGATGACCAGCTCGGCCGGGGCGAGCGGGTTGATCTTCTGCGGGTCGCCGCCGAGCTCCGCCATGGCCTCGCGCATCGTGGCGAGGTCGAC